>NZ_JBIVKJ010000012.1:0-224349 GCF_044750705.1 Kitasatospora sp. NPDC088783
GGGGCGGTGGTGCGGCCGGACGAGCGGCTGTCGTGGGGGCGGACGGTCGGGCTCGGGGCGCAGCACGTGGTGGCGATGTTCGGGGCGACGTTCGTGGCGCCGGTGTTGATGGGGTTGGACCCGAACCTCGCGGTGATGGTGTCGGGTGTGGCGACGGTGTTCTTCCTGCTGGTGACGCAGGGGCGGATTCCGTCGTACCTGGGCTCCAGCCTGTCGTTCGTGGGCGTGGCGGCGGTGATCAAGGCCCAGGGCGGGGACGCGTCGACGCTGACGGGTGCGCTGCTGGTGGTGGGCGCGGTGCTGGCGGCGTGCGGGGCGGTGGTGCAGGGGTTCGGGGCGCGGGTGATCCACGCGGTGCTGCCGCCGGTGGTGACGGGCGCGGTGGTGATGCTGATCGGGTTCAACCTGGCGCCGGTGGCGGCGGGGACGTACTGGCCGCAGGACCAGTGGACGGCGCTGCTGACGATGGCGTTCACGGCGCTGGCGCTGGTGGTGCTGCGCGGGTTCTGGTCGCGGATCGCGATCTTCCTGGGGCTGGTGTTCGGGTACGCGGCGTCCTGGCTGTTCGACCGGGTCTTCGGGAGGATCGACTCGCCGGTGGGCGGCGGGGCGGCGACGGAGCACTGGCGCCTCGACCTGTCGGGCGTCGGCAAGGCGGACTGGATCGGCCTGCCGTCGCTGCACGCGCCGAGCTTCTCGACCTCGGCGGTGCTGGTGGCGCTGCCGGTGGTGGTGGCGCTGATCGCGGAGAACGCCGGGCACGTGAAGGCCGTCTCGGAGATGACGGGTGACCCGCTGGACGACCGGATGGGCACCGCGATCATGGCGGACGGCGCGGCGACGGTGCTCTCCACGGCGGTGGGCGGTCCGGCGACGACCACGTACGCGGAGAACATCGGCGTGATGGCGGCGACCCGGGTGTACTCGACGGCGGCGTACTGGTGCGCGGCCGGCTTCGCGATCCTGTTCGGCCTGTGCCCGAAGTTCGGCGCGGTGATCGCGGCGGTCCCGGGCGGGGTGCTGGGCGGCATCACGGTGGTGCTGTACGGCATGATCGGCCTGCTGGGCGCGCAGATCTGGATCCACAACAAGGTGGACCTGACCAACCCGCTGAACCTGGTGCCGGTCGCGGCGGGCGTGATCGTCGGCATCGGCAACGTGACGCTGAAGTTCACCGACGACTTCGAGTTGAGCGGCATCGCGCTGGGCACCCTGATCACGCTGCTCGGCTACCACGGCCTGCGCGCCCTGGCCCCCGCCCACCTGAAGCACCCGCAGCCCGGGGACGGCCCGCTGCTGGACGAGGGCACCAGCGCGTACGACGACGAGCGGCGGGAGTGAGGCCGGCTCGGTCCGCCGCCCCGTCGAGGTAGTCCTCGTACACCGCGACCTCGTGCCGGACGATGTCCAACGAGCGCCGCAGCTCGGCGAGTCGGTCCCGGACGCGCTGCTCGTGGGCGCGCAGCAGGGCGAGGCGGTCGGGTTCGGTGCCGGTGCCGGTGCGGGCGAGTTCGGTGGGGCGGCGGATCTCCGGGATCGGCATGCCGGGGGCGCGCAGGACGGTGCGCAGCCGCAGCCGCTCCACGTCGCCCTCGGTGTAGCGGCGCCGCCCGCGCTGCGGCGGACGCCCGACGCCGAGAGCCCGCCCGTCGGCCGGTTCAGCCCCCGGCCGGCAGGCGGCCCTGCAGGGTGCGGGACAACTCGGCGATGCAGTCCGCGAGTTGGCGGTCGGAGAGCTGGGCCGGGTCGCCGCCGCAGCCGGAAGCAGCCGGGGCGGGGGCCGGAGCCGTGGGTGTCGCCGCCGGATCGGGCTGCGGCTGCGGCTGGGCGCCGGGCGGGGTGACGGCGCCCTTGAGGGAGACCAGGTTGGGGGTGACGGTGGCGTCGCCCGAGAGGTCGATGTAGTCCTGGGTCTGCCCGTTGAAGTCGACGAAGCCGCGCCACATGTCCCGGCCGAACGGGATGATCTCCTGGAGCGCGCCGCCCTCGCCCACGCTGATGGTGATCGAGGTCTGCTGGGCCATGTACGAGACCATCCGGCTGGCCAGCACGTCCAGGTTGACCGACGGGGCGTCGTCGGCCCGGACGTACACGTGCAGGTCGTTGAGGCCGTCGCCGACCCGGTCGGCCTGGAGGACCGCGAAGGCGACCACCAGTTGCGAGGAACTGTCCCGGGGCACCAGCGGCGTCACGTAGTACAGGTGGCCGTCGGCCTTCGAGCGGAGCAGGAACTCGCCGGGGTTGGTGGCGTTCGCGGCGGCCGAGGTGTGGTCGTAGCCGAAGCCGCGGTCGTCCTTGGCGCCGCGCCCGCCGAGCCACTGCACCTCGTGGATCTGCGAGCGGACCACCGAGGCCGGGTAGACCGCGCCGGGCAGGTCGCCGGGGGCCGCGGTGGGCCGGTAGGCGAGGTCGGGGCGGCCGTCGGCGGAGCCCTTGAGCACCAGGACGCCGGCCGGGGCGAGCACCGTGCGCTGCTTCCAACCGGTCTGCCTGGCCACCGAGATGACGACCACGGGCCGGGCGGTGCGGACGTCCGGGCCGTCGCAGTAGCCCCAGATGTCCTGGTCGCTGTAGACCAGGTCGGGGAAGCGCTCGGCGAGCAGGTTGCGCAGGCTGACCGCGCCCGTCCCGCCGAAGGCCCGGTCGAAGGCGTGGTCGCCGCCGAAGGCGCAGGAGGTGACGGAGTTGGAGCCGCCGTCCCAGACCGCGACGCCCTCCATCGGCTGCTCGCCGGAGCCGTCCAGCACGGCCGTCCACACCCCGGCCGCCGGCCGGCCGCTGCTGCCGTCACCCGCAGCGCCGTCGCCGGCGGCGGCGCCGGGCAGGTAGTGCAGGCTGTGGTTCAGCAGGTGGACGCCGGAGGTCAGGCCCGCGCTGTCGGTGAGCGCCTTGGTGGCGGCGGCGTAGGACGCGGTGCGGGCCTCGAAGTCGAAGTCCGGCATCGGGGCGGTCTTGACGCAGGCCGGGACGTCCGAGGTGCCGACCAGGTCGCAGCGCGTACCGTCGCCGGGACGGCTGTGCTCGGTGACCGGGAGCACCGAGCGCGGGGTGGCCGCGCCGCCCGCCGGTACGTCCAGGACGGTGGAGCGGGCGTAGAACCGGCCCGCGTCCTTGTCGTCGTCCCACAGGCCGGTGCCCGCGCGCACCAGCGAGCCGAGCACCGCCAGCACCACCGCGGCCGTCGCCAGCCGGACCCACCAGTCGCGCAGGCCCGCCCCGGACTCCTCGACCACGTACCCGAGCGCCACCCCGGTGCCGCCCAGGCCGATCGCGAGCCAGAACCAGAACAGCGGCGCGGCGTCCAGCGGGCCGCCGCGCGGGAAGAACAGGCGCTCGACCAGCAGCAGGTAGCTCTGGTCCTGCTGGCCGAAGCCGCCGAACAGGAAGTGCTTGACCACCCGGGTCAGCACCGCCAGCAGCGGCATCCACAGCCACCAGACGGCCACCAAGACCAGGGCGCTCCGCGCCGCGTGGCGGCCCCGTGCACTCGTCATCCCGCTCCCCCGTTCCCGACCCGCTCCACGGCGCGGGCCCCCCTGGTCCATCGTTCCCGCCCCGCCCGCCCGGCAAGCCTGCGGAGCGGGCGGACGACCGGACTGAGCGCCGCCGTGAACCCCGGTCCTCGGCCGTTGCCGGACACGCTGGCGTGACGGCCCGTCAGGCGGCCCCGGCGGCCTCCCGCAGGGTGCGGGAGAGCGTGCCGCGCAGGTGGGCGAACTCGGGGGTGCCGCGCAGCGCGGCGGGGTCGGTGGCGCTGTCGCGGGGCAGGTCGACGGGCAGGTCGGCGACCACCCGGCCGGGGTCGGCGGCCATCACCAGGACCCGGGAGCCGAGCAGCACCGCCTCGTCCACCGAGTGCGTGACGAACAGCACGGCGGTGCCGGTCCGGGCGGTGAGGGTGCGCAGTTCCTCCTGGAGGCGTTCGCGGGTGAGCGCGTCCAGGGCGGCGAACGGCTCGTCGAGCAGCAGCAGCCGGGGCCGGCCGGCCAGTGCCCGGGCGATGGCGACCCGTTGCTGCTGGCCGCCGGACAGCTCCCAGGTGCGCCGCCCGGCGTAGCCGGACAGGCCGACCAGGTCGAGCAACTCGGCGGTGCGGGCGGCCCGTTCGGCCCGGGGCAGACCGTGCCGGGCGAGCGCGAAGGCCAGGTTGCCGCCGACGGTGCGCCACGGGAACAGCCGCGGCTGCTGGAACACCAGCCCGGTGCCGTGCCCGGGCCGGGGCGGCGCGCCGTGCACCAGCGCGCCGCCCTCGACGGCCGGTTCGAACCCGGCGACCACCCGCAGCAGGGTGGTCTTGCCGCAGCCGGACGGGCCGACCAGGACGACGAACTCCCCCTCCGCGACGGTCAACGAGACGTCGTGGACGGCGGTCACCTCCCGCCCGGCCCGCCGCCGGCCCCGCGTGCCGCCGTACCGGACCGTGATCCGGTCCAACGCGACTGCGGGGGCCGTGCGTTCGGCCGCCTCGGCCACCCCGGCCACCTCGCCCACCTCGGCCACCCCGGCCGCCCCGGTCGGCGGTCCGGGCGCCTCAGCCGGTGACACGGGCCAGCTCCTCCACGGCCAGTGCCTTGGCGAACACCGAGGCGTCGGGCACCGCGTCGATCTTCTGCTGGCCCTTCAGGAACACCGCGGCGTCGTGCAGGTTGTCGGCGAGCCTGCCGGGCGCGCCGGGCTTGCCCAGGTAGTCGGGGCCGGCCTGTTCGGCGGCGGTGAGCAGGACGAGCTGCTTGAGCTGGGCGAGCGCGTCGGCGGGGCTGAGGTTGAGCTCCTTGGCGATCGAGGCGGCGGCCTGCTCGGGGTCGCTCTTGGCGAGCGTGACGGCCTGGTCCTCGGCCTTGAGCCAGGCGGTGACGATCTCGGGGTGGGCCTGGGCGAAGGCGTTCGTGACCACGCCGAGGTCGGCGGTGCGCTTGCCCTGGTCGGCGAGCTGGCGGCTGGTCACCAGCACCTTGCCGTCCTTCTCCAGCTCGGTGAGGGTGGGCGTCCAGGTGTAGGCGGCGTCGATGTCGCCGCGCTTCCAGGCGGCCAGCGCGTCCTGCGGCTGGAGGTCGATGACGTTCACCTTCGCCGGGTCGACGCCGGCCGCCTGGAGGGCGGCCAGCAGCGAGTAGTGCGAGGTGGAGCCGAACGGGGTGGCGACCTTCTTGCCGACCAGCTGCTCCACCGAGGTGATGCCGCCGCGGGCGACCAGCGCCTCGTTCTCGCCGATCAGGTCGTGCACCCAGAGCACCTTGTACGGGATGTTCAGCGGCGCGGCCAGGCCCTTGGTGACGGGGCTGGAGCCGGCCAGTCCGAAGTCGACCGAGCCGGCCAGGACGGCGGTGTTGACGTCGCCGCCGGAGTCGAACTTCACCCACTTGACGTCGGCGTCGGGCAGCGCCTGCTCCAGCAGCCGCCTGTCCTTCACCACCAGGTCGGCGTTGGGTATCTCCTGGTAGGCGATCCGGACGGTGGTTCTGCCCTTGCCGTCGGCGCTGCCGGATCCGGAGCTGGAGCAGGCGGTGGCGGCGGCGGTCAGCAGCACGGCCGCCGCGGCGGCGGTGGCGGCGCGCAGGACGGGACGGCGGTTCTCGGACATGGCGAACTCCCTTGGAATAAAAAAGGATTGACGGATGGTCAGGCGCGTCCGCGCCAGGGCACGGCGAGCCGTTCGACGGCCTTGAGCAGGCCGTCCAGGACGATGCCGGACAGACCGATGGTGATGATTCCGGCGAGCACGACGGCGGTCTGGTTGTAGCGCTGGGCGTCGCGGATCATGCCGCCGATGCCGGGCACCCCGTTGATGGTCTCGGCGGCCACCACCGAGGTGTACGCGACGCCGACGGCGATCCGCACCCCGGTGAGGATCTCGGGCAGCGCGGCGGGCAGCACCACTCCGCCCAGCAGCGACCAGCGGCCCGCGCCGAGCGCCCGGGCGGCCTCCAGCAGGTCGCCGGGCACCCCGCGCACGGCGGCCGCGGTGGCGGCGGCGACCGGCGGCAGCGCGGCGATCAGCAGCAGCCAGACCTTGGGCGACTCGTCGATGCCGAACCAGATCACCAGCAGGCTCAGGTAGGCCAGCGGCGGCAGGGTGCGCAGGAAGGTGACGGCGGGCTCCAGCACCACCGCGACCGGGCGCAGGGTGCCGATCGCCAGGCCGAGCGCGGTGCCGAACAGGACCGCCCAGCCGGTGCCCTGGGCGATCCGGCGCAGGCTGGCGGCGAGGTGCTCGCCCAGCAGGTGGCCGCTGTAGCCGCGGACGCCGTCGTGGACGGTGGAGGCGAGCACGAACTGGTGCCACACCTCGCCCGGCGAGGGCACCAACGCCCTCGGCCACACCTGGAGTTGGACGACGAGCTGCCAGCCGGCCAGCAGCGCGGCGAGCGCCAGGGCGCGCAGCGCCGTCCAGCGCAGCGCCTCGGCCACCCGGCCCCGGGAGGCCCCGGCCCGCGCGCCCGCCGCACCCGGCGTTCCCGTCACGCCCGCCGTTCCCGTCACGCCCGCCGTACCGGCCTTCGTACCGGCCTTCGTGGCGGTCGTCGTACCGGTCGTCGTCCCGGTCCCCGTCGCCGCGCTCATGCCGCGTCCCGCTCGGCCAGCAGGGCGCGCACCCGGGGCACGACCTCCTCGCCGACCCGGTACGCCTCCTCCAGGTGCGGGTAGCCGGAGAGGATGAACTCGTCGACGCCCAGGGCCCGGTACTCGGCGAGGCGGGCGGCGACCTCGTCGTGCGAGCCGACCAGGGCGGTGCCGGCGCCCTCCCGGACCAGGCCGATGCCGGCCCACAGGTTGGGGGCGACCAGCAGGTCGCGGGCGGCGGCGGTGCCGCCGCCGTGCAGGGCCGCCATCCGGGCCTGGCCGGTGGAGTCCATCGCGGCGAACCGGGCCTGGCTGGCCCGGACGGCCGCCGGGTCGATGCCGGACAGGATCCGGTCGGCCTCGGCCCACGCCTGCTCGGCGGTGTCGCGGCTGATCACGTGCAGCCGCAGCCCGTACCGCAGGGTGCGCCCCTGCTCGGCGGCGATCGCGCGCAGCCGGGTGATCCGCTCGGCGATCGCCGCCGGCGGTTCGCCCCACAGCAGTTGGACGTCGGCGCGGCGGGCGGCGACCTGCTCGGCGGCGGGCGAGGCGCCGCCGAAGTACAGCGGGACGGGGTGCTCGACGGCGGGGTCGACGAGCTGGGCGTCGGCGAGTTGCAGGTGCTCGCCCCGGCGGTCGACGCGCTTGCCGTCCAGCAGGTCGCGCAGCGCGGCCATCACCTCGTCGGTGCGGGCGTAGCGCTCGTCGTGGGCCAGGTGGTCGCCGTAGGCGCGCTGTTCGGCGGGGTCGCCGCCGGTCACCACGTTCAGCCGGAGCCGGCCGCCGGCCAGGCGGCGGAAGGAGTCGGCCTGCTGGGCGAGCAGGGTGGGGCTGGCGAAACCGGCTCGGAAGGCGACCAGGAAGCCGATCCGGCGGGTGTGCTGGGTGAGCGCGGTGGCCAGGACCCACGGGTCGACGCAGCCGAGGCCGACCGGCGCGAGCAGCGCGGTGAACCCGGCCTGCTCGGCGGCCCGGGCGACCTGCGCCAGGTAGTCGACGTCGGCGGGCCGGCGGGTCGCGGCACCGGTGCGGCCCTGCACGGCGGTGACGCCGCCGGGGTCGCGGCCGTCGCCGCCGGTGGGCAGGAACCAGTGGAACACGGGGGTTCGGTCGGGCACGGGGGTCCTCTTCTCCGGGGGCGGCCGAGGCGGCGGACGGGACAGCGGGCGGGGCTCGCACACGGGCGTACCGGACTGACCGGGCGTACCGGGTCGTACGGTCGGCAGGGTGCGGGCGCGGCGACGGCACCCTCCGCACCCGCTACGGACGCGGGGGTGCGGACGCGGGGGCTACGGACGCGCAGGTGCGGCGGGGTACCGGCGAAGCCGGGGGCGTGCGGCGCTCAGGCGCGGTGACAGGCAGCGGAACACACCCGGAGAAGGTCGATGTGACCCCGGGTGGTGAGGAATACGCGCTGCGACATGCGCCGGAAGCTACCACGTTCCGGCCGGTCGGGGGTCGAAAACGTCCACATCGCGGTCATCGCGTCCACGATCCGGACGGTTCGCTGAAGCGGTCGGCGCCACGGGTCTTTTCGGCCAACCCCGGTGACGTCCGATCAGTTATTCGACGGACCGCGCCTACTGGAAACAAACCTTTCGTTCAACCACTTGACCGCGCCCGGTACGCCGCTATCGTCTCCCCCAGCAGTCGGTCTAGACCTATGACCGTCTCCGGCCTGTCGCAACGGTCGTACGGAGGAACCCCGTTCGTGTCCGCCCCACCGCGCCACGACGGGGACCGACGTACCTGGACGGTCCAGGACGGACCTGAACCCCCCACCTCAGGAAGGCACCCCCCATGCAGACCAAGAGAAAGGTGACCGCCGTCGTCGGCGCGCTGGTCGCCCCCCTGCTCGGCATGACCATGAGCGCGGGCACCGCCAGCGCCCACGGCTGGATCACCAACCCGGCGAGCCGCCAGGACCAGTGCGCCAACAACGTGGTCAGCTGCGGCCAGATCAAGTACGAGCCGCAGAGCGTCGAGGGCCCGAAGGGTCTGTTCACCTGTTCCGGCGGTCACTCCGAGTACGCCGAGCTGGACAACGACAACCTGGGCTGGAAGGTCACCAACGTGTCCTCCGTCCAGACCTTCACCTGGCACTTCACCGCCCGGCACTCCACCGCGAACTGGCAGTACTACATCGGCAACAAGCTGATCGCCACGTTCCCCGGCAACAACGCCCAGCCGCCGGCCGACCTCAGCCAGACCGTGAACTTCGGCAGCTACACCGGCCGCCAGAAGGTCCTCGCGGTGTGGAACATCTCGGACACCGCGAACGCGTTCTACTCCTGCATCGACGTCAACATCGGCGGCACGGGCGGGACGACGGGCGGCACCACCGGGGGCACCACGGGCGGCACGACCGGCGGGACCACCGGCGGTACGACCGGAGGCACCACCGGCGGTACGACCGGAGGCACCACGGGCGGGACCACCGGCGGCACCGGCAGCTGCACGACCGCCGCCTGGAACGCGACCGCGGCGTACAGCGCCGGCCAGACCGTCTCCTACGGCGGCCACAACTGGCGCGCCAAGTGGTGGACCCAGGGCGAGCAGCCCGGCACCACCGGCCAGTGGGGCGTCTGGGACGACCTCGGCGCCTGCTGACGAGCCACCCGGCACCCCGCGACACCGCTGACCGACCGACGGCCCCCTGTGGGGGAGGGCCGCCCGACCCGGCCCGGCACCAGGCCCCCGGCCCGCACCCGGGTCGGGGGCCCACGCGTTCCCGAGCCCCCCGGCCCGGCTGCTGCCCGCGACGTGCACCGGGCATCCCCGTCCGCCCGACCGTCCGCCCCGGATCGCCGACGCCCCGCCTTCCCACCGCGACCCGCGCAGCAACACGCCCACCGGCCGTCGGCCCTCCCACCAGGCACCCCGGCCGACCGTCCGCCCCGGCCGCGACCGCCACCCCCCGAATCGTCACCCACGCCCTCCGCGGTCCTCGCGCCCCGGCCTCCCGCCGCAGCACACCCACCGCCCGGCTCAGCCTCCGGCCCGACGCGCCGCGCCTCACGCCCCCGGCTCCCGGCCCGCCCGGCTGCCGCCCTGACGGCACGCGTGCGGCGTCGGCGGCGCGGCCCACGCCGAACAGGAGCCGGGGGCAGCGGAGTTGGTGATCGTCCCGCTGTCCTGTTCGCTGTACCGGCAGGAGGGCGGCATCCGGCTCTCCCCCGGTTCGGCGGCGGCCCGGCTGCTCGGCGCGGAGCCGGCCGGCCACCGCCCGCTACCACTGCGGCTACACGCCCGCCCCCGGCTGCCTGGACGCGCTGCGCGCGCACGACACGCGCTCCACCGGGCACGACGTGGACGGCGAGGTCCGGATCGCCGAACTGCCCGGCCACCCGTTCCACCTGGCCGCCCTGTTCCAGCCGGAGCTGGCCCCGGAGCACGAGGGCCCGCACCCGTTCGTCCGCGCCTTCGCCCGGGCCCGGCCGGAACGGCGGCAGCCCGGACCACCGCCCCGGCCCAGATCCCGGACCCGGCCCCGGCCCGCCCCTCCCGGTAGGGCCGGGGCGGGGACCGGCCGCCCCCGTCAGCCCCGCAGCCGGGCCAGCAGCGCACCCCACCAGCCGCGCCGCTGCGGGGGCACCACCGGCGGTGCGGGCGGCAGCGGCGGCGCGACGGCCACCGGGACGGGCGCCGTCCGCGCCGGGGTGGTGGCGGGCGTCCGCGGGCCGGGCACGGACGGCCCGAACGCCGTCGCCGAACTCGACGGGTACGGCGCGGACGACACGGTCGGCGCGGTCGGCGCGGTCTCCGGATACCGCGAGGTCGACGGGTACGACGGGTTCGAGGGGACGGCCCCGGCGGCCGGTGCCGCCGCCTGCGGCTGGAGCGCGGCACGCGGGGTGAAGCGGGCCGGCAGCTCGGTCAGGTGCCGGGACATCCAGTTGCCCCGCCAGACCAACTGGTCCTCTTCCACCGAAAGTTGGAGGTCGGGCAGCCGGGTGAGCAGGATGTCGATGCCGGACTCGGCGATCGCCCGCCCGATCTCCTGCCCGGGGCACTCGTGCGGGCCGCTGCCGAACGCCAGGTGCGAGCGGTTGCCGAACAGCGGGGTGTCCAGGTCGGGCCGGACCGCCGGGTCGGCGTTGCCCGCCGCGACGCCGAGCAGCAGCATGTCGCCGGCCTTGATGGCCTGCCCGCCGAGTTCGGTGTCACCGGTCGCCCAGCGGCCGGGCACCAGCATGAACGGCGGTGAGTCCCAGAGCACTTGGTCGAGCGCGTCCGGCAGGGTCATCTGGCCGCCCGACAGGTGGGCGCGGAAGCGGCTGTCGGTGAGGACCATCTTCAGCGTCTCGGAGATCAGGTTGATGGTGGTCTCGTTGGCGGCCAGCAGCACCGAGCGCAGGTGCTCCAGCACCTCGTCCTCGCTCAGCCCGGACGGGTGCTCGATCAGCCAGGTGATCAGGTCCTGGCCGGGCTCGTCGCGCTTGCGCTCCACGGTGCGGCGCAGCGACTCGACCACGTACTCGTTGCTGGCGACGGACGTCTCGGTGCCCTTGACCAGGTCGCGGGCGGCCTCGACCAGCCGCGGGCCGTACTCCTCGGGCATGCCGAGGAGCTGGGTCATCACCAGCATCGGCAGGTGCTCGGCGAACTGGGAGACCAGGTCGACCCGGCCGCTGTCGCCGAACTCGGCGATCAGCTGGTCGGAGAACCGGGTGACGTAGCGCCGCATGCCGCGCCGGTCGAAGCGGTTCAGGCCGTCGGTGACGGCGACCCGCAGCCGGCGGTGCTCCTCGCCGTCGACGAAGGAGCAGGTCGGCTGCCAGGCGATCACCGGCAGCACCGGGGAGTCAGGGGCGACCCGGCCCTCCCGGAACTCGGTCCAGCGCCGGGAGTCCCGGGAGAACCGGGACGGGGTGCGCATCGCGGTCAGGTTCGCCGAGTAGCCCAGCACCAGCCAGGCCGGCAGGTCGCCGTGCAGCAGGACGGGTGCGACCTCGCCGTGCTCGGCGCGCAGCTTCTCGTAGAAACCGGCCGGGTCGGCCTCGGCCTCGGGGCCGAACAGCCGCAGCAGTCCACCGCCCGGCGGCCCCCCGGCGGCGCGGTGGGCGGGACAGCCGGGCGGCGGGACGGGCGCGCCCTGGTACGCGTGCTCTTCGTACGTCACGGGATGACTCCGGGGAGAGGAGGAGGAGTTGACGGGCCGCGGGCGGCCGGTGGGGCGGCGGGCGGGACGGCGGGACGTCAGCCGACCGGCTGGGCCGAGGGCGTCGCGGCCGGGACGGACCCGCCGGACGCACCGGACGCAGCGGACCCGCCGGGCCCGCCCGGCTGGGCGGCGAGGTCGTACAGGTAGCGCATCAGGGCCATCAGCACGTCCCGGCTGGACTCCCGGGAGCGGGCGTCGCAGTGGACGATCGGCACGTGGTGCGGCAGGTCGAGCGCGGCGCGCAGTTCGTCGACGGGGTAACGGGGCGACTCCGGGAAGCCGTTGAGCGCGACCACGAACGGCACCCCGCGGTCCTCCAGCCGGCCCAGGACGTCGAAGGAGACCTCCAGTCGGCGGGTGTCGACCAGCACGACCGCGCCCAGCGCGCCCTCGAACAGGCCGTTCCAGAGGAACCAGAAGCGCTCCTGGCCGGGCGTGCCGAAGACGTACAGCACCAGTTCGTCGCTGATGGTGATCCGGCCGAAGTCCATCGCCACGGTGGTGGAGTCCTTGCGCTCCACCCCGGCCAGGTCGTCGATGCCGACGCCCGCCTCGGTCATGGTCTCCTCGGTGGTCAGCGGGCGGATCTCGCTGACCGCGCCGACCAGGGTGGTCTTGCCGACCCCGAAGCCGCCGACGATGACGACCTTGACGGCGGTGGCCACGGTCGCCGGGAGCAGCTCGGCCTCGCGCGGCCCGCGCGGCTCAGAGCCGTTGAAGTCCATGGATCACTGCCTCCAGCAGGGAAAGGTCGGGAAGGGCGGCCGGGGGGACGGGGGCGCGGACCTCGATCCGGCGCTCGGCGAGCAGGTCCGCCAACAGGACGGTGACCAGGCTGTTCGGCAGCCGCAGGTAGGCGGAGATCTCGGCGACCGAGAGCGGGGAGCCGCAGATCCGCAGGATCGCGGCGTGCTCGGGCTGCATGGTGGGCTCGGGCCGGGCGCGGGCGACGACCAGCGTGACCAGGTCGAACCCGGCGGTGGCGGACTTGCGGTCGCGCCCCCCGCTGATCACGTAGAGCCGCTCCGGGTTGGCGTCCGCCCAGTCCTGGTTGCTCATCCCCGCACCTCGGTGTGGCCGACGGCCGGTCGGCGCGTCGGCGGTGTTCCGGTGGTTCCGGCCGTCCCGGTGGTTCCGGCCGTCCCGGCGGCTGCGACTGCCGCCGCCGTCGCCGCCGCTGCCGCGTCGGACCCGGCGGACGGTGCGCCCGCCCGGCCCGGCCGTGACCCGGCCCGACGGAGCGCCCGCCGTCCGGCCCGTGGCCCGACGGGGCGCCCGGCCCCTGGCCCGACCCGTCGGCCGGTCGGGTCGGCGGCGCGACTCACGCGATCTGCTCGCTGCCGCGGACGGGTGTGGTCAGGTGCTCGCCGATCCGGGCGACCAGGTCGCGCATCCGCTGGCCGACCAGGCCCGCGTCCACGCCCTCGTCCGCGAGGACCGCCAGGTAGGCCCGGGAGCCGGCCGCCATCAGGTAGAAGAAGCCGCCGCCGACCTCGATCACCACCAGCCGCATCCGCCCGTCGCCGTGCGGGAACTCGTGGCCGACCGCGTTGGCCAGGCTCTGGAGTCCGGCGCAGGCGGCGGCCAGCCGGTCCGCGGTGTCGGGGTCGGTGCCGTGCTGGGCCAGCCGCAGGCCGTCCGCGGACAGCACGATGACGTGCCGGATGCACGGGACGGTCTCCGCGAGGTCCTTGAGCATCCAGTCCATGTTGGTCCGTTGCTGAATCACTTGTCGCCTTTCCCTGCTGATTCGTCACTGGCGTGGCTGCCGCCGCCCGGCCCGGCGGCCGGCGCGGTGCCGTTGACGCCGTCGGTGAAGGCGGCCAGCCACAGGCCGGGTTGGACCGGCTCGGGGGCGGGTGCGGGTACGGGTGTCTGCGGCGCGGTCGCGGCCCGCACCGCGGGCGCCGGGGCCTGGGTCGGGGCAGGGGCCGGCGTCCGGGCCGGGGCCTGCTGCGCGGGGCGGGAAGCACCGAAGCGGGACGGTGCGGCGTGCCGGCGGCGCTGGGGCAGCCCGTTCGCGGTGCGCTCGAACACCTGGGGCACGTCGTCCTCGTACGGCTTGGACGCCGGTCCGGACGTCGGCCCGGACCCCGTCGCGGACGCCGGTCCGGACGCCGATCCGGACGCCGCCGCGGGCACGGCGCGCGGGAACGTGCCGCCGGAGGGGGCCGGGAACGTCCCCGGTGCGGAGGCCGGGAACGCCCCGGTGGCGGCGAAGCCCCCGGCGGGGGTGTGCGTGGCGGCGGCGGGGTGCGGGCGGGGCGCAGTGTCCGCGAACTCGGCGCCGGGCACCGGCGGGTAGGGCTCGCCGTCGTACTGGCCGCCCGGCCCCTGGGGGGAGGGGAAGGCCAGCGGGGTGGTGGTGGCGATCCGGCCGATGCCGTGGGCGCGACTGGGCGCGGGCGCGGTGGTGATGTACGCCTCGGGGACGATCAGCACCGCGCGCACGCCGCCGTACGCGGAGGGGCGCAGCGAGACCTGGAAGCCGTAGGCGCGGGCGAGTCGGCCGACCACGGCGAGGCCGAGCCGGGGGGCCTCGCCGAGGCCGTTGAGGTCGATGCCGGACTCGGCCTCGGCGAGCATCCGTTCGGCCCGGGCGCGGCCCTCCTCGCCGAGGCTGAGGCCGCCGTCCTCGATCTCGATGGCGATGCCGGTCTGCACCTCGACGGCGGTGAGGTGGACGTTGGTCTGCGGCGGCGAGTAGCGGGTGGCGTTGTCGAGGAGTTCGGCGAGCGCGTGGATCAGCGGTTCGACGGCGGGGCCGACCACGGCGACCTCGGAGACCGGGTGGAGTTCGACCCGGCGGAAGTCGAGGATGCGGGAGATGCCGCCGCGCAGCACGCTGTACAGCGGGACGGGGTTGTTCCACTGGCGGCCGGGGCGGGCACCGCCGAGCACGGCGATGGAGTCGGCGAGGCGGCCGATCAGGGCGTTGCCGTGGTCGAGCAGCAGCAGGTCGTCGAAGACCGCGGGGTCGTCGCCGTGCCGGTCCTCCATCTTGCGCAGGTCGATGGCCTGGCGGTGGACGATGGCCTGGACCCGGCGGGCGATGTTGACGAAGGCGCGCTGCGCGGACTCGCGCATCGCCTCCTCGTTGTCGACGGCGTCCAGGACGGCGCGCAGCACGGCGTAGCGGAAGTCGTGGAACTCGTCGCCGGCGTTGGTGACGTGCTGCTGCTCGTAGGAGCGGAGCACGTCGGTGATGAACTCGCCGCCCTGCATCCGGGCGACGGCCTGCGGGAGTTCGTTCCTGGCGAGTTCGAGCATGCCGGCCTGCTGCCGGGCCAGGCGGTGCCGCTGCTCGGCGTCCTGCCGGGCGGCCTCCTCGCGGGCCAGCTCCAGTGCGCGGCCCCGGCGCACCGCTTCGTACCCCGCCACCGCCACGGCCGCGGCGCCCACCAGGCCGCACCAGATGATCCCCGAGGTCGCCGCGCCCGGGTTCGCCGCGGCGGCGAGGCCGACGGCCGCGCCGATCACCGCCGCGGGCAGCAGACAGACGAGCACGGCCGCGGGCAGCCGTCCTCCTGAAGACGATCCGTCTGGTGACGATCCGGCTCGAAGCATCAGCATCCTCATACGCTCGGAGGGGACAGGGGGGTGGGCGGGGCCGGGCGGTGCGGCGGGGCCCGGGCGCGAAGCAGCATAGCCGGTGCACGGAGGACCTGACGGCCCGTCAGGGCTCTTTTCCCCCAGGAGAGTTGCCCCTGCTAGAGGCTGTTCCCGGGGCCCGCCCGGGCGGTCCGGACCGTCCCGCGCCCGACTCATAGGCTTGTCGCACCATGCGGCCCCGGAGTAGCCCCACCCGCCGGATTCACCCGGACGAGCGGCAGTCCCGGCAAACCTTCGACCACGGCCGGTCGAAACTGCTAGGGCCGGTCCTCGAACTCCCGCCCGCCCCCGCGACAGGGGTTCGAGGCCCGCCCCGGCCCGGCCCGGACGCCGCCGCGCACCCCGTTCACGGCTCCTCCGCAGTCCGGTGGGCCCCGGCTCGCCCCCGGATCACCGCCGGTTCACCCCGCCGGGTAGGGATCCCGGACGACCCGCCCGCGCCCACGACCGGAGGCCCCGATGCCCACCGACCCGTCCGCCCGGCCCGACCGCCGCGCCCTGCTGCGCACCGGCCTCGCCACCGGTGCCGCGACCGCCGTCGGCCTGGCCGCCCCGGCCACCGCCTCCGCCGCCCCCACCACCGGTCCCTCCGCCTCCGGCCCCGATCCCGCCCCCGCCGACCGGACCGTCACGCTGACCGGCCGACTCCCCACCGGCGCGCCCGACTTCGTCCACCTCCCGGTGGACGTCCCGCCCGGGGTGCGGGAGATCGCGGTGTCGTACCGCTACGACCGGCCCGCCGTCCCGGCCGGCACCCCGGGCAACTCCTGCGACATCGGCCTCTTCGACCAGCGCGGCACCGACCCGGGCGGCCGGGGCTTCCGCGGCTGGTCCGGCGGCTTCCGCGACTCGTTCAGCATCTCCGCGACCGCCGCCACCCCCGGCTACCTGCCCGGACCGATCGACCCGGGCACCTGGCACGTGGTGCTCGGCCCGTACCAGGTCGCCCCGCAGGGCCTGGCCTACACGGTCGAGGTCACCTTCCGGTTCGGCCGCCCGGGCCCGGCCTTCACCCCGCACTACCCGGCCGAACGGGCCCGCGGCCGCGGCCGGGCCTGGTACCGGGGCGACTGCCACCTGCACACCGTGCACTCGGACGGGCGCCGCCGGCCCGAGGAGGTCGCGGCCGGCGCCCGGGCCGCCGGGCTGGACTTCATCGTCTCCACCGACCACAACACCAGCTCCGCGCACGGCGTCTGGGGCCCGCTGGCCGGGGACGACCTGCTGATCGTCACCGGCGAGGAGGTCACCACACGCAACGGCCACTGGCTGGCCCTCGGCCTGGAGCCCGGCCGCTTCGTCGACTGGCGCTACCGCTCCCGCGACGACCTGTTCCCCCGCTTCGCCCGCCAGGTCCGCCGCGACGGCGGCCTGGTCGTCCCCGCGCACCCCTACTGCCCGTACGTGGCCTGCCAGTGGAAGTTCGGCTACCGGGACGCCGACGCCGTCGAGGTCTGGAACGGCCCCTGGACGTACGACGACGAATCCGCCGTCGACACCTGGGACGCCGGCCTGGCCGCCGCCCTGCGCGAGGGCCGGGGCTGGCTGCCCGCGCTGGGCAACAGCGACGCCCACAGCGAGCCGCAGCCGATCGGCAGCCCGCACAACGTCGTCCTCGCCGACGACCTGAGCCGCGCCGCGGTCCTCGACGGCCTGCGCGCCGGACGCAGCTGGATCGCCGAATCCGCCGCCGTGCAGCTGGAGTTCACCGCCACCGGCCACGGCCGCCAGGCCGGCATCGGCGAACGCCTGACCGTCCCCGCCGACGCCCCCGTCGACGTCCGCCTCACCGTCTCCGGCGTCCCCGGCGGGACCGCCCGCCTGCTCACCGACGAGGGCCAGCTCCACCAGGAGCCCCTCTCCCCCACCGGCCCCACCACCCTCACCTGGCGCACCACCGCCTCCCTCGCCGGCTACGTCCGCGCCGAGGTCCGCCACCCCAGGCCGGACGGCACCCCGGGCCAGGGCACCACCATGGGCCCCGCCCTCCCCTGGGGCCCGATGGCGGCCCTCACCAACCCGATCCTCCTCGCCACCACCCCCTGACCCGCTCCGCTCCTCGCGCCCCCGCTCAGGTCAGTTCCAGCACCTTCCGCCCGCAGCGCAGGAACACCCGGCGGGTGGCGGTCGGGCGGGCGAGGTCGTGGGTGCCGAGGACGACGAGCAGGCGCTCGTCCGCGTCGGTGCGGGTGAGCGGGACGGTGTGCTGCGCGCCGTCGGTGTGTTCGACGACCAGCCTGAGGCCGCCCGCCGCGGCGACCCGGCGGACCTGGTTGAGGCTGGGCAGTTCGCCGCTGACCTTGACCAGCAGGTCGCCGAGGGTGGCCGCGCCGTGCGCGGCCGGGTCGACGGCGGGCAGCGGCCCCGCCCGGGAGTAGCGGCGCACCGCGTACCGCGCCCGGAACGCGTCCCGGGCGGCGATCGCGGCGTCCTCCCCGTGCACGGTGGCGGTGACGGCGGCGGCCAGCAGGGTCTTCGCCGCCACCGGGTGCCGGCGGCCGTCGCCGACCTGGGCGAGCAGCAGCTCGACCTCCTCGTCGAGGAGTTCGGTGAGTGCCCGGAGGTACCCGGGCAGCAGCCGGTCCGCGCAGGCCATCAGGCGGCCGAACATCTCCTCGGCGGGGAAGCCCAGGGCGACGTAGTTGTTCTTCGACTTGCTCATCTTGGCGCCGGTGCCGTCGGTGCCCTCGATCAGCCCGGTGGCCAGCACCACCTCGGGCCGCTGCCCGGCCGCCGCCATCACCCGGCGGCACATCTGCAGGTTGAGCAGCTGGTCGAGGCCGCCGAGCTCGACGTCGGCGGCCAGCTCCACCGAGTCCGTCGCCATCACCACGGAGTAGACGAGTTCGGCGAGGGTGAGCCCGCTGCCCTCGGCGAGCCGGGTGCGGAAGTCCTCGCGCTGGAGCGCGGCGGAGGCGGGCAGCCGGGCCAGTACCGCCAGGAAGCTCGGCAGTGTCATCGGCGCCAGCCACTCGCTGTTGAAGCGGAACTCGGCGCGGGAGAAGTCGAAGAACGGGCCGACCTGCTGCCGGTAGGTGGCCACGTTCCGCCGGACGTCCTCCTCGGTGAGCGGCGGGCGCTCGGCGCTGCGGCCGGACGGGTCGCCGATCCGGGCGGTGACGTCGCCGACCAGGAACACCACCCGGTGGCCCATCCGCTGCAACCGGCTGGCCAGGATCATCGGCACGGCGTGCCCGAGGTGCACCTCCGCGCCGGTCGGGTCGATGCCGAACTTCACCGTCAACGGCCTTCCCTCGCCCAGCAGTTCGGCCAGTGACCGGACGCCGGGCAGCACCTGCGCGGCGCGCGCCCCGAGCAGCTCGGCCTGCCGCCGCGGGCCGAGCCCCGACAGGTCGGCGCACCGGCGCCCGGCCAGCAGCCCGAGCAGCCGGCCCAGCTCCGGGCCCTCCCGCCACTCCCCCTCGTCCTCGATCAGTGCACGGATCCGTGCGGTGGTGCGGTCGAACGCGGTGGCGGTCATGGCCATCCTCTCGGGGGGTGCGTCGGCGTACGGCGGCACGGCAGGCACGCGGGCACAGCGGACACAGCGGCGCGGTGGACGCGGTGGACGCGGTGGACGCGGTGGGCACGGCCGGGCGGCACGGGACGACGGAGGCGGGGGGTTCGGAGGAGGCCGGTCGACAGCGCTGCCGGCCGGCCCGCGAAGGGGCGACCGCCCACGGCTCGCGGCAGGTGCCGACGCCCGGCCGCGCCCGGTCGGAGGCGCAGCAGGCACGGCGGGGTGGGCGCGTCAACGCGTCGGCGCGTCAGTACGTCAGCGCGTCAACGGGATCGTCCGAAGGCCGGGAGTCCCGGCCGCCCAGGGTGAGGAGGGCAGGCCGGAGGGCGGTGCGAGCCGCCACTAATATCGCTTCACCACGCGAACCTCCGGGGACAGGGAACGGCGGGAGCGCGAACCGCGCCCGGCACCGCCGTCGCCGCCCATGCTGCCGCATCTCCCCCGCCCCGCGCACCCGGTTTTTCCGCGTCCCGCGCGCCCGGTTCCCCCCGTCCCGCGCGCCGCGGTTTTCCACCCGCCCGCACCACGTGTGCGCCTTGGCAGCGGCGCCCCCGGCTGCGAAGGTGACGGAGTATCAGCCCACCATCCCTTTGTCCGATCATCCCAATGGGAGCGTGCGCATGACCGCACCGGTACTGACGGTGGACCAGGTGGTCGACCGGATGACGGACCTGGCCGCCGAACTCCCGTCCCGCGACGGGGTCGCCGTGTTCAACGCGATGTACCTGACCGTCACCCGGCTGGTCCGCGACCACCTCGTCGCCGGGTACTTCGACGACCCGGCCGCCATGGCCGAACTCGACGCCGTCTTCGCCGCCCGCTACCTCGCCGCCGTCGACGACGACCGCGCCGGACGCCGCCCCGCCGCCTGCTGGCGCCCGCTGTTCGAGCTGCGCGCCGCCCCGGGCGTCCACCCGCTCCAGTTCGCCCTGGCGGGCATGAACGCCCACATCGAGAACGACCTCCCGCTCGCCGTCCTCGACACCTGCCGCCTCACCGACCGCACCCCCGACCGGCTGCACGCCGACTACCTGCGGATCAACGCCCTGCTCGCCCGGGTCGAGGCCGAGGTCCGCGCCTCCCTGCTGCCCGTGCCGGCCGGCGGCGCGCTGCTGCACGTGCTGTCGGTCTGGAGCATCGACCGCGCCCGCGACGCCGCCTGGGCCTCCGTCCTCGCCCTGTGGGAGCTGCGCCGCCTGCCGCCCGCCCGCGCCCTGGTCGCCGACGCCCTCTCCGGCTCCGTCGGCATGGTCGGCCGCGCCCTGCTCACCCCGCTCACCCCGCTCAGCCCGAACTGACCGCGCTCCGGGGCCTGACGGACCGGTGCCCGATGATGGGTCCACCGGCGGGACGGGCGCCGGATCGGACGCCGGGACGGCCTGCGGACGAGGGCGGGCACGGACACGAGCACGAGCACGGGACGGAACAGCCATGGCGAAGCGCACGAAGGACGAACAGGGGTCGAAGCGCCGTGGCCCCGACCCGCGGCACTTCGTGCAGGTCGCCCGCCGGCCGAGCCTCGGCGTCGAGGTGTCGACGGGCCGGGCCTGGGTCGGCGTCGACCAGCAGGTCGGCCACGGCTCCGCCGACGCCCTGTTCGCGCTGACGGACGAGCAGTACGCCGCGGCGCTCGCCGGTGAGGGGCTGGGGCCATTCGAGGGCGAGTGCTGGCGGGGCGAGCACGACGACCTGCTGCTGTTCCACCCGGGCGGCGGGTCCTGGTACCCGGAGCGGTGGTCCCCGTGCCGGGCCCGCATGCTGCCGCCCCGGTTCGAGGGCGAACTCTGGTGGCACGTCGACGCGTTGGACGAACCCGCGGACAGCGCCCGGGCCGAGGTCTCCCGGAGCCTCGCCGCCGGCCCGAACGGCACCGCCGACCGGGTGTTCCGGCTGGTCGGCGACGGCGCCCACCCCCGCCCGGCCGCGCTGATCGGCGGGCTGCCCCCGGGCAGCGACCGCGCCCGGGCCCGGGAGGTCCTGGGCGATCCGGTGGAGGAGGGCGGCGACGTGTACGCCGTCGAGGGCGACCGGGTGCGGCTCGGGTACGCCGACGGCGGCCTGGTCGAGATCGCCCTGGAGCGCCCGGCCCCGCGGCCGCTGCCGGAGGGCCCGGTCCGCGCCTTCCTCGCCGCGCTCGGGGAGCCCGAGGCGGGCGCGGCCTTCCGGGAGGTGGCGCGGCTCGCGGGCGGGACGGGCCGGCGGTGGGCGGCGTCCTCCGGCTCCCCCCGGCGGCTGCTCGCGTTCGACGGCGGCGTCGAGGTGCAGGTCGAGGAGGGCCGGGTCCTGAGCGCCCGGGTCCGGCTCCGCGCGGACGCCTCCGGCCCGGCCTACCGGCACGCGCCCGACCTGCTCCCCGGGGCGGTCCGGCCGCCCACCCGCGCGGACTTCCACCGCGCGCTCGGCCTGCCGTCGGCGACCGGCGGGGGCACCGACCTGTACCGCTACGGCACCCGCGACCTCCTGGTCGAGTACGTCGAGTACGTCGAGTACGTGGCCGGTACCGCGGACGCGGTGACGGCGGTCCTGCGCGGGACCAGCGCCCCGCCCGGCGTCCACCGGTGGCGCTCCGGCGAGTTCACGCTGTTCCTCGACGTCCTGGACCGACCGGAGGCGCACCCGCTCGTCGCCCACGTGTGCGGCCTCCCCGGGGTGCGCCTGACGCTCCGCCGCGGCGCCGTCGCCGAGGTCGAGATCGGTGGCCGCGGCCACCGGAGCGAGCGCTTCGCGGCCTTCGTCGACGGGATGCCGGGCGAGCCCGCCCGCGCGGACCTGCCGCTCGGGGCGCCCACCGAGCGCGGCGCGCACGACGACCTGTGGGACTTCGCCCGGGGCTGGATCCACGTCCACTCGTCCGACGGGACGGCGGTCAGCACCGTCACCGTCCGCCGGGAACCGCCGCACGGCCTCGCGGCACGCCCCGGGACGGCGCACCGCGACCGCTGACCGGCTCCCGGAGAAGGCGGCGCGGGCCCGGCGGCGCTGTCGTACCGCGCCCGTACGCTCCGGCCATGAGCGTCTCCCTCTACTACTCCGCGGCCCGCGCGCTGCCGCTGACCGCGGCCGAGGCGTCCGCGGTCGCCCGCGTCACCGCCGCCCACCTGGCGTCCTTCCCGTACCGGGACGAGGAGAGCCTGTACCTGTACGACCTGCCCGAGGACGGCGGCGGCGAGCCGGAGCGGATCGTGGCGGGCTCCACCAAGCTGCCGCTCGACCCGGACCGGGCGATGCCGGTGATCACCCACGTGCTGGCGGCGGTGACCGCCCTGCGCCGCGCCCTGCCCGGGGCGCGGTGGCACGTGCACCTGGACGACCTCGACGTCCCGTGGGACGAGCACGGCGGCTACGCCTTCTGACTCCGGGCCGGGGCGGCGCGCGGAGGGGCCGGGCACTCCCCCGGAGTGCCCGGCCCCTCTCCCGGCCCCCGCCGGCTACCGACTACCGACCGCTCAGGCCCAGCTGGAGTGCAGCGGCTTGCCCTCGGCGTAGCCGGCCGCGCTCTGGATGCCGACGATCGCCTTCTCGTGGAACTCCTCCAGGCTCGCCGCGCCCGCGTAGGTGCAGGAGGAGCGGACGCCCGCGACGATCGAGTCGATCAGGTCCTCGACGCCCGGGCGGGCCGGGTCGATGAACATCCGCGAGGTGGAGATGCCCTCCTCGAAGAGGGCCTTGCGGGCCCGGTCGTACGCCGACTCCTCGGAGGTGCGGTTGCGCACGGCGCGGGCCGAGGCCATGCCGAAGCTCTCCTTGTACTGGCGGCCGTCCGCGGTGGTCTGGAGGTCGCCCGGCGACTCCAGGGTGCCCGCGAACCAGGAGCCGACCATCACGTTGGACGCGCCCGCGGCCAGCGCCATCGCCACGTCGCGCGGGTGGCGCACGCCGCCGTCCGCCCAGACGTGCTTGCCCAGCCGGCGCGCCTCGGCGGCGCACTCCAGCACGGCGGAGAACTGCGGCCGGCCGACGCCGGTCATCATCCGGGTGGTGCACATCGCGCCGGGGCCGACGCCGACCTTGAGGATGTCCGCGCCCGCCTCGACCAGGTCCCGCACGCCGTCCGCCGAGACCACGTTGCCCGCGACGACCGGCACCTGCGGGTCCAGGCCGCGCACCGCGCGCAGCGCGCTGATCATCGACTCCTGGTGGCCGTGCGCGGTGTCGACCACCAGCACGTCCGCCCCGGCCTCCAGCAGCGCCTTGGCCCGGCCGGCCACGTCGCCGTTGATGCCGACGGTGGCGGCGATCCGCAGGCGGCCCGCGCCGTCCACCGCGGGGGTGTAGAGGGTGGCGCGCAGCGCGTTCTTCCGGGTCAGGAGGCCGACCAGGGTGCCGTCCCCGGCGACCACCGGGGCGAGCTTGCGGTGCGCCTCGTTCAGCCGGTCGAACGCCGTGCGCGGGTCGATGTCCCGGTCCAGCAGCAGCAGGTCGCGCGACATCACCTCGGAGAGGCTGGTGAAGCGGTCCACCCCCTGGCAGTCGCTCTCCGTCACCACGCCGACGGGCTTGCCGCCCTCGACCACCACCAGCGCGCCGTGCGCGCGCTTGGGCAGCAGCGAGAGCGCGTCCGCGACGGTGTCGCCGGGGCTCAGCGTCAGCGCGGTGTCGTGCACCAGGTGCCGCTGCTTGACCCAGCCGATCACCTCGGACACCACCTCGATCGGGATGTCCTGCGGGATCGCCACCAGCCCGCCGCGCCGGGCCACCGTCTCCGCCATCCGCCGCCCGGCGATCGCGGTCATGTTCGCCACCACCAGCGGGATGGTGGTTCCCGTCCCGTCGTTCGAGGACAGATCGACACCCTGCCGGGAGCCCACCGCGGAACGGCTGGGGACCATGAAGACGTCGTCGTACGTGAGGTCGTACGCGGGCTTGAGGTCGTTCAGGAAGCGCATGAAGGGGCTCTCTGGCTGGGGAGAAACGTTACGGCGCCACGCGGCCGAGCCGCGCACACCCAACGTTCGATTCTCGTTGATTCCCCCGCCCCGAGCCAGCCCACGCCCGAATCCTGAAGATCACCACAACCGGACGCCCCCGATCCCGGAACCGCCTCGTACGAACCTCCAAACCCCCGCCACCGGCCCCCGCCGCCGACCCCCGCCCGGCCACCCCGGCTGCCCCCGGCGACCCCCGGCCGCCCCGGTCCGGCTCAGTCCGGCTCAGTCCGGCTCAGTCCGCCGACGGGAACAGCGTGCGCAGCGCCAGGTCGGCCACCTGCCGCACCTGCTCGCGGGTGTGACCGCTCGCCGCCTGGACGGCGATGCCGTCGGTGACGGTGTGGACCAGCCGGGCCAGGACGCCGGGGTCGCAGCCCGCCGGCAGGTCGGGGGCCCGCTCGAAGCGCCGGCGCAGGGCGGCTTCGCCGGCCATCCGCCGGGCGATCACCTCCTCGCGGACCGCCCGGGAGTCCGGGCCGCAGGCGTGCACGCTGTTGACGCTCAGGCACCCGGGCGGCGCGTGCGTCCCGCCGGTCAGCTCGACGGCCCCGAGCAGCATCCGCTCGACGACGGCTCGCGCGGTGGGTTCCTCCAGCGCCTCGGCGGCGAAGGCGCCGGGGCCGGTGAAGTAGCGGTCGAGCGCCTTGCGGAACAGCTCCTCCTTGTTGCCGAACGTCGCGTAGAGGCTGTTGCGGTTGATGCCCATCGCCGCGGTCAGGTCCGACAGGGACGTCCCCTCGTAGCCCTGCCGCCAGAAGAGTTCGAGCGCCCGGTCGAGCGCGGTCCGTGGGTCGAAGGCGCGCGGGCGACCGCCTGGCATGCCGTACCTCCTCCGGTTTCCGGCCTCCCGGCACGGTACTCCCTCGACCCCCCTTGAATCCGCGCGCCCGCTCGCCTAGTTTCTAACCGATCGGTTAGAAACCGGGCAGGACAGGCCGTCGGGGAGGACGCGTGATCAGGGTCGGAATCGTCGGAGCGAGCGGCTGGGCCGCCGCCTCGCACCTGCCCGCACTCGCCGGGCTCGCGGACTTCGAGGTGACCGCGGTCGCGACGACCGGGCAGGCCGGTGCCGACCGGGTGGCGGCCGCCCACGGCGTCCCGCTGGCCCTCGTCGGCGCCGAGGCGCTCGCCGCCCGCCCCGAGGTGGACCTGGTCGTGGTGTCGGTCAAGGCGTCCGGGCACGCGGCGGCGGTCCGGGCCGCGCTGGCGGCGGGCAAGCACGTGCTCTCCGAGTGGCCGCTGGGCGTGGACGCCCCGGAGGCGGAGGAACTCGCCCGGGCGGCCGACGCGGCGGGCGTCGTCCACGCCGTGAACCTGCAGGGGCACCGGTCGCCGGACGCCCGGTACGTGGCCGACCTGCTGGCCGCCGGGACGATCGGCCGCCTGGAGTCCGCCGTCCTGGTCGCCGCGGGCGATCCGCTGGGCGGGCCCCGGATCGCGCCGGAACTGGAGTGGTCCACCGATCCCGCCGCGGGCACCTCGCTGCTGACCGTCATGGCCGGCCACTTCCTGGCCACCCTGCACCGGGTCGCGGGCCCGCTGGTCGAGGTCTCCGCGAGGCTGCCCCGGTCCCGCGACCGCGTCGAGGTCACCGGCACCGGGCGGACGGTCCGCAACGGGGTGCCCTCCCAGGTGCTGCTCCTCGGCACGCTGGAGAACGGCGCCGCCGCGTCCGTCACCGTGCACGGCGGCAGCGGCAGCCCGGACGGGTTCCTGATCAAGCTGGTCGGCTCCGACGGCACGCTGACCGCCGTCCCGCCCCGCCCCGGCACGTACATGCACTGGACGGACTGGGACATCCGGGTCGACGGCGAACCGGCACCGGTCCCCGCCCGCTACCGGACCGTCCCCTTCGACCCCGCCGCCGGTCCGGTCGCCAACGTCGCGGCCGTCTACCAGGAGGTCGCCGAGGCGATCGCCCGGGGCCGCACCCCCAGCCCGGACTTCCACGCCGCGGCGGCCCACCACCGCCTCCTCGCCGCGATCGAGCGCTCGGCGGCGACCGGCGCCCCGCAGCAGGTGCGCTGAGCGCGACGCCGCCGGTCCCGGCCCCCCTCCCCCCGGCCCGCCCGCTCCCCGCGGGCGTGCCGCGGCCCCCTGCGGTGCGGTGCACCGAGGGGGCCGAGAGGCGGTTCCGCGCTGGTGGGCGGTTCCTAGTAGCCGCGCCAGTTGGCGCCGTAGCCGCGGGCGGCGGCCATGTTGTCCATGTTGCCGTAGCGGGCGTCGCAGTAGCGGGAGCTGGCGATCAGGTTGTCGACGGGGTTGCGGATGTCCGTGTGGCCGGGCAGCGCGTACACCTTGAAGGTCGGCATGATCACCTGGGTCAGGCCGATCGACGGGGTGCCCTTCTTGGCGTTCGAGTCCCAGTTGTTCTGGGCGTTCGGGTTGCCGGAGGACTCGGCGATCGCGGCGGCGCGCATCGCCTTCGCGGACGGGACGTGCTGGCCGTTGGCGGCCAGGACGTCGCGGGCCTCCTGGATCCAGCCGTCCAGGTTGTTCGGGTAGGTCTTCTTCGCGGCGGCGGCGGCCTGCTCGGCGGCCTGCTGGTCGGCGGCCTGCTTGGCCTGCTCGGCGGCCTGCTGCTGGGCGGCCTGCTCGGCCGCCTGCTGGTCCGCGGCCTGCTTGGCCTGGTCCGCGGCCTGCTGCTGGGCGGCCTGCTCGGCCGCCTGCTGGTCGGCGGCCTGCTTGGCCTGGTCCGCGGCCTGCTGGTCGGCGGCCGGCTGGTCCTGCTGGACCGGCTCGCGCGCCTCGCTACGGGAGGCGGCCTGGCCGCCGTCGCGGTTGGCGTCCTGGGTGTCCGCGGCGGTGACCGCGGCGGCGTCGGTGCGGTGGGACGCGGGTCCGGCGAACGCCTGGGTGACGGGCAGCAGCGTGCCCACGGCGATGGCGCCGGCCAGTCCGATGCCGAGGACGGCGTCGGGCATGCGGTGGTGGCCCATCCGCACCTGGGGCAATCGGCCGAGGTTGTGCTTGATGCGTCGCATGTTTCGGGTACCTCCGAGAGTCGGTTCCAGGTCATGCCGGGCCCGGGCGGACATGCGTGGTCCCCGCTCGGTGCGGGTTCCTTCGGCCCGGGACGGCCGGCCCGGCGGCTCCTGCTCACCGGGGACGCCGCGCCGCGCTGGTCTCGCGGTCCGCTGCGTCATGAAGCCCCGTGAGCACTCGGATCGGCTCGGGGCACAACCACGAGACTGCCGGAGCCCCAACCAGGCGGCAAACACCCCCAAATGGGACCTACACAACTCCTCCACAACTCGAATTCCCTTACCTCCCAAGGGAGTTCACTCTCACCGACCCCCCGTATTCCACCCCGCCTATGAAGAAGGTCACAGCACCGCCCAACCTCCCCCCAGCACCGGGAATTTGGGCCCGAGCCCAGTCCCGCCAAGGGCTCCGCCCCCTCCGCCCCCGCTCCGCGCCCCCGCCCCCCGTGTGACCCCGGCCACCGCCCCGCCCTGTGACGCCGCTCTCCCCCCGGCCACCCACCGCATCCGCCCGACCACCGGAACCGCCCACCCCGTGACCCGGCTCACGTCTCCGCCCTCCCCTCGCCCCCCCTTCGCCCGGCCCCATCCCCTCCCCCCACCGGCCCCGGGCCCGGGCGGGCCTGGTTGACTGCGGCGGGAGGTCAGGGTGGAGGCGTTGGTCTCGGCGTTCGCGCCGATCTGGGTGCTGACGGCGGCCGGGTGGCTGGCCGGGCGGACGGGGCTGCTGGGGGCGGACGCGGAGGCGGTGCTCGGGCGGTTCGTGTTCCACGTCTCGATGCCGGCCGCGCTCTTCACCGTGGTGGCCCGCACCGACCTGGCCTCCTTCGCCGACCGCTGGGTACTGGCGTTCGCCGCCGGGACGCTGATCGCCTCCCTGCTGGGCCTGCCCGTCGGACGGCGGCCGCGGCGGCTGCGCCGGACCCCGGCCGAGCGGACGGTGGCGGTGATGGCGGCGGGCTACGTGAACTCGGGCAACCTCGGCATCCCGGTCGCCGCGCAGGTCCTCGGCGACGCCTCGTACGCGGCACCGGTGCTGCTGTTCCAGGTGCTGCTGGTCACCCCGCTGATGCTGACCGTGCTGGACGCGACCACCGCCTCCCCTTCTCCCTCTTCCCCCGCCTCCCGCCCCGCCGCGCGGCTGCGGCGCCTGGCGCTGCTGCCGCTGCGCAACCCGGTGATCCTCGGCGCGGGCCTGGGCGCGCTGTTCTCGGCGGCGGGCTGGCGGCTGCCGGGGCCGCTGGCGCACTCGGCGGACCTGCTGGGCGCGGCGGCCGTCCCGACCGCGCTGGTCACCCTCGGACTGTCGCTGCGCACCCCGCCGGGCGCGGCGGCGCAGCGCCCGGACCGGGGTGAGCTGGGTCTCGCGGTGCTGGTGAAGACGGTCGGGCAGCCGCTGGCCGCGCTGGCGGTGGGCGCGCTGCTGCTGCACCTGCGGGGGCCGCAGCTGCGGGCGGCGGTGCTGCTGTCGGCGCTGCCGACGGCGCAGAACGTGTACGTGTACGCGCGGCTGTACGGGGCGGCTCCGGTGCTGGCCCGCTCGGCGGTGCTGGCGTCGACGGTGCTGTCGATGCTGACGCTGTCGGTCATCGCCTGGTCGCTGGGCGGCGGTTGACCGGACCCGCCGGGGTGCGGGGCGGGCCGGCGACCGGGAAGTGCGGCAGGTCACACGTCCGGGAGTGCGGCAGGCCACCGGTCCGGGAGTGCGGCAGGTCACAGGCTTCGCTCCGGCGGGGGCCGCTCCCGTAGAGTTCGGCGGTACGGATGGGGCGACGAGGAAGCATCGGCAGTGACGAACCAGCAGAGCGGCCCGGGCAGCGCCCCGGTCGAGGACGACACCGACTACGGCAAGGGCATCGACCCCGAACGCCTGGAGCTGTGCCTGAACGTGCTCGCCGAGCTGGACGAGATCCACGTCGACCACCCGGACGCGATCCGGGTCCGGCTGGCGGTCGGCGGCCTGTTCCGCACCCTCAAGCAGCGCCGCCGGCAGGAGACCCGGGCCCGCAAGACCGCCAACGACCGCGCGGTGACGGCGCGGACCGCAACGGGCGCGCCGGGACGGATCGACGACGAGACGGCGGGCGCGTTCGGGCTGAGCACCGAGACCACCACCGAGCTGGCCGGCATCCTGGAGCGCCCGCGCTCCTGCTACACCTGCAAGCAGCGGTACGTGGAGGTGGACGCGTTCTACCACCAGCTGTGCCGCTCCTGCGCCGCGCTGAACCGCTCGCGCCGGCACGCCCGGACCGACCTGACCGGCAAGCGCGCGCTGCTGACCGGCGGACGCGCCAAGATCGGCATGTACATCGCGCTGTGCCTGCTGCGCGACGGCGCGCACACCACCATCACCACCCGTTTCCCGAACGACGCGATCCGCCGCTTCACCGCGATGCCGGACAGCGCCGAGTGGATCCACCGCCTGAAGATCGTCGGCATCGATCTGCGCGACCCGGCGCAGGTGATGGCGCTGGCGGACGAGGTCGCCGCGGACGGCCCGCTGGACATCCTGATCAACAACGCGGCGCAGACCGTGCGCCGCTCCCCCGGGGCGTACCGCGAGCTGGTCGCGGCCGAGTCGGCGCCGCTGCCGGCCGGGGCGCTGCCCGCGTCCACGGTGATCGGCCGGTTCGGCTCGGGCGCGGTGGACGTGCCGGCGCTGCCGGGGCAGAGCCGCGGCGAGCGGCCCTCGGTGAGCGCCGAGCAGGTCACCTCGCTGGCGCTGGTGACGGGTTCGGCCTCGCCGGAGCGGATCGCGGCCGGGACGGCGATCGACGCGGGCGGCCTGGTGCCGGACCTGGCGGACACCAACAGCTGGGTGCAGACCGTCTCCGAGGTCGGCCCGATCGAGCTGCTGGAGGTGCAACTGTGCAACTCCACCGCCCCGTTCATCCTGATCTCGCAGCTGCGCCCGGCGCTCGCCGCGTCCTCGGCGCGCCGCAAGTACGTGGTCAACGTCTCGGCGATGGAGGGCGTCTTCGAGCGCGGCTACAAGGGCTCGGGCCACCCGCACACCAACATGGCGAAGGCCGCGCTGAACATGCTGACCCGCACCAGCGCGCAGGAGATGTTCGAGACCGACGGCATCCTGATGACCGCGGTGGACACCGGCTGGATCACCGACGAGCGCCCGCACCCGGAGAAGATGCGCCTGCACGAGGAGGGCTTCCACGCCCCGCTCGACCTGGTGGACGGCGCGGCCCGGGTGTACGACCCGATCGTCCGCGGCGAACTCGGCGAGGACCTCTACGGCTGCTTCCTGAAGGACTACCAGAAGGGCAAGTGGTGACGGACGTCCGGCCCCTCGACGCGCGGCCCCCGGCCGCCGCGCACCCGCTGCCGCCGCTGGTCGGCGCGGGCGTGATCGTGCCGACCGGGGACGGGCGGGTGCTTCTCGGGCGGCGCACCACCGCCGGGGAGTCGCCGACCTGGAGCCTGCCGGGCGGCAAGGTGGACCACCCCGGGGAGTCCTTCGAGGCCGCCGCCGCACGGGAGTTGGCCGAGGAGACCGGCATCGTGCTGCCCGCCGAGGAGATGCGGGTGCTGGCGGTGCTGCTCGACCACGAGCTGGGCCGCACCCGGGTGACGGCGGCGGTCCTGGCCCCGCCGAGCCTGGCCGAGGCCCTGGTCACCGAACCGCACGCGTGCGCCGGCTGGGAGCGCTTCCCGGTGGACGCGCTCCCCGAGCCGATGTTCTACCCGTCCGCGCAGGTGCTGGCCGCCTGGCTGCCGGACCACCGCGCCCCGGGCGGCACCTGGCACTACCCGGCGGCCACACCGCACTCCTGACGGACCGTCAGGCGCGCGCGGAACCCCGCGGAGGCGCCCCGGAGACTTCCGGAGCGCCTCCGCGGCGAGTCCTCCGCGCCTTGCGCTACCCGCGCTACCTGCGCTCGGCCGCCCGGAGCCGGACGTCCGCCGGGGGCCTGGTCCCGGCGCGGCGCACCAGCAGGACGAAGGTCCGGGCGTAGGCGTCGCCCTCGGTGACCCGGGGCCAGTCCAGCCCGGCGAGGGCCGCGGACGCGGCGGCGTGCGGTTCACCGTGCACCCACACCTCGGCGGACTGCCCGGCGCCGCCACCACCTCCACCGCTACCACCGCTACCGCCGAAGTGCACCTGCACGCCGACGAGTTGGTCCCGGCCGAGGTCCCCGCCCAGGGCCGGGGCGAGGGCGGGCAGCACGGGGTTGCGGACCAGCCAGTCCTGCACGTCGTGGAAGTGCCGGCCGGTGCCCCAGCCGACCACGCCGCCGTGGATGGCGTGCCAGCCGGGCAGGCCGTCCGGGTCGGCGGGGTCGAGGTGGCCGGCGAACCGGCCGTTGTGGGCGACGAGTTCGATCAGCGCGGCGCCCGTGGTGGACGCCCACGCCTCGACGCCCCGGCGGACCGGGTCCTGGTCGCCGCCGTCGATCCGGGGCACCCGGTCCCGGACGGCGGTCTCCGGGCGGTCCCGGTCGGCCAGGAACACCAGTTCCAGCCGGTCCGGGTCGTCGTCCGGCGCGGCGCCCAGCCGGACCGCCAACTCGCCCGGCCCGCGGACCTCTTCGCCCTCGACCCGCCACCGCTCGCCGTGCAGCGCGGACAGTTCGTCCGCCACCGCGCCCAACACCGCCTGCTCGGACGGTCGTTCCGTACTCTTGCCGGACGCGTCCGGGCCGGTGCCCGACCGGCCGCGCCACCATGATCCCCATGCCATGGCGCACACCGTAACGTTGTACAGATTTGCTCACAATGTGTGGGTGGGGACCGGGTCAGGTAGTCGATGTCGTCCGCTGTGTGTATCGTCGCACTGCGCGATCAGGGACTTACCGCGGGCAGCAGCTGGGGGCGGCAATGGCTGTGGAACTACCATCGGGGCTCAACCACATCATCGGGCTGCTGGGCGTGCGTTTCCCGGCCGCCAACGAGGACGAGCTCAATCAACTGGCCGACCAGTTGGACAAGTTCGCCGGAGCGCTGGACGGCGCCCAGATGACGGCGGACAAGGCGCTCACCCTGCTGCACGAGGTCTACCAGGGCGAATCGGCGGACAAGCTCTCCGAGCTGTGGAGCACCATCACCAAGTACTCCAAGGTGATCGTCGAGACCTGCCAGACGGTGTCCAAGGTGCTGCGCGCGGCAGCCGTGGTGGTCGAGCTGGCCAAGACCCAGTCCATCACCCAACTTTTCTCCATCCAGGCCCAGTTGGCGGCGGCCTCGTCCACCGGGCCGTGGAGCGCGGCGGCGGTGCTGCGGATGGGCCGCGAGATCATGAACCAGCTGCTGGAGGCGGCGGTCGGCAAGCTCGCCCAGACCGTCACCCGGCCGATCGAGGACATGATCGAGAAGGCCGCGCAGAAGATCGTGCCCACCCCGTCCAACAACTCCAACGGGCAGGGCTTCTCCATCGACCTGGCCCAACTCGCCCAGTGCGCGGCCGACCTGCGCCGCGGCGCGGACGACATCGAGACGCACGGCACCAGCTTCAAGCGGATCGTGCAGAGCCTGAAGATGGGCGACTCCGGCGACAAGTTCGGCAAGCTGGTGATCGAGGCCGCCGAGAAGGTGCTGCAGACCATCGCCGAGGACGTCCTCAAGCGCATCCTCGCCTCGTTCCGCGACACCGCGGACAAGATGGACAAGATGGCGGGCAACCTCAACGAGAACGAGGACAGCAACCGCACGGTGCTGAACAGCCTCACCTCGCTCGCGGCCAACCCGCTCAGCCCCAACGCGACGGCCACCAACGGCGCCTCCGCCGGCGCGTCCCCCGCGCTGAACGGTCCGCGCCTGGGCGGCGGCGACGCGGGGCTCGCCGCGTTCGCGGGCCTGATGCCCAAGCTCGGCCCGATCGGCTCCGGGCTCTCCGGCGGCAGGAGCGGCGGCTCGGGCCTCAACACGCTCGGCCTCAAGGAGCCGCTCGTCTCCGGCGGCCACGGCGGCGGCGCGTCCGGCGGCTCCGGGTCCGGTTCCGGCAGCGGCGCGGGCGGGGGCACCGGCGGCACCGGCGGTCAGGGCGGCGGCGCCTTCGTCCCCCGGCTCTCGATGCCGGCCGGCAGCCTCGGCAACAGCGGCCGGGGCAGCAGCGGCACCCGGATCGAGACCCAGAAGTCCGGTGAGGGCAGCGGCGGTTCCGGCTCCGGCTCGGGTTCCGGCTCCTCCCCCTCCACCGCCACCAACTCCGTCGGCCGCGGCGTCCCGCCGGGCGGCATGATGGGCATGGCGGCCATGGGCCACGGCGGCTACGGCCCGGTCGGCGGCTCCGGCATCCGCGGCGCCTCCCAGCGCCGCACCAACCGCACCGCCGAGGGCGACCCCGAGAACACCGCCTCCCCCGACGGCATCATCGCCGACGAGCTCAGCGCCGCCATGTACCCCAACCTCCAGTTGGGCCGCGTCACCCCGCAGCGCAAGCCCGAGTCCGAGCGCGACGACCGCTACGACGACGACTTCGAGCTCGACCTCGAGGAGCTCGGCGACCTCGACGACCTGCACTGACCCCGGCCGGTCCACGGCCCAGGAGCCCCGCCAGCGCCCCCACCAGGGCCTGCCGGGGCTCCGCCCTTCTCTCCCCCCCCCGGCCGACCCCGGCCGACCTCGGCCGCCCCCGGCGCCACCTGCGGTCCGCGGCCCGCAACGCATCCGCCCAGTCTGTGAATTGACCGTGAACCGTAAACTTTTCACCGTGGTGGTATGGACCACGAACGAAACAGATGGCTAGGGTCGTAGCGGTTCGCACGCGCGGCCGTTCGGAACCCTGGGACAGGACGTGACCGTGGCCGAGACACTGGTGGCCTCCGAGTACGAGGCCGAACGGCTGGACGCCACCGCCGCCTGGGTCGCCCGCCACCGGCCGCCGGGCAGCGGAGCGCTGGCCGAACTCGGCGCCGGCGACGGCGCGCTGACCGGACGGCTGCTGCGGGCCGGGTACACCGTGCACGCCGCCGAACCGGACCCCGCCCTGCGGGCCCGACTCTGGGACCGACTGCGCGGACGGGCCCGACTACGGCTCAGCGGGGCCGACCTGGCGGCCCCGCCACCGGTACGCCGCCGCTTCGGCGCGGTCCTGCTGATCGACACCCTGCACGCCGGCCAGGACCTGGAACTGCTTCACGCCCTCCCCACCGACCTGCTGTTCGTCGCCCTCGCCCCGCCCGCCCTGGACGGCCGACTCCGCCCGTGGCTCTCCGCCCAACAGGGCTGGCTGCTGGTGGAGGAGATCGACCTGGCCGCCCCGCGCCCCACCCACCGCACCCTCGCCCCGGGCAGCCGCGGCATCCTGCTCCGCCGGGCCGGCTGACCCCGGCAGCAGCGGGACGGCGGCAGCGGCGACGCGCGGCACGGCCCGACGACGGCCCGACCGTAGCGCGGCTCAGGACAGCCGGACGATCAGCCCCTCCATCCCCGCCCGGCCGATCCTGCCAGCAGCGAGACGGCGCGGCGACAGCGACAGCGACAGCAGCCCCGCGAGACGGCGGCGGCGCAACGCACAGCACGGCCCCATCCTGCACAGCCCCACCACCGCCCACCACCGCCCGACCTCCGCCCCACTCCGCCCCAACTGCGGCGCGGCTCAGGACAGCCGGACGATCAGCTCGTCCATCGCCGCCCGCCCGGCGTCCATCGCGGCCCGCAGCAGCGCCGGGTCCCGGGTCAGCCGTCCGACCTTCGGGGCCTCCGGCCCGGGGCGGACGGAGAGCACGGCGGGGCCGTCGGCGGGCGGGGCGAGGTCGTGGCGGCCGAGCAACTCCTCGTCGGCGAGCAGCCGTTCGGCCCGCCCCAGGTAGGAGTCGCGCAGCGGCGCGGGATAGCGGCGCAGCACCGTCCGGGCGACCATCCGGGAGCCGCGCGAGGGCCCGGCCGCCACCGCAGCCGCCGCAGCCGTCGCCGCCGTCGCCGGGACCGGGCCCCGCGAGCGCAACACCAGGACGTGCGTGGCGCCCTGGGCGAGCGCGGTGCGGAACGGGATGGACTCGGCCAGCCCGGCGTCGTAGTAGCGGCTGCCGTCGAGTTCCACCGGCGGTCCGGCGAGCAGCGGGAGGGCGGCGCTGGCCCGCAGGGCGAGGCGGAGCCGGGCCGGGTCGGTGAGCAGGGGGTGGAGGTCGGTGGCGACGCCGGTGCCGGTGTGGGTGGCGATCGGGTGCAGGGTGGTGGGGTTGGCGAGGATCGCGTCGAAGTCCATCCGGGCCACGTGCGCGTAGAGGTGCTCGACCAGGTTGTGCAGGTCGACGACGGGACGGCCGCGCAGCACGTTGCCGGGCCGGACCATCGCCCGGGCGTACTCCGCGTCGGCCCAGCCCGCGAGCTGCCCGGGGTCGCTGCTGAGCAGCCAGGCGCCGGTCAGCGCCCCGGCGGAGGCTCCGTAGACGGCGTCGAACACCCCGGTGAGACCGGCCTCGTGGAGGGCCAGGGCCATGCCGCCGGAGATGATGCCGCGCATGCCGCCGCCCTCGACGGCGAGCGCGATCCGCAGCCCGTCGGTCCGCCCGCCGGGACGGCTGCCGGTGCGCCACCGCTCGGCGAGGGCGGCCAGGACCCGGCCCCGCGCGCCCGTGGCATCCGTGGCGTCCGCGGTGTCCGCGATCCCGAACCCGTCCTGCTGATCCACGCCGTACTCCCCTACTCCCGCACTCCCGTACCGACACCCGCGCCCCGCCCGCCCGGACGTCCCGCCGAGCGCCGCGGCCCCGACGTCCGGAACGCCGAGAAGTGTCGCACACGAACCCGGGCGCACCGCCCTGCCACGCCACCACCGCCGTCCCCCACCCGCTCTCCCCGGCCCGTCACCCTGCGCCAGACTAGTGTGACGCCATGTCATCCTTCGGCACCTCCGCCCGCTCCGCCACCGCCGCGCTGCCCGAACCCGTCGCCCGGGCCGTCGAGTTGGCGGACCGGCTGGGGTTCACCCGGTCCTGCCGGCCGGAGCACGGGCGGCTGCTACAGGCCCTCGCCGCGGGCGCGACCGGCCGGATCGGCGAGACCGGGACCGGGTGCGGCGTCGGCCTGGGCTGGCTGCTCGCCGGGCGGCGGCCGGGCGTCCGGGTGGTGAGCATCGAGCGGGAGGCCGAACGCGTGGCCGCGGTAAGGGAGTTGTTCGCCGACGTGCCCGACCTGGAGGTGCTGCACGGCGACTGGACGCGGATCCACCCGCACGGCCCGTTCGACCTGCTGGCCCTGGACGGCGGCGGCAACGGCAAGCAGTCCGCGCCCGCCGACCCGGAACGCCTGCTCACCCCCGGCGGCACCCTGGTGGTCGACGACCTCACCCCGCTCACCGGCTGGCCACCGACCCACCGGGGCGCGCCCGACACCGGCCGCACCGTCTGGTACGACCACCCGGCCCTGCTCACCACCGAGGTCCGCCTCGCCCCCGACCTGTCCACCCTGCTGGCCACCCGCCGCCCCTGACGTCCGCTCGGCTCTCGGGTCCGGTCAATGCCCGGGTCCGGTCAATGCCCGGGTCCGCTCAGCGCTCGCGTCCCCGCGGCTTCAGCGGCAGCGGCGGCAGTGGCGGGGCGTGCAGCCGTTCGCCGTCGTAGCCGTGGACCCGGCCGAAGCGGGTGCCGGTCTCCCAGTCGGCGCGGGCCGCCGCGATCTCCTCGTGCGTGCGGCCGACGAAGTTCCACCACATGACGAGGCGTTCCTCGAAGGGTTCGCCGCCGAGCAGCAGCAGGGCGGCGTCGGTGCGGGCGCGCAGCGGGAGTTCGCGGCGGCCGCAGCCGAGGTAGAGGAGGGAGCCTGGTTCGACCGGGACGCCGTCGACGTCGGTGCTGCCGGTCATGGCGAGGACGGCGTACTCGAAGCCGGGTTCGAGCGGGAGGCGGTGGGCGGCGCCCTCGCGGAGGGTGAGGTCGGCGCCGGTGAGGGCGGTATGGGTGGTGCCGGGGGAGGTGGCCCCGTCGAGGGTGCCGAGGATGAGGTCGGCGTGCAGGCCGCCGGCGGTGACGACGGGCAGCTCGGGGTGGTGTTCGAAGGCGGGCGCGGTGTGCCGGTGGGCGTCGGGGAGGGCGACCCAGAGCTGGGCGCCGTGCAGCAGCGGCGCGTGCTCGCGCGGGGACTGCTCGGAGTGCGAGATGGCCCGGCCGGAGGTCATCAGGCCGAGTTCGCGCGGGCGGACGGTCTGCACGCTGCCGAGGCTGTCCCGGTGCAGCACGCTGCCCTCGTGCAGCCAGCTGACGGTCTGCAGGCCCGTGTGGGGGTGCGGCGGCACCTGCATGCCGGGCTCGTCGGCGATGTCGTCGGGGCCGTAGTGGTCGACGAAGCACCAGGCGCCGACCATCCGGCGGCCGAGGTTGGGCAGCAGCCGCCGGACCACGGTGGACTCGCCGAGCGGGACGCGCCGCCCGGTCAGCAGGTCCTTGACGGGGCCGGTGGCGGCCTGGCGTCCGCAGACGGCCGGGGCGGATTTCCGGTCGAGGTTGCTCATGGCCGCCAGTATCGACCGGACCGCCGGCCGCCTCCGGCCGCGCGCACCCCCGTGTCCGGACGAATCCCGCGAACGCACCCGCTCCCGTCCCCGCCCCGCCCCCACACGCAGACGCGGACGCGGACGCACCCCCCGTCAGCCGACGAGGCGGCCTCAGTGCTTGCAGGCCCACCAGGCCTCGGCGCTCGCCGCCTCCGCCTGGGCGCGCAGCGCGCGGACCGCCTCCGCCGGGTCGGCCGCGCCGTAGACCGCCGAACCGGCCACGAACACGTCGGCCCCGGCCTCGGCGCAGGCCTCGATGGTGGCGGGGGCGACCCCGCCGTCGACCTGGAGCCACAGGTCGAGGCCGTGCTTGTCGATCAGCTGCCGGGTGCGGCGGATCTTGGGGAGCATGATGTCGAGGAACGCCTGGCCGCCGAAGCCGGGCTCCACCGTCATGATCAGCACCATGTCCAGCTCGGGCAGCAGGTCCTCGTACGGCTCGATCGGGGTGGCGGGGCGCAGCGCCATCGAGGCGCGGGCGCCCTTGGCGCGGATCTCCCGGGCGAGCCGGACGGGGGCGGCGGCGGCCTCGACGTGGAAGGTGACGGAGCCGGCGCCGGCCTCGACGTACTGCGGGGCCCAGCGGTCGGGCTGTTCGATCATCAGGTGGCAGTCGAGGGGGGTGTCGGTGGCGCGGGCCAGCGACTCGACGATCGGCACGCCCAGCGTGAGGTTGGGGACGAAGTGGTTGTCCATCACGTCGACGTGCAGCCAGTCCGCGCCGCGCACCGCCTCGGCCTCGTCGGCGAGGCGGGCGAAGTCCGCGGAGAGGATGCTGGGGTTGATCTGCGCCATGGCGAGGGTACCTTCACGACTCGGTGCGGGCGGCCCGGGCGACCGCCCCCGACCATCATCCCCCGTCCGCCGGACGGCCCGGCAGGTGGCCGGGCAGCGAGCCGGGCGGCGGGCCGGGCGGCAGATCGGGCAGCGGACCGGGCAGCGGGCCGGGCGGCGGGCCCCGTCTCGGAGCGCCCGCACGTCGCGGAGGCGCACCCCCGAAGTGTTCACACTGCCGAAACACTTCCCCTTCCCGGTGTCGGCCCGCTCTGGCAGGCTCCACAGCAGGCGGACCCAACGCTGCTCGCCCCTCACGAAAGGCGTCCGATGACCCAGGTCGTCCACCCCGCACGTGCTCTCTGGTGGCTGTTCGAACCCGTCCACGCCCTCACCTACTTCTCCCCCGAGGCCCGCGCCGCGTACGAAGCGGCCGGGCTGCGCGGTTACTGGCGCGGTTACTTCGGCGGCCGCTCGGCGCCGCTGGGCGCGGTGGACGCGGCGCCGGTGGTGGCCGCGTTCTTCAACTTCGCGCCGCAGATGGTCGAACGGGCGCTGCCGGAGGTGTGGACGCTGGCGAGCCCGGAGCAGGCGCTGGAGGCCCGGGTGGAGGGGGTGACGGGCGCGCTGCGGCGCGTCCTGGCGGACGTGAAGCCGGATCTGATCGACCGTTCGGTGGAGCTGCTGGAACGGGCCGTCGAGGGCCTGGACTGTTGTGGGCGCGTGCTGGCCGCCGCGAACGCCGACCTCCCCCGCCCGGAGGGCCGCCTGGCCCGACTGTGGCAGGCCACCACCGTGCTGCGCGAGCACCGGGGCGACGGCCACGTCGCCGCCCTGGTCACCGAGGGCCTCGACGGCTGCGAGGCGCTGGTGGTCCGCTGCGCGCTGGACACCCGCCGCGAGACGCTCCAGCCGCACCGAGGCTGGAGCGACACCGAGTGGGACGAGGCCACCGCCCGTCTGACCGACCGCCACTGGCTGGCCCCGGACGGCTCGCTGACCCCCGAGGGCCGCCGCCGCCACCTGGCCCTGGAGGCCGCCACCGACCTGGCCGCCTCCCGGGTCTGGACGCACTTCCACCGCTCCGAGCTGGACGAACTCCTCACCGCGCTGCGCCCGATCTCCGCCGCCTGCCGCGCCGACCTGCCCCCGACCACCCCGATCGGCCTGCCCAACGCGGCCTGACGCCGAGCGGATCGCCCACCCCGGCCGCCCGGCCGGGGTTCAGCCGCACCGGACGCCGCCCATCGCCCGCCACCCGCCGTCCGCATCAGCAGGACCTCCCCCGGAGCCCGGCCGGCCGGTCAGTACGGGGGCGGGCCGAGGACGATGGCGCGGCCGGAGTAGAACCGCTCCAGGTCGCCCCAGGGGACCCGGGCGGCGCGCTGCGAGCCGTCGGGGAAGCCGGACGGGTTGTGGATCCGCAGCGCCTCGTCGTCGGCGCCGACCGCGAGCACCAGGTGCCCGCCGGTGCGCGGCACTTCGGGGGCGAGGGTGCGGATGGCGGGGTGGACGGAGAGCACCGGGAGCCGGCCCGCGGCGAGTTCGGCGGCGATCCGGTCGGCGGGCAGCGGGTCGACCGCCTCGGCGTGCAGGCCCCAGCGGGTGCGGGCGTACGCGGCGAACGGGGCGTGGATCAGGCCGTCGAGCCGCCCGTCGGGGTGCCGGACGTACGCCCCGGCCCGTTGGCACTCCTCGGCGAGCGGGACGGCCGCCGGGGCGACGCCCCACCAGTGGTCGAGCGCCATCCGCAGGCAGGCCATCCCGCACAGCCGCCAAGACCAGTACTCGTACTCGTCCTCGTCGGCGGCGCCGGAGCGCTCCCACAACGGGTCGTCGGCGGCCCGCAGCGTGCCGTCCAGGATGTCGGGCACGAGTTCGGGCGACTCCCACTGGGAGTAGTAGGGGACCTGATGGCTGATCGGCTTCACCCGGTCATCCTGGCGCACTTCCACCCCCGTCCCCCGGAGCGCCGTCCGCGACACCGGGAACCGCCACCCCACCGGCAGCGGGAGGAACCGCACCGCGCGGCCCGGAGGACGCGGTGGCCACCGCCGTCCGCGTGATCGCCCGCCCGCCGTTAACTGGAGTTCCGACGGGTTCCGGGGCGAGGGTGGCTGGGCGTTGCACGGCTTCTGACCTGGTCAGTGGCTTGTGGACTGGGTCCACTCGTTCGTGTGAGATTTCGGCACTTGCTCGCAGATTCCTGGAGAAACAGCCGCAACTTGCATGCTTGTGGTGGATTCCGGGAGTCGCCGGTTCTCGCTGATCACCAGCGGCACCGGTCAGGAAGGTCAGGCTGGGCGGGGAGAGCCCGGCCTGGCAGATGTAGTTACCTTGCAACGGCGAGCCGCGGAGACGTCGTCGCCGGAGGACGAGCGCGCCCTGTACCAGGACACCCTGGCGGAGTACTGCTGGGCTCGTGACGTCGCCGGGCTCGCTCCGGCGACGCTGCACGCGCTGGTCCAGCCGGTCATGGAGATCTGCGCGTTCTACGGTGTCGTGCCGTGGCGATTGGGGCCTCGGGAAGTCGATCAGCACTTCGCCGGAGTTGGGAAGCGCGGGCACTCCACGATCAGGGCGAAGATGACGAAGATCGACGGATACTTCGCCTTCCTGGAACAGCGGTACGCGGGCGAGATCCTCGACGGTTCGGAGCTGTGGTCGAGTCTCCGGTGGACGCGTTCGATCGGCCACGACACCGTGGCGACTTCGGGCTTCGGATCCCGCCGTCCGCCCGGGCGATGAAGGACTTCTTCGCCTCCTGGCGCGAGGCGCTACCAGGGTCGAGGAAGTACCCGGTGGCGGCACGGAACTATGTCATGGCCAAGCTCGCCTACCTCTCGGGGGTGCGGGCAGCTGAGTTGTGTGCGGTCAGGTTGGGAGATGTGCACTGGGAGAACGGGCAGTGGGGCCGGTTCCTGGTGCAGGGCAAGGGGGCTCGAGGCTCAGGGCCGCGGCAACGCGAGGCGTACATGTTCGCCGAGGGAAGGGCCCTGCTGTGGTGGTACGTCGAAGAGATTCGTGGAGAGTTCCGGGACGACGCGAGCAGCCCCCTGGCTCCGCTGTTTCCGTCCGAGCGGCTCCCCGGCGCACTCGCGTCGCTGAACCTGCCGCTCGCGCCGGCAACGGTCGCGGACACGTTCCGCCGGGCCTTGAAGAGCGCCCCCCTGGAGCACCTGTCGAGTCCGGTGCCGGTTCTGTTCCCCCACCTCTTGCGCCACGCGTGCGCCACCCACAACTACGAGGCAGGGATGCCGTTGTGGGATGTGCAGGTCCTATTGGGCCACGTCTGGGCCTCCACGACGGTTGGCTGTCTCGCGACCGTCAGGAGGGACCCCGAGCGGTCGAGCTTGGAGTCGTCGCGGCGCGCCATCCGGCGGCTGAGCCAGGAGGGTTGAGAGGTTGAAGTGGAATCTGCGGTGGGTGGCGGCCCGGCGAGACATCTGGCGACCGAGTCAGTTGCTGGTCGCGTTCGAGGAGGTGGGGTTCACCCCGTCCTTGAGCAAGGTCGCTGCTCTGTGGTCGGGCAAGCCGATCACCGTGCGGTTGGACGATCTGGACATGATCTGCACGGCCCTCGGTTGTACGGTCGCGGACCTCATGGAGGCTGAGGCGGTGGCCGCGGCGGTGCCGGAGGATGCGTCGCGGCAGGCCGTCGGCGGTGATGCAACCTCGGGAGCGGTGCGGCCGTTGCCGCGGCCGGCTGGTGGTCGCCGATCGATGCCTCCGAACTGAGCGATCATGTGGACGATGAGCGCCGTGGCGGGAAGCTGTGCAACCTGCGCGTGCCGGGGGGAGGTGACCAAGGGCGGTCTGTGCCGGGAGTGTGCTGTGGTTCGGGCCCTGGCGAGGAGCGGAGGCCGCAAGCGCAGGGAGGCAGACTGTCGGCGCTGCGGATGGCCGGAGATTGTCGGACCGGACGGCACGTGCCGGTCGTGCCTGCTGGCTGTGCGCTTCGGTGAGAACGAGGCATGGCTGCGTTCGGAGATCATGCGGGCGACCCGACCGGCGGCAGGCCCCGGCAGTTCGTTCTCAGGTTGCCGGAGGTGGCGTTGCCACGGGCTTCGCCTCTCCGTGACCACGAGCGTCCCTTGACCAGGCCGTGGAGGATCTGCCCCTTGGCCAGGCCGATGCCGGCCAAGGGCCAGCGCGATGACGAGGACGTATGCCCACCTCAAATCCCGGGCCAGCTTGCCTTGTTCAGGGACTACGGACGACGGTTCTCCTCCCAGCACGGTGGGATGATCCGCGACCGCGAGATTGAGGACCTCCCTCTGGTCCTGGATCAGTTGCGGATCATTGGCCACCAGCGCGGAGTCAACTCGGCAGGGTGGTTCTACGACACGTGGCAAGGAGCACGGCTCGCTCCGGCGTCCCGCGAACCCGGCGAACGCAGGGTGGGCGCGGAGATGCTCGCCGACCTTCCGAAGATGCATCCGACGATCGCCGAGGCGCTCAAGCGTGCTGGCCTGTTGCGGGCCAGCCCGCCCGCGCCTCGTGCCGGCCTCGGCCTTCACACGGGGAAGCTGTGAACACTGCCTCGCCTGGAACGGTGTCGTGCGGCGCGTCTGCGCAGGCTGCCACCACTGGGAACGGAAGCCGCACCGCTTCCCAGTGAGCGTATGCGTACGGTGTTGCCGTGAGCTGCCGACCTCGGCCGGACACTGCCGGCGGTGCCGCTTGGTGATGGTCGAGACCGCCTCCGACCTCAGTGGCGCAGGACTGGTCGGCGGCGACCAGCTCTGGTTCAGCGGCGAGTTCGCTCTGCTCTTACGGACCGTGAAGCACAAGGGAACGAACGTCGGGGTGCGCGGCCGATTCGAGGCCAAGGCGAAGGTCGTCCGCGAGGTTGCCCGGCCGCCGCGCGAGGTGTCCGAGCACTTGATCGACCCCAGGCAGGAGGGGCTGTTCCGCTGCCCGGAACGCGACTGGACTCGCCTGGACGAGACACGGCAACCGGCGCTGACCGAGAACGCGATGCAGGTGGTCGCCGAGTTCACCAGTCACCTGCGGTCCCTAGGAGCCGACCCCAATCAGGTCGCCTCCAGCTTCCGCACCCTTCGGATTGTGGTCGGCCGCCTCGGCGTCGAAGTTCCACTGCTCGAAGCGGACATCCGGGCGGTCGCTGCCCTGAGCGACAGCCATCACCATGCCCGGCTGCCTCACTATCTGCAGCAACTCGGTCTGCTGGAGCCCCTGAACCTTGACAGCGCTGATGTCCGACGGGCGCGCGAACTCGCCGACGCGCTGCCCAGCGCTTTCGCGACGGCCGTGCACACCTGGATCCGCGTCATGGCCGGCGTCGGCACGCGACCCAGCCGAGCGTTGAAGGACAGAACCATCCACGCCTACGTCAGCCGTGCCCATCCTGTCCTGTCGGACTGGGCGAGCGTCGGCCTCGAGGACCCGCGCGCGATCACCAGCAGCGACATCGACCGGGCAGTCTCCGCCCAACGCGGCGCGAACACGCGGGCCACCTTGTGCTCGCTGAGGTCCATGTTCCGCGCGCTCAAGCGCGAGCGCCTGGTCTTCCGGGACCCAGCCCGGGCAGTGAGCCTTCCAGGCCCCAAGACCCTGCCCCGCCCGCTCGCAACCGACCAGTTACGAGGGTTGCTCGGCCAGGCTCACACAGCTCGGGACCGCCTGACGGTCGGGCTCGTCGCCGTTCACGCCCTGACCCGATTCGAAGTCCGCCACCTTCTCCTCACGGACATCGACCTGACTCGTGGCCGGTTGACGATCCGCCGACCTGGATGCCTCGACCACACCGTCTACCTTGACGAACTCACCTGGGACCTGCTGAGAACGTGGCTCGCCGAGCGATCCACCCGATGGCCCTCCACGACCAACCCTCACCTCTTGCTCAGTCGCCAGACCGCCGTGAACGACAGCAACGCCGCGCTGTCGGGCCTGTCAACTAAGAAGCCGTTCATGGCAATTGGCGTGCGGGCATCTGCCCTGCGGGCCGACCGGATCCTTGACGAGGCCAAGCACACCGCCGACCCGATCCACCTCATCAGAGTTTTCGGCATCGCGCCGAATACCGCGATGCACCACCTTCTCGCCGCTCACCCCGCCCAGTTCCGTCCCGACCCCATCGCGCCATGAGCTGTACACCCGCACTGAGCCGAGGCTGTGGCAGCTTCGGACCCTGTCCTCGCCATGGACTGATGAGGCTGCCTGAACTTGGCTCTGCCCGCTGTTCCCCGAACGATCTTGCGCCTGCTGTAATGCCACGGTGATGTCGAGCGCCGGGGATCGAGGTGGCCGGTGCGAGCAGGGACGGGTGAGCAGATGGCGGAAGCAGAGCCTCGGAGTGCTGTCACGGAGCCGACGGACTGGGAACTGATGCCTCTGGAAGGCGTCGGGCCGTTGTGCTTCGGCATGAGCGTCACGGAGGTCGCAGCAGTACTGCTGGGCATGACCGAGGTGCGTCGGTTCCAGGCTGACCCATCGTTTCCGGAGACCCTGGGCGTGGAGTTCGGCACGGGCCCCGCAGAGCCGGCCGTATACGCCTACTTCGTCGGCGGTCAGCTCTTCTGCGTCGGGGTCGACGCGGTCCACGGACCCCAGGTGACGCTTTGGGGAAGGGAGTTGACCGCCTGCGTTCCAGCTGACCTGGAGCGGTTCCTCGCGCACGCTCATGACTGCGGGGTGATCAATGTGTCCTACGGTCCGCGAGGGAACCCCGGAGCCAACGGGCTCGGTCTGGTCGTGCGGGTCCAGGAGGTGGCTGGCGGCGACGCGGTGACCCGGCCAGTCATGGTAGGTCGGGCCTGGGCCGACCGGTGCACCGACGACTGGGAAGGCGCGATCCCGGAATGCGAGTGGGTGGGCTGTCAGTGGACCTACCCAGGCCATTCAGAGCACTGGCCCTCGCCTGGCCACACACCGAACTGGAATGGTTGGCAACCACCCCTACGAATGTCTTCTGCGGGCGCCAGATCCTCGAGTACCGAGCGAACCCGCTGACAACTGGCGGTTGCTGCCGCCAAGGCCAGCGGGTTCGCCGTCTCAGCCATCCGGGATTCAGCGAACTGGTCGGATTTTCGGCAGTACCGTCCCTCCTCGCGCCCACCCGCCCCCGCCGTCCTACCCCGCCCCCGCCCCCGCCCCCGAACGGAACCGCCGTGGCCGAGATCCGCCCCGAACCCGTCGACTCCCCCGACGCCCGCCTGCTGCTGACCGAGTACCAGGCCGAGGTACGCCGCCGCTGGAGCGGACCCCCGCCCGTCGGAGCGCTGCCCGCCGAGGAGGCCCCGGCGGACCTCGAACTCACCGCGCCGCGCGGCGGCGTGTTCCTGCTCGCCCGGCTGGACGGCCGCCCGGCGGGGTGCGCGGGCGTCCGGACCCTGGCCGCCGACCCCGCCGACCCCGGCGCCCCCACCGTCTCCGGTGCCCCCGGCAGCGCCGAGCTGAAACGGCTGTACGTCCGCCCGTCCGCCCGCGGGCACGGCCTGGGCCGCGCCCTGCTGGCCGCCGCCGAGGACGCCGCCCGCGCGCTGGGCCGCACCCGGCTGCGGCTGGACACCATGGCCGAATTCGCCGAGGCCCGCGCGCTGTACACGGCCGCCGGCTACGCGGACATCCCGCCGTACAACACCAACCCGTACGCCGCGCACTGGCTGGAGAAGGCCCTGTGACCGGCCCGGTGGTGAACCTGTGGCGGGCGGGCCTGCGCGCCGTACCGGACGGGGTGTGGGCCCGCACGGACGCCGAGGTGCTGATCCTCGCGGACAACGAGCTGACCGAACTCCCGGACACCATCGGCGAGTTCACCCGCCTGCGGACCCTCGACCTGGGGCACAACGCGCTCACCGCCGTCCCCGACCGGATCGGCGCCCTCACCGGCCTGTCCGGCTTCCTCTACCTGCACGACAACCGGCTCACCGCGCTGCCGGCCGCCCTCGGACGCCTGCACCGGCTGCGCTACCTCAACGTCGGCGACAACCCGCTCACCGAACTCCCGGACAGCATCGGCGACTTGGTCCGGCTCATCGAACTGCGCGCGCAGAACTGCCGGTTGACCGCCCTCCCGGCAGCCCTCGGCGCGCTGTCCCGGCTGCGCGAACTGCGCCTGCGCGGCAACCGCCTGACGGCACTGCCCGCCGCGCTCTCCGGGCTGCGCGAGCTGCGCTGCCTGGAACTGCGCGACAACCGGCTCACCGCCCTGCCGCCCGCGCTGGCCGGACTCCCGCTGCTGCGCGAACTCGACCTGCGCGGCAACCCGTTGACGCAGGTCCCGTCCTGGCTGGCCGAACTCCCCGCACTGGAGAAGCTCGACCTGCGCTGGACCCCGCACCCGCCCGCCCCGCACCTGGTCGACGCCCTCGAACGGCGCGGCTGCGCCGTGTACTTCTGACCCGACCCGGACGAACGGGCGGACGGACGGACGGGCGGCCCGGCGGAGGAACCCCCGCCGGACCGCCCCCCACAGCCGTCGACAGCCCTCGACAGCCCTCGACAACGCTCGACAACCGTCAGCCGCCGCCAGCCGCCGCCAGCCGTCAGCGCCTCACCAGGCGTAGTGCTCCGGCGCGGTGCGGTAGCCGGGGAAGATCTCGTCCAGCCGCTCCAGCGCCTTGGCGTCCAGCCGGACCTCCAGCGAGCGCACCGCCGCGTCCAGCTGCTCCTCGGTGCGGGGGCCGATGATCGGGGCGGTGACGGCCGGACGGCCGCGCAGCCAGGCCAGCGCGACGTCGCCGGGCTCGTGGCCGAGCTCCTCGCACAGGTCCTCGTACGCCTGGATCTGCTCGCGGTGCTCGTTCAGGGTGTCCTGGGCCCGGCCCTCGGCGCGGCGCACGCCCTCGCGCTCCTTGCGCAGCACGCCGCCGAGCAGGCCGCCGTGCAGCGGGGACCACGGGATCAGGCCGAGTCCGTAGTGCTGGGCGGCGGGGACGACCTCCAGCTCGACGCTGCGCTCGATCAGGTTGTACAGCGACTGCTCGCTGGTCAGGCCGAGGAAGTTGCGGGCCCTGGCGGTCTCCTGGGCCTGGGCGAGGTGCCAGCCGGCGAAGTTGGAGGAGCCGACGTAGATGATCTTGCCCTGGAGGGTGAGCACCTCCATCGCCTGCCAGACCTCGTCCCAGGGGGTGTCCCGGTCGACGTGGTGCATCTGGTAGAGGTCGATGTGGTCGGTCTGCAGGCGGCGCAGGCTGGCGTCCACGGCGCGGCGGATGTTGAGCGCGGAGAGCTTGCCCTCGTTGGGCCAGTCGCCCATGTCGCCGTACAGCTTGGTGGCGATCACGGTCTTCTCGCGCCGTCCGCCGCCCTTGGCGAACCAGTTGCCGATGATGCTCTCGGTGAGGCCCCTGTTCTCGCCCCAGCCGTAGACGTTGGCGGTGTCGAAGAAGTTGATGCCGTGCCCGTGCGCGGCGTCCATGATCCGGTGCGCGTCGGCCTCCACGGTGTGCGGGCCGAAGTTCATGGTGCCCAGGCAGAGCCGGGAGACGGACAGGCCGGTGCGGCCGAGGTGGGTGTACTCCATGGCTTCCACCCTCCGCCGCACCGGCCGACTTGTCCAGTACCACCCGCCCGTCCAGCACCGTCCAGTACCGGCCACGACCGGCCGCGACCGGCCGCCCCCGACCCGCCCGCCTCGCCGCCCCCGTCGCGTCCGCACCCGCAGCCGACCCGCCGTCAGGAACCGTCCGCCCCCGAGGGGCCCCGGCCGCCGCGGCTACGCGGTGTAGCGGGTGGCGAGGGCCGGGGACTGGCCGCCGAAGGCGGCGAGGTCGGCGGTGAACACGTTCCGCAGCAGCCGGTAGTCCTCGACGCCGGGGGCGATGACGGTCTCGCCGAGTTCCAGGCCGCGCAGGGCGCCGGTGACGAGGTCCTCGGCGCTCATCCGGGGGACGGCGCTCAGGTCCATGCCCTGGGAGGAGTGGAACTCGGTGGCCACCACGCCGGGGCAGACCACGGCGACGGTGACGCCGGAGTCCTCGACCTCGGCGGCCAGGGCCTGGGTCATGGCGACCAGGTGGGCCAGGGTCCCGGCGTAGACGGCGCGGCGGGGCATGACGCTCTTGTCGGCGGGCCCGGAGAAGGCGATCATACCGGCGACGTTGAGGATGGTGCCCGTCCCGCGGCGCTGCATGGGCCCCACCGCGGCGCGCATCAGCTGGGTGGGGGCCAGGACCTTGACGTTGACGAGTTCGCGGGCCCTGTCGGCGGGCAGGTCGGCCAGCGGCATGTAGTGGGAGACGCCGGCGTTGTTGACCAGCACGTCCAGCGGCTCGGCCGCGCAGATCGCCGCGAGGGCGTCGATGCCCTCCTCGGTGGAGAGGTCGGCCGCGACGGTGCGGACCTCGACCTCGGGGTGCGCGGCGGCGAACTCCTCCAGGCGGTCCCGGCGGCGGCCGACGACGATCAGGTCGTAGCCGTCGGCGGCGAAGCGTTCGGCGAACGCCTTGCCGATGCCGGAGGTCGCGCCGGTGACGAGGGCGAGCTTGCCCGTGGCGGGTGTTTCCTCACGTCGTGTCTCACTCATGCCTCCAGCATGCGCACCGATCGCCCCGTCAGGGAGTGGACCCGCTTTCCTGGGACCATCGGTACCAGGAAACACAAAGCGCCCTTTTGCCACAATGAGGGCATGCCCTCGACAGAACTCGGCGCGGCCCTGCACGCCTGGCGCGACCGCATCGCCCCCGACCGGGCCGGCCTTCCCGGCGGTGGCCGCCGACGCGCCCCCGGGCTGCGCCGCGAAGAGCTCTCCCACCTGACCGGGATCTCCGCCGACTACATCGTCCGCCTGGAACAGGGCCGCGCCCGCAACCCCTCACCCCAGGTCGTCGAGGCCCTCGCCCGCGGCCTGCGCCTGGAGAGCGGCGAACGCGAACACCTCTTCCGCCTCGCCGGACTCGCCGTGCCCGGCCCCGCCACGGTCCCCCGCCACATCACCCCCGGCGTCCACCGCATCCTCGACCGCCTCACCACCACCCCCGTCGCGGTCTACGACGCCACCTGGACCCAGCTCCTCGCCAACCCCCTCCACACCGCCCTGATGGGAGAGTGGACCGGCCCCGACCTGAACGCCGCCTGGCGCGCCTTCGTCACCTCCACCACCCGGGTGCGCCACACCCCCGAATCCAACGGCGCCCTCCAGCGGCTCCTCGCCGCCGACCTCCGCCGCACCAGCGCCCTCTACCCCGACGACGCCGCGCTCGCCGACCTGATCACCCGGCTCCGACGGCGCAGCGCCCGCTTCGCCGAGCTCTGGGACACCGGCACCACCGCCGAGCACGAGTCGAGCCGCAAGACCGTCGACCACCCCGCCGTCGGCCCCCTCACCCTGGACTGCGACGTCCTGCACGTCGCCGGCAGCCGGCTGCGCATCATGGTCTACACCGCCGGGCCCGACACCGAGGACGCCGAACGCCTCGCCCTGCTCTCCGTCCTGGGAACCCAGACGCTCACCGGCTGACCCCGCCGGGGCGGCACCGGCCCCCGCGGTGCCGCCCCGGCTCCCGCCCGCCGTCAGGCGGTCCGCCGCAGCAGCGCCAGGTACATCGCGTCCGTCCCGTGCAGGTGCGGCCACAGCTGGACGTCCGGGCCGTCGCCCAGGTCGGGGACGCCGGGCAGCAGCGGGCGGGCGTCGATCCACTCCACGTCCTCCCGGCCGCGCAGCACGTCGTCGACCACCGCCCGGGTCTCCGCCAGGTGCGGGGAGCAGGTCGCGTAGCCGACCACGCCGCCGACCCGCGCCGCGTCCAGCGCCGAACGGAGCAACTCCCTTTGCAGCGGACCGAATCCGGCGATGTCCTCGGGGCGGCGCCGCCACCGCGCCTCCGGGCGGCGGCGCAGCGCGCCCAGGCCCGAGCACGGCACGTCGACCAGGACGCGGTCGAACGCGCCCCGCTCCCAGGCGCCCCGCGTCCCGTCCGCGGTGATGACGGCGTACGGGCCGGGGTTTCCGTCCAGCGCGCGGGCCACCAGCCGGGCGCGGTGCGGCTGCTTCTCGGAGGCGACCAGCGCCGCGCCGCGCTCCGCGGCGACCGCGCCGAGCAGCGCGGCCTTGCCGCCGGGGCCCGCGCAGCCGTCCAGCCAGAGCCGGTCGGGGCCGTCCAGCGGCGCGTTGGCGAGGGCGAGCGCGACCAGCTGGCTGCCCTCGTCCTGGACGCCGGCCCGGTTCTCCCGCACCGCGTCCACCCCGGCCGGGTCGCCGCCGTCGGTGAGCCGCAGCGCGTACGGCGACCAGCGGCCGTCCTCGACCTCGGGCAGCGCCGCGCGCAGTTCGGCGACCGAGGAGCGGCCGGGCCGGGCGACCAGGGTCACCTCGGGGCGGGCGTTGTCGGCCTCCAGCAGCCGCTCCATCGCCTCCCGGCCGCTCGCGTCCGGCTGCCAGCGGCCGAGCGCGTCCCACAGCGAGGAGACCACCCAGCGCGGGTGGGAGTGGACGACGGCCAGGTGGTCCTCGGCGTCGTCCTCGTACGGCGGGGCGACCTGGGCGACCCAGCCCGCCAGGTCCTGGGCGCTGATCTTGCGCAGCACGGCGTTGACGAACTTGGCCCGGCCGTCGCCGAGCACCACCCGGGCCAGCTCGACGGTCGCGGAGACCGCCGCGTGGCTGGGGATCCGGGTGCCGAGCAGCTGGTGCGCGCCCAGCGAGAGGACGTCCAGCACCGGCGGGTCGACCTCGCGCAGCGGGCGGTCCACGCAGGCCGCGATGACCGCGTCGTAGGTGCCCTGGCCGCGCAGCGTGCCGTACACCAGCTCGGTGGCGAGCGCGGCGTCGCGCCGCTCCATGCCCTTGCGCTCGGCCTCGCGCAGCAGCGACGGCAGGATCAGGTTGGCGTACGCGTCACGCTCGTCGACGGCCCGCAGCGCCCGGAACGCGACGATCCGGGCGGGGTCCTTCTTGGGACGGCGGTGCGGACGGGGGGCGCGCTTCGCGCCGGCGGGGGTGCTCACAACGGGTGCCTCGAAACAAAGGTGCTGCGGATCAGGTCCGACCCACCGAGGGGTCTCGCCCCAAGTCTAGGCCGAACCCGCCGCCCGCCCCCGCTCCCGCCGTCCGGACCCGCCCCGTCCCCGCCCCCGTACGACCGGCGGCCCTCAGCCCTCAGCCCTCGAAGCGCTCCCCGGTCTCGATCCGGGCGCCGCGCGCCCAGTCCGCGGCCGGCATCGCCTTCTTGCCCTGCGGACGGACCTCGCCGAGCTCCACCTCGTGGCTGCCGGTGCCGACCCGGACGCTGTTCTTGGCCACCGCCAGCTCGCCCGGCGCCAGCGCGCTCTCGCCCGGCAGCAGGCGCACCGGGCCGGTCAGCTTGAGCCGCTCGCCGCGGAAGGTGGTCCAGGCCCCGGGCGCGGGCGCGCAGCCGCGCACCACCCGGTCGACCCGCAGCGCGGGGTGGGTCCACTCGATCCGGGCGTCCTCGACGGTGAGCTTGGGCGCCAGCGAGACCCCGGCGAGCGGCTGCGGCTCGGGCCGGGCCTGCCCGTCCTCGATCGCGTCCATGGTGCGCACCAGCAGCTCGGCGCCCGCGCGGGAGAGCCGGCCGAGCAGGTCGCCGCTGGTGTCGGTGGGCTTGACCGTCTCGGTCAGGACGCCGAACACCGGCCCGGAGTCCAGTCCCTCCTCGATCAGGAAGGTGGACGCGCCGGTCACCTCGTCGCCCGCCAGCACCGCGTGCTGCACGGGCGCGGCGCCGCGCCACGCGGGCAGCAGCGAGAAGTGCAGGTTCACCCAGCCGTGCACCGGGATCTCCAGCGCGCCGGGCCGGATCAGCGCGCCGTACGCCACCACCGGGCAGCAGTCGGGGGCGAGTTCGGCCAGCCGGGCCAGGAACTCCGGCTCGCTCGGCCGGGCCGGCTTGAGCACCTCGATGCCCGCCTCCTCGGCGCGCTGCGCGACGGGGCTGGCCACCAACCTGCGCCCGCGCCCGGCCGGCGCGTCGGGGCGGGTCACCACGGCGACCACCTCGTGCCGGGAGGCCAGCAGGGCGTCCAGGGCGGGAACGGCGACCTCGGGGGTGCCGGCGAAGACGAGACGCACGGGCGGGGGCCTTTCACTGGGATCACGGGGATCGCTGGGATCACGGGGAACACTGGGTTCGCTGGGTTCGCTGGGTTCGCTGGGATGCGAACGGTCGGAACGTCGGATTGCCGGAGAATGCCCGCCGGGCGGCCCGCCGTTCCGGGCACCGCTTTTCCGCCCGGCGTCGGGCGGCGTCCGCGCGCGGTCGGCGGACGAACCGTCGGGCGGACCGTCAGCGGATCGGGCCGAAGGTGGAATGCGGCGAGATCCGCACCGTCGGCGCGGGGCCGCCGCCCCAGTCCGTCTCCCGGATCGCCTTCATGGCGGCCTTCCGGGCCTCCCGGTCCAGCCGGTCGATGAAGATGATCCCGTCCAGGTGGTCGGTCTCGTGCTGGATGCAGCGCGCCATCAGCTGGGTGCCCTCCACCGTCACCGGGTCCCCGTACATGTTGACGCCCCGGGCCACCACCCCGTACGCCCGCTTGGTGTCGAACCGCAGGCCGGGCAGCGACAGGCACCCCTCGGGGCCGTCCTGCTCCTCCTCGCTGAGCGACAGGTCCGGGTTGATCAGGTGGCCCACCACGCCGTCCACGTGGTACGTGAACACCCGCAGCGAGACGCCGAGTTGCGGCGCCGCCAGCCCCGCCCCGGGAGCCTCCAGCATGGTGTCGGTGAGGTCCTTCACCAGCTTCCGCAGCTCCTTGTCGAAGACGGTCACCTGCTTCGCGGTGGCCCGCAGCACCGGGTCCCCGAAGATCCGGATCGGCTGAACTGCCAAGACTGCGACTCCCTCTGCACCGACAGGACCGCCCGGAAAGGACGGCCTCCGGGAAGTCTATGCAATCTCCGGCGGCGCTTCGGAGCGGCCACTGGCATATCCCGAGTCGCAGTCCGCGCGTGACCCAACGACCCGCCGTGCGTTGGTCAATGCGAATTGACCGGGACGCGCGAGCGCCCCGAGCACGCGACCCGACCGAGAGGTGGCAACGAGGCCATGGCCGAGCAGATCAACCACGACGCCCGGGCCCGGGCGTCCCTGCACCTGCTGGTGCGGGACATCGAGCGGGTCCGCCGCCAGGTCGACGCCCTGCGCACGCTCACCGCCCAGCTGGGCAACGTCTACCGGCCCCGCCGCCCCAGCACGTCCGCCGGATTCGTGGTCTACGGCCGCGCCCCGGCCCCGACGGTCCGGCTCGCCCAGGAACTGCGCGAGAGCGTCGAGACCCTGGTCGCCGCCGCCGTCGAGTTCGACCGCGCCCTCGGCTTCTCCTGGGACTCCGTGGGCTCCGCCCTCGGCGTCACCAAGCAGGCCGTCCACCGCCGCTACGGCATGCGCCGCCCCACCGGCGAACTCCTCCCCACCCCGCGCGACACCGAGACCCCCACCGCCCCGCCGCCCATCGCCACCACCGCCACCATCGCCACCACCGCGGCCGAACACGCCGCCGCCGCGGCCCGCCCCCCGATCCCGCAGGCCCGCCAGGCCAGCCCCCTGATGCCCCAGCGCACCCGCTGACGCTCCGGACGAACCCGGAACGCGCGACACCGGAACGCGCGACACCAGGGGCGCGGGGAACCGCACGGCCGACCGAGCACGCACAGCCAGATCGCGACGCAGGACCAGAACTTGCCCCACCCCGCGACCTCGCTGACGCGCGACTCCCGCCGCGCGCAGTTCCCCGCGCCCCCGTTTCCGCACCATCCCGCCAACGCCCGGCGCGGCGGGGCTCTCAGCCGATGTCCGTCGGGTCCACCCGGATCCGCACCGTCTCCGCCCCCCGCAGCGCCAGCCGCGCGATCTGCGCCGCCTTCAGCGCGGACGCCAGCGCGGCCCCCTGCCCCGGCGCGACCCGCACCAGCGCGCGCTCCACCCCCTCCTCCCGCGCTCCCCCGGAACCCCCGGGCCCCCCGGAACCCCCCGAACCCCCGTGCGCCGGAACCGACACCGGCACCGGCCCCAGCACGTCCGCGCCCGCCGGGAGCCGCAGCAGCCCCAGCAGGTCCGCGACCGCCCGGGCCGGCCCCGTCACCGAGGCCATCCGCGAGACCGGCGGGAACCTGAGCTCCTCCCGCTCGTCGAGTTCCGTCCCGGCGTGCCCGGCCGGGTCCCACCGCACCAGCGCCTGCACCGGCCGCGCCGCCGGCTCCGCGACCACCACGACGGTGCCGCCCTCCCCCGCCGGGCGGACCAGCGCGGCGGCCGTCAGCCAGCGCCGCACCGCCTCCTCGCCGGCCCGCAGGTCGGGCCGGTTGAGCAGCGCCCAGCCGTCCAGCAGCAGCGCCGCCGCGTACCCGGGCCCGTCCGCGACCGGCTCCGCGCCGGGCGTGGCCAGCACCAGCGCGGGCGTGCCCGGCACCGTCGCCAGCACCGCGTCCCGCCCGGACGTCCGCACCGGGATGCGCGGGAACGCCTTGCCCAGCTCCTCCGCGGTGCGCCGCACGCCCACCACCGCGGCCCGCAGCCGGAACGACCCGCACTCGACGCAGTGCCAGTCCGCCTCCTCCGTGCCGCACCAGGCGCAGACCAGCGCGGCGTCCGCCGCCGGCGACTGCAGCGGCCCGCCGCAGGCCCGGCAGCGGGCCGTCTCCCGGCAGTTCCCGCAGACCAGCCGGGGCGCGTAGCCCCGTCGCGGCACCTGGACCAGCACCGGCCCCCGGGCCAGCGCCTCCCGGGCGGTCTCCCAGGCCACCGACGGCAGCCGGGCGGCCTGGGCCGCTCCGTCCCGGGCCTGGTCGTGCTCGGTCACCGTGCGCACCCGGGGCGCGGTCCGCCGGACCGTCTCCCGGGCGGCGGCCAGCGGCCGGGCCCAGCCGGAGCGCAGCAGCTGCGCGGCCTCGACCGTCATCGACACGCCGCCCAGCAGCACCGCCGCGCCCTCCTCGGCGGCCCGCAGCAGTGCCACCTCCCGCACGTGCGGGTACGGCGCGTTGGGGTCGCTGTGGCTGCTGTCGCCGTCCGACCAGACCACCACCAGCCCGAGGTCGCGCACCGGTGCGAACACCGTCGCCCGGGTGCCGATCGCGGCCCGCACCGAGCCCCGGCTGACCGACAGCCAGCGCCGGTAGCGCTCCTGCGGGCCGGTCTCGGCGGCCAGCACCGCGTGCCGCCCCTCGCCGAGCAGCGCCCGCAGCGCCGCGTCCACCCGGGCCACCGCGCGCCCGTCCGGCAGCACCACCAGCGCGCCGCGCCCGGCGGCCAGGGTCGCCGCGACCGCCCGGGCGATCTCGGCCGGCCACTCGGGGCCGGGCAGCGCCGTCCAGACCGCGCGCGGGGCGTGCCCGCCCGCCAGCGAGCCGAGGAACTCGGGCCCGTGCACGTACCGCTCCCAGCTCCCGGCCGGGGGCGCGTCCGGCGGCGGCAGCGGGCGCGGTGACGGCTCGCCCTCCGCCCCGGCGTGCCGGGGCGGGATCGCCAGTTGCAGCACGTCCGCCAGCGTCCCGGCGTAGCGGTCGGCGACGGCCCGGCACAGCCGCAGCAGTTGCGGCGTCAGCACCTGCTCGGGCGACAGGACCCGGGCCAGCGGCGCCAGCGGGCCCGGGTAGTCGGAGTCGTCCCGCCGCTCGACCACGAACCCGTCGTGCAGCGCCCCGCCCTCGCGCCGCCCGTGCGCGCCGACCCGGCCGCCGAACCGCACCCGGACCCGGACGCCCGGCCGGGCGTCCTCGGACATCGCCTCGGGCACCGCGTAGTCGAAGTACTGGTCCAGGCTCAGCACGCCCTTGTCGACCAGCACCCGCGCCACCGGCTGCCGCTCGGCGGGCACCACGCCGCGCGCGGCCCGCGGCTTCGCCCGGCGCACCGTCTCCCGGATGAACGCCAGCTGCTCCCCGGGGCCGTCCGCGCTGCTCACGCCCCCAACCTAGCGGAACCCGCCGACAGCACCGGCGGCACGACGCAGCCGCCCGCCGGGGGCGGGAACCCCCGGACGGACGGCTGCGGATGGGGCGTGCTCAGCTGGTGGCGGCGGCCTTCAGCGCGTCGACGCGGTCGGTGCGCTCCCAGGTGAAGTCCGGCAGCTCACGGCCGAAGTGGCCGTACGCGGCGGTCTGCTGGTAGATCGGGCGCAGCAGGTCCAGGTCGCGGATGATCGCGGCCGGGCGCAGGTCGAAGACCTTGGTGACGGCTTCCTGGATCTTGGTGACCGGGACGCTCTCGGTGCCGAAGGTCTCCACGAACAGACCCACCGGCTCGGCCTTGCCGATCGCGTACGCGACCTGGACCTCGGCCCGGCGGGCCAGGCCGGCGGCGACGATGTTCTTCGCCACCCAGCGCATCGCGTACGCCGCCGAGCGGTCCACCTTGGACGGGTCCTTGCCCGAGAAGGCGCCGCCGCCGTGGCGGGCCATGCCGCCGTACGTGTCGATGATGATCTTGCGGCCGGTCAGGCCCGCGTCGCCCATCGGCCCGCCGATCTCGAACCGCCCGGTCGGGTTCACCAGCAGCCGGTAGCCCTCGGTGACCAGCTCGATGCCCTGCTCGGCCAGCGCCTTCAGCTCCGGCTCCACCACGAACTCCCGGATGTCCGGGGTGAGCAGCGAGTCCAGGTCGATGTCGCTGGCGTGCTGCGAGGACACCACCACGGTGTCCAGCCGCACCGCCCGGTCGCCGTCGTACTCGATGGTGACCTGGGTCTTGCCGTCGGGCCGCAGGTACGGGATCGTCCCGTTCTTGCGGACCTCGCTCAACCGCCGCGACAGCCGGTGCGCCAGCGTGATCGGCAGCGGCATCAGCTCCGGCGTGTCGTCGCACGCGTAACCGAACATCAGGCCCTGGTCGCCCGCGCCCTGCCGGTCCAGCTCGTCCTCGACGTCGCCTTCGACCCGGTGCTCGTGCGCGGTGTCCACACCCTGCGCGATGTCCGGCGACTGCGCGCCGATCGACACCGACACACCGCACGAGGCCCCGTCGAAGCCCTTCTTCGACGAGTCGTAGCCGATCTCCAGGATCTTCTCCCGGACCAGCTGCGCGATCGGCGCGTACGCCTTCGTGGTCACCTCGCCGGCGATGTGCACCAGACCCGTGGTGATCAGGGTCTCCACGGCCACGCGCGAGGTCGGGTCGTCCTTCAGGAGGGCGTCCAGGATGGTGTCGCTGATCTGGTCAGCGATCTTGTCGGGGTGTCCCTCGGTCACGGACTCCGAGGTGAACAGGCGGCGAGACACAGCGCTCCCTGGGGTTGCAGCGGCTGCTGACTGAATGCGCTCGGAAGTCCCGAGGCATCCGGAAAGACTTGATTCCTGGAGTGGAGTGTAACGGTCGGCTACCGATCGCGGGGCACTCCTGACGAAGGTCCGTCGTGTCCGGGACACGGATCACACCGGTGGATCTTCGCCGGTCAGGGCGGGTCGCGGCCGAACCGGCGGCTCCGCAAGATCCAACTACCGGGACAACTCGGGGCGTTGCGTCGGTTAACGCTCCGCCTCGGCGCCGTCGCGGGGCAGCCGGGCGGCGACCTGGTCCCAGATCGCGTCCGCCAGGATCTCCTTCGGCCCGTCCGCGATGTGGACTTCCGAGCCGTCCGCGCCGAGCAGCACGGCGCTGTTGGTGTCCTGGCCGAACGCCTTGCCGTCGCCGACCTCGTTGACCACCAGCAGGTCGCAGCCCTTGCGGGCGAGCTTGGCCCGGCCGTTGGCCAGCACGTCGTCGGTCTCGGCGGCGAAGCCGACCACCAGCTGCCCCGGACGGGGGCGGTCGGCGGCGACCTCGGCCAGCACGTCGGGGTTGCGGACCAGCACGATCGGCGCGGGCTCGACCCCGTCCACCTTCTTGATCTTGCCGCTGGCGTACTCGGCGGGTCGGAAGTCGGCCACCGCGGCGGCCATCACCACCGCGTCGGCGTCCCCGGCGGCCTTCAGCACCGCCTCGCGCAACTGCAGCGCGGTGCCGACCCGGACCACGTCCACCCCGGCCGGGTCGGGCAGCGCGGTGTTCGCGGCCACCAGGGTGACCCGGGCCCCGCGGGCCACCGCGGTGGCGGCCAGCGCGTAGCCCTGCTTGCCGGAGGAGCGGTTGCCGAGGAAGCGCACCGGGTCGAGCGGCTCGCGGGTGCCGCCCGCCGAGACCACCACGTGACGGCCGGTCAGGTCGCGCTCCAGCGGGCCGCGCTCCAGCAGCCGGCGGCAGACGGCGAAGATCTCGGCCGGGTCGGGCAGCCGGCCCTTGCCGGTGTCGACGCCGGTGAGCCGGCCCACGGCCGGCTCGATGACGACCGCGCCGCGCCGCCGCAGCGTGGCGACGTTCTCCCGGGTGGCGGGGTGCTCCCACATCTCGGTGTGCATGGCGGGCGCGAACACCACCGGGCAGCGGGCGGTCAGCAGGGTGTTGGTCAGCAGGTCGTCGGCCAGGCCGTGGGCGGCCTTCGCCAGCAGGTCGGCGGTGGCCGGGGCGACCACCACCAGGTCCGCCCGCTGCCCGATCCGCACGTGCGGGACCTCGTGCACCCGCTCCCAGGTCTCGGTCGCCGCCGGCCGCCCGGACAGCGCCGCCCAGGTCGCCTCCCCGACGAAGTGCAGCGCCGCCGCGGTCGGCACCACCGTCACCTCGTGCCCGGACTCGCTGAACCTCCGCAGCAGCTCACAGGCCTTGTAGGCGGCGATCCCGCCGCTCACGCCGAGGACCACACGGGACGCGTTCATGACGGTCGGCTCTCCTTGCTGCGACGCTGCGACGGGCTCGCGCCCACCTTACGGCCCCTCAGCGCGCGGCTGCGACGTGTCACCGCGCACACCCCGCGGGCCCCCGCGGGCCTACGGCCCCACGGCCCCGGGAACGACGGAGGGCCCGCCCGACGCGCGGTGGCGTCGGGCGGGCCCTCCGGGGAGCGCGGGGCTCAGGCGCCCTCGACCGCCTCGGCGGTGAGCAGGCCGGCGTTGATCTCGCGGAGCGCGATCGACAGCGGCTTCTCGTGCACGTGGGTGTCGACCAGCGGGCCGACGTACTCCAGCAGGCCCTCGCCCAGCTGGGAGTAGTACGCGTTGATCTGGCGGGCCCGCTTGGCCGCGTAGATCACCAGGCTGTACTTGGAGTCGGTGGCCTCGAGCAGCTCGTCGATCGGCGGGTTGATGATGCCCTCGGGCGCGGTCATCGAAGAGGACACGCTGAACCTTCCGAAGTGGTTTTGTCAGACCGGCTGGGTGCAGCCGATCCGGTCAGGCTACACCGAGCAAGGCTAGCAGTTCGGCCGCTACCTGCTCGACGGAGGTGTTGACAAGGGTCGTGTCGAACTCCGACTCCGCCGCCAGCTCGACCTTCGCCACCGCGAGCCGCTCGTCGATCACGTCCTGCGGCTCGGTGCCCCGGCCGGTGAGCCGGCGGACCAGCTCCTCCCAGCTCGGCGGGGCCAGGAAGACCAGCTGCGCCTCGGGCATCGACTCCTTGACCTGCCGGGCGCCCTGGAGGTCGATCTCCAGCAGCACCGGCTCGCCCTTGTCGAGCTTGTCGAGCACCGCCTGGCGCGGCGTCCCGTACCGGTTCCCGGCGAAGACCGCCCACTCCAGCAGCTCGCCGTTGGCCACCAGCTTGTCGAACTGCTCGTGGTCGACGAAGTGGTACTGCACGCCGTCGCGCTCACCGGGGCGCGGGTGCCGGGTCGTCGCCGACACCGACAGCCAGACCTCGGGGAACTGCTTCCTCATATGAGCGACGACCGTGCTCTTGCCGACCCCGGAGGGGCCGGAGAGCACGGTCAGCCGCGGACGCTCACTCATGCACCGATTATCCCGGATCGCGGAGGTTCCGCCGACACCGGCCTCCGGTCAGGAGGCGGCACCGCCGAACTCGCGCTCCAGGGAAGCGATCTGGTTCGTACCGAGGCCGCGCACGCGACGGCTCTCGGAGATGCCCAGGCGCTCCATGATCTGCTTGGCGCGCACCTTGCCGACGCCCGGCAGGGACTCCAGCAGGGCGGAGACCTTCATCTTGCCGATGACCTCGTCGTCGGACTTGCCGGCCTTGATGACGTCGTGCAGCGAGGCGCCCGAGTGCTTCAGCCGGTTCTTGACGTCGGCACGCTTCCGGCGAGCCTCGGCGGCCTTGGCGAGCGCGGCGGTGCGCTGTTCGGGAGTAAGGGGCGGAAGAGCCACGCCGTTCACCTCAGGTGTGGATGGAAGGGATGAGCCATGACTTGGTGGTGCCCGGACGCCACAGGCTCTGACCTGCGGAGGTGGCCGTGACCACCGCCAACTGGCGTCCTACCGCCGGACACTACCCAACTTGGGCCGCCGCGTCAGGAAAAGAACACGAAAAGTCCAGGTCAGCAGGGGCCGACCTGGGAGTTTTCCGGTCAAATCAACCGAGTTGGCGGCCGATTGCTCAGGCGTTTGTGACGCCCCTCACATCGTCGACGAACACCTGCGCGGCCTGCCGGAGCGCCGCCACCGACGGTCCGTGCCTGAGCACGTCCCGGCTGACCGAGGGCACCACGTTGCGCACCTGGTCGCCGAAGACCCGCGGCAGGTCGGCCGCGGTGGCGCCCTGCGCGCCCACGCCGGGGGCCAGCAGCGGGCCGTTGATCGCCAGGTCCACGCCGGCGTCCGCGAGGGTCGCGCCGACCACCGCGCCGAACGACCCGAGCGGCTCGGCGCCCGCGTTCTCCGCCGCCAGCCGGTCCAGCACCGCCTGCGCCACGCTCCGCCCGTCCGCGCCGACCGCGCGCTGCACCTCGTGCCCCTCCGGGTTGGAGGTCAGCGCCAGCGCGAACAGGCCGCAGCCGTTGGCGTGCGCCAGGTCCACGGCCGGCTGGAGCGAGCCGAAGCCCAGGTAGGGGCTGACGGTGAGCGCGTCGGAGAACAGCGGGCTGTCCGGCGCCAGGAAGGTCTCGGCGTACGCGGCCATGGTCGAGCCGATGTCGCCGCGCTTGGCGTCCATCAGCACCAGCGCCCCGGCCGCCCGGGCCTCGGCCACCGCGCGCTCCAGCACGGCGGTGCCGCGGCTGCCGAAGCGCTCGAAGAACGCGGACTGCGGCTTGAGCACCGCGACCCGGTCGGCCAGCGCCTCGACCACCGTGCGGGAGAAGGTCTCCAGCCCGGCCAGGTCGTCGTTCAGGCCCCAGGCGGTGAGCAGCGAGGCGTGCGGGTCGATGCCGACGCAGAGCTGGCCCCGGGTGTCGAGGGCGGCGCGCAGGCGGGTGCCGAAGGGCGTGGTGTCAGTCATCGCGGTCTCTCGTCGTCGTGGTCGTGGTGGTGCGGTGGGCGGGGCGGGTCTCAGCGGTTGCCCCGGCCGACCGCCTCGCCGATGGTGGCGTACCCGGCGGCGCGCAGCCGGGCCGACAGGCCCCTGTGCACCTTGCGCATCCAGAACGGGCCCTGGTAGATGAACGCGGAGTAGCCCTGGACCAGGTCGGCGCCGGCCAGGATGCGCTGCCAGGCGTCCTCGGCGGTCTCGATCCCGCCGACCGAGACGAGGGCGAGCCGGCCGTCGGTGCGCTTGCGCAGCCGCTCCAGCACCTCCAGCGAGCGCTCCTTGAGCGGGGCGCCGGAGAGGCCGCCCATGCCGATCTCGGCGACCCGCTCGGCGGGGGTGCGCAGGCCCTCGCGGCCGATGGTGGTGTTGGTGGCGATGATGCCGTCCAGGCCGAGGTGCAGGGCCATGTCGGCGATCTCGTCGATGTCCTCGTCGGCGAGGTCGGGGGCGATCTTCACCAGCAGCGGCACGTGGTGGCGGGTGACCTCGTCGGCGGCCTTGCGGACGTCCCACAGCAGCGGCCCGAGCACCTGGACGGCCTGGAGGTTGCGCAGCCCGGGGGTGTTCGGCGAGGAGACGTTGACGACCAGGTAGTCGGCGTAGGGGGCGAGCGCCCGGGCGCTCTTCAGGTAGTCGGCCGTCGCCTCGTCCTCCGGCACGGCCTTGGTCTTGCCGATGTTGACGCCGATGACGGGGGTGCTGGTGGTGTGCGGGCGGGCGGCGAGGCGGGCGGCGACCCGGGCCGAGCCCTGGTTGTTGAAGCCCATCCGGTTGATCAGCGCCCGGTCCTCGACCAGCCGGAACAGCCGGGGCGCGGGGTTGCCGGGCTGCGGCTCGCCGGTGACGGTGCCGATCTCGACGTAGTCGAAGCCGAGCATGGACAGGCCGTCGATGCCGATGCCGTCCTTGTCGAAGCCCGCGCCGAGGCCGAACGGGCCGGGCAGGTCGAGGCCGAGCGCGGTGGTGCGCAGCCGGGGGTCGCGCGGGGCGAGCAGGGCCCGCACCAGCGTGCGCAGGCCGGGCACCGAGCGGGCCAGCCGGATCCAGAAGAAGGCCAGGTGGTGGGCCTTCTCCGGGTCCATCTTCTTGAACACCAGGTGGAACAGGAGCTTGTACATCGCGGGGGTGACCTCCGTCAGCCGAGCCGGACCGGGACATGGACGTGGGGGGCACCCGGTGACCGGACCGGCGTGCCCCCCACGGGTTCGGCCTAGCTGCGGCCGGAGTTGATCAGGGCGGCGTGCTCCTGCAGCGACATCACGCCGATCTCGCCGCGCCGCAGCTCGGCGATGCCCTGGACGGCCGCGCCCATCGCCTGCACGGTGGTCAGGCAGGGCACGCCCCGGGAGACCGCGGCGGTGCGGATCTCGTAGCCGTCGAGGCGGCCGCCGGTGCCGTACGGGGTGTTGATGATCAGGTCGACCTCGCCCTCGTGGATCAGCTGGACGATGGTCTTCTCGCCGTCCGGGCCCACGCCGTCGGAGTGCTTGCGCACCACGGTGGCGGGGATGCCGCCGCGCTGGAGCACCTCGGCGGTGCCGGTGGTGGCGAGCAGTTCGAAGCCGAGCTCGACCAGCGCGCGGGCCGGGAAGACCAGGTTGCGCTTGTCGCGGTTGGCGACCGAGACGAACACCTTGCCCTTGGTGGGCAGGGCGCCGTACGCGCCGGCCTGGGACTTGGCGTACGCGGTGCCGAAGACCCGGTCGATGCCCATGACCTCGCCGGTGGAGCGCATCTCGGGGCCGAGCACGGTGTCCACGCCGCGGCCGTGCACGTCGCGGAAGCGCGACCACGGCATCACGGCCTCCTTGACCGAGATCGGCGCGTCGGCGGGCAGCGTGCCGCCGTCGCCCTCCCGGGGCAGCAGGCCCTCGGCGCGCAGTTCGGCGACGGTGGCGCCGAGCGAGATCCGGGCGGCGGCCTTGGCCAGCGGGACGGCGGTGGCCTTGGAGGTGAACGGCACGGTGCGGGAGGCGCGCGGGTTGGCCTCCAGCACGTACAGGATGTCGCCGGAGAGCGCGAACTGGATGTTGATCAGGCCGCGCACGCCGACGCCCTCGGCGATGCCCTCGGTGGCCGAGCGCAGCCGCTTGATGTCGTACCCGCCGAGGGTGATCGGGGGCAGCGCGCAGGCGGAGTCGCCGGAGTGGATGCCGGCCTCCTCGATGTGCTCCATGACGCCGCCGAGGTACAGCTCGTGGCCGTCGTAGAGGGCGTCGACGTCGATCTCGACCGCGTCGTCGAGGAAGCGGTCGATCAGCACGGGGTGCTCGGAGATCAGGCCGGCGTGCCGCTCCAGGTAGGAGGCGAGCGAGGGCTCGTCGTAGACGATCTCCATGCCGCGGCCGCCGAGCACGTAGGACGGGCGGGCCAGCACGGGGTAGCCGATCTCGTCGGCGATCGCCTTGGCCTCCTCGAAGGAGAACGCGGTGCCGTGCTTGGGCGCGGGCAGGCCCGCGTCGCGCAGCACCCGGCCGAACGCGCCGCGCTCCTCGGCGAGGTGGATCGCCTCCGGCGGGGTGCCGACGATCGGCACGCCGTTGTCCTTGAGCGCCTGCGCCAGGCCCAGCGGGGTCTGGCCGCCGAGCTGCACGATCACGCCGGCCAGCGGTCCGGCCTGCTGCTCGGCGTGCACGATCTCCAGCACGTCCTCCAGGGTGAGCGGCTCGAAGTAGAGCCGGTCGGAGGTGTCGTAGTCGGTGGAGACGGTCTCCGGGTTGCAGTTGACCATCACGGTCTCGTACCCGGCGTCGGCGAGCGCGAAGGAGGCGTGCACGCAGGAGTAGTCGAACTCGATGCCCTGGCCGATCCGGTTCGGGCCGGAGCCCAGGATGATCACGGCGGGCTTGGTGCGCGGGGCGACCTCGCTCTCCTCGTCGTAGGACGAGTAGAAGTACGGGGTCTTCGCGGCGAACTCGGCGGCGCAGGTGTCGACCGTCTTGAACACCGGGCGGATGCCCAGCGCGTGCCGCACCTCGCGGACCACGTCGGCCCGCAGGCCGCGGATCTCGCCGATCTGCTGGTCGGAGAAGCCGTGCCGCTTGGCGTGCCGCAGCAGCTCCGGGTCGAGCTTGTCGCCCTCGGCGAGCTCGGCGGCGATCTCGTTGACCAGGAAGAGCTGGTCGACGAACCACGGGTCGATCTTCGTGGACTCGAAGACCTCCTCGGGGGTGGCGCCGGCCCGGATCGCCTGCATGACGGTGTTGATCCGGCCGTCGGTCGGGACCTGGGCCTTGACCAGCAGCTCGGCCTTATCACCCGGCTCGCCGACCCAGCTGAACTGGGAGTCCTTCTTCTCCAGCGAGCGCAGCGCCTTGTTCAGCGCCTCGGGGAAGTTGCGGCCCATCGCCATGGCCTCGCCGACCGACTTCATGGTGGTGGTCAGCGTGGCGTCGGCGGACGGGAACTTCTCGAACGCGAAGCGCGGCACCTTGACGACGACGTAGTCGAGGGACGGCTCGAAGGAGGCCGGGGTCTGCTCGGTGATGTCGTTGGGGATCTCGTCCAGCGTGTAGCCGACGGCGAGCTTCGCGGCGATCTTGGCGATCGGGAAGCCGGTCGCCTTGGAGGCCAGCGCGGAGGAGCGCGAGACGCGCGGGTTCATCTCGATGACGATGACCCGGCCGTCGGCGGGGTTGACCGCGAACTGGATGTTGCAGCCGCCGGTGTCGACGCCGACCTCGCGGATCACCGCGATGCCGATGTCGCGCAGGATCTGGTACTCGCGGTCGGTGAGCGTCATCGCCGGGGCGACGGTGATCGAGTCGCCGGTGTGCACGCCCATCGGGTCGAAGTTCTCGATGGAGCAGACCACCACGACGTTGTCGTGCTTGTCGCGCATCAGCTCCAGCTCGTACTCCTTCCAGCCGAGGATGGACTCCTCCAGGAGCACCTCGGTGGTCGGCGAGAGGGTCAGGCCCTGGCCGGCGATCCGGCGCAGGTCCTCCTCGTCGTGCGCGAAGCCGGAGCCGGCGCCGCCCATGGTGAAGGAGGGGCGGACCACGACCGGGTAGCCGCCGAGGGTGTCGACGCCGGCGAGGACGTCCTCCATCGAGTGGCAGATCACCGAGCGGGCGGACTCGCCGTGGCCGATCTTGGCGCGGACGGCCTCGACCACGCCCTTGAACAGCTCGCGGTCCTCGCCCTTGTTGATCGCCTCGACGTCGGCGCCGATCAGCTCGACGTCGTACTTCTCCAGCGTGCCGGCCTTGTGCAGCGAGATCGCGGTGTTCAGCGCGGTCTGGCCGCCCAGGGTCGGCAGCAGCGCGTCGGGGCGCTCCTTGGCGATGATCTTCTCGACGAAGTCCGGGGTGATCGGCTCGACGTAGGTCGCGTCGGCGATCTCCGGGTCGGTCATGATGGTCGCCGGGTTGGAGTTGACCAGGATGACCCGCAGCCCCTCCGCCTTGAGCACCCGGCAGGCCTGCGTACCCGAGTAGTCGAACTCCGCCGCCTGGCCGATGACGATCGGACCGGAGCCGATCACCAGGACGGACTTGATGTCGGTGCGCTTAGGCACGCTGGCCCTCCATAAGGCTCACGAAGCGGTCGAAGAGGTAGGCGGCGTCGTGCGGGCCGGCTGCCGCTTCGGGGTGGTACTGCACGCTGAAGGCGGGGGTGTCGAGTGCCCGGAGGCCCTCGACCACGTCGTCGTTGAGGCAGACGTGGGAGACCTCGACCCGCCCGAAGGGGGTGTCGCTCACCCGGTCCAGCGGCGCGTCCACGGCGAAGCCGTGGTTGTGGGCGGTCACCTCGACCTTGCCGGTGGCGCGGTCCTGCACCGGCTGGTTGATGCCGCGGTGGCCGTACTTGAGCTTGTAGGTGCCGAACCCGAGGGCCCGGCCCAGGAGCTGGTTGCCGAAGCAGATGCCGAAGAACGGGGTCTTCTTGGCCAGCACGCCGCGCAGCACCTCGACCTGCCGGTCGGCGGTGGCCGGGTCGCCGGGGCCGTTGGAGAAGAACACGCCGTCGGGCCGCACGGCGTAGATGTCCTCCACCGAGCTGTTCGCGGGCAGCACGTGCACCTCGATGCCGCGCTCGGCCATCCGCTGCGGGGTCATGCCCTTGATCCCGAGGTCGAGGGCGGCGACGGTGAACTTCTTCTCGCCGATCGCCGGGACGACGTAGGTCTCCTTGGTGGCGACCTCGGCGCACAGGTCGGCGCCCTTCATCTCCGGGGCCTGCTGCACCTTGGCCAGCAGCTCGGCCCGGTCGGCGACGGCCGGGCCGGAGAAGATGCCGACCCGCATCGCGCCGCGCTCGCGCAGGTGGCGGGTGAGCGCGCGGGTGTCGATCCCGCTGATGCCGACGACGCCCTGGCGCTCCAGCTCCTCGTCCAGCGAGCGCTTCGAGCGCCAGTTGGAGGCGACCCGGGCGGGGTCGCGGACCACGTAGCCGGAGACCCAGATCCGCTGCGACTCGTCGTCCTCGTCGTTCCAGCCGGTGTTGCCGATCTGCGGGGCGGTCATCACGACCACCTGGCGGTGGTAGGACGGGTCGGTCAGGGTCTCCTGGTAGCCGGACATGCCGGTGTTGAAGACCGCCTCGCCGAAGGTCTCGCCGACCGCGCCGTACGCCTGGCCGCGGAAGGTCCGGCCGTCCTCCAGGACGAGCACGGCAGGCACGCGCTCCCGCCTGGTGCGCTGCGTGGTGGGGGCAGGTGCGGTCATGTGGCGGCCTCTTCCGTCTTCATCGTCTTCGTACGTGTCACTAGTGCCTGCACGGCCTCGACCCAGTCGTCGTGCGCGGCGGCGGCGTCCAGGCGGAAGCCGCTCTCCAGCTCGCTCCCGCCGAGCCGCCAGCCGACCACCAGCAGTCCGCTCGGCACGACCTTCCCGGCGAGGCCGGAGTCGGTGCGGGCGCCGGTGAGCGCGGCGGCCGGGATCCACAGGTCGTCCTCGCCGGGGCGGCGGGCCAGCAGGCCCCGCTCGGTGAGCGTGAGTTCGGCCAGGCTGCGCTTGCCCAGGCCGTGCGCGACGACCCGGTCCAGCCAGTTCCCGGCGGTGGTGGAGCCGTGGTAGCGGCCGGGCGCCGCCAGCAGCGCCGGGCCGGGGTCCTGCGGTGCGGGCTCCGGCGCGGGCAGGTCGGACTGGAGCGTGCGCCGCCAGTTCCAGCCCTGCCGCATCAGCCAGTACACCAGCGCGATCAGGATCAACAGGCCGACCGTGGCGCCGATGTACCCGGGCCAGTCGGTGACGCGGCCCTTCTCGGTGGCGAGCAGCATCAGCGCTCGACCAGCTCTCCGGCCAGCACGGTCGCCTCACCGCGGAGGAAGGTGGCGTGCACCCGGCCGGGCAGGTCCATCCCCTGGTACGGGCTGTTGCGGGAGCGGGTGGCGAAGGTGTCGGGGTTCACCACTCCACGGTACGCGGGATCGAACAGCACCAGGTTGGCGGGCTCGCCCACCGAGACCGACCGTCCGTGGCCGCTCAGCCGACCGATCCGGGCCGGGCGGTGCGACATCCGGTCCGCGACGCCCTCCCAGTTCAGCAGGCCGGTGTCGACCATGGTCTGCTGCACGACCGACAGCGCGGTCTCCAGGCCGACCATGCCCATCGCGGCGACCGTCCAGGCGCAGTCCTTGTCCGCCGCGGGGTGCGGGGCGTGGTCGGTGGCGACGGCATCGATGGTGCCGTCGGCCAGCGCCTCGCGCAGCGCCTCGACGTCGGCGGCGGTGCGCAGCGGCGGGTTGACCTTGTACACCGGGTCGTTGCTGCGCACCGTCTCGTCGGTGAGCAGCAGGTGGTGCGGGGTGACCTCGGCGGTGACGTCCCAGCCGCGGCCCTTGGCCCAGCGGACGATCTCGACCGACCCGGCGGTGGACAGGTGGCAGATGTGCACCCGGGCGCCGAGGTGCGCGGCGAGCAGCACGTCCCGGGCGATGATCGACTCCTCGGCGACGGCGGGCCAGCCGGGCAGGCCCAACTCGCCGGAGACGGTGCCCTCGTTCATCTGGGCGCCGGCGGTCAGCCGGGGCTCCTGGGCGTGCTGGGCGATCACGCCGTCGACGGTCCTCACGTACTCCAGGGCGCGGCGCATGAGCACCGGGTCGTCCACGCACTTGCCGTCGTCGGAGAACACCCGGACCGCGGCGGCGGAGTCGTGCATCGCGCCGAGTCCGGCGAGCTCCTTGCCCTCCAGGCCGACGGTGACGGCGCCGACCGGCTGCACGTCGCAGTAGCCGGAGGCCCGGCCGAGCCGCCAGACCTGCTCGACCACCTCGGCGCTGTCGGCGACCGGGAAGGTGTTGGCCATCGCGTGCACCGCGGTGTAGCCGCCCATGGCGGCGGCCCGGGTGCCGGTGAGCACGGTCTCGGCGTCCTCCCGGCCGGGCTCGCGCAGGTGGGTGTGCAGGTCGACCAGGCCGGGCAGGGCGACCAGGCCGCGCGCGTCGAGGTCGATGTCGGCCGTGACGTCCAGGTCCTCGCCGATCGCGGCGAAGACGCCGTCGGCGATGTGGATGTCCCGGGGGGCGCCGCCGAGGATCTGGGCGTTGCGGATCAGGTAGGTGGTCACTGGGCGGCCTCCTGGGGGTCGGGGGTGCGGGGAGCGTCGGTGTCGGTCGCCGGGCCGGGGGCGCGGCGCGGGGCGGCCGCGGCGCCGTCGGGGCCGGGGTCGGGGTGGAGCTTCACGCGGCGCTACTGCGCGGGTTCGGGATCGGCGGCGAGGGCCTGGGAGGAGCGGGCCGCGTAGTCGCGGTCGCCCAGCAGGACGGCGTCCAGCCCGTCGGACTCGGCCAGCCGGACCTGCACGGCCTCGCGCAGCGAGGTGGGCAGGTTCTTGCCCACGTAGTCGGCGCGGATGGGCAGTTCGCGGTGGCCGCGGTCGACCAGGACGGCCAGCCGGACGGCGCGCGGGCGGCCGATGTCGTTGAGCGCGTCGAGCGCGGCGCGGATCGTCCGGCCGGAGAACAGCACGTCGTCGACCATGACCACCAGCTTGCCGTCGATGCCGCCGGGCGGGATCTCGGTGTGCTCCTGGGCCCGGGCGGGCTTCAGCCGCAGGTCGTCCCGGTACATGGTGATGTCCAGCGTCCCGAGCGGGATCTCCCGGCCGGTGATCTGGGCCAGCTTGCCCTGGAGCCGACGGGCCAGGTGGACGCCGCGGGTGTGGATGCCGAGCAGCACGACGTCCTCGGCGCCCTTGGCGCGTTCGACGATCTCGTGCGCGATCCGGGTGACGACCCGGGCGATGTCGGTGGCGTCCAGCACCTGGTGCGGGGCGCGGGGGGTGGAACTGGGTGTGGTCATGCCGGAGCGGACCTCCTTCCCCGCCTCACGGGACGGGTCTTAAAGGATGTCTGGAATGGTTTCCGACCGCAGCCGGAGCCTCGCCCATGGTAGCAGCGTGCTGATCGCGGCCCGTTCGCCGCCCGTTCGCACGAGTGCCCCATTCGGCTTGACGCGCCACCCTCACTCTACGTAACCTCACAGTGAGTTACGAAGGTGCGCCGCAGTGGCCCTCGTCGCTCACATTTCAGCGCACGCGAAGCAATCTCGTCCGGGGAGATCCATTGTCCAGCGACTACGCGAAGCAGCTCGGAGCCAAGCTCCGGGCGATCCGCACTCAGCAGGGGCTCTCCCTGCACGGCGTCGAGGAGAAGTCCCAGGGTCGCTGGAAGGCTGTGGTCGTCGGCTCCTACGAGCGCGGTGACCGCGCGGTCACCGTGCAGCGCCTCGCCGAGCTGGCCGAGTTCTACGGCGTGCCGGTGCAGGAGCTGCTGCCCGGCGGCACCCCGGGCGGGGCCGCCGAGCCGCCGCCGCGCCTGGTCCTCGACCTGGAGCGGCTGACCCAGGTCCCGTCCGAGAAGGCCGGCCCGCTGCAGCGCTACGCCGCGACCATCCAGTCGCAGCGCGGCGACTACAACGGCAAGGTGCTCTCGATCCGCCAGGACGACCTGCGCACCCTGGCCGTCATCTACGACCAGTCCCCCTCGATCCTCACCGAGCAGCTGATCAGCTGGGGCGTGCTGAACCCGGACGCGCGCCGCGCGGTCCGCGAGGAGGACGCGAGCTGACCTCGGTCGGCCGCTCGTCCGTTTGAAGAAACGTCACAGCGGGGCGGGACACCGGAAGCAACCGGTCTCCCGCCCCGCTGTCTCGCGCTTCCCCGCCCGCCGTTCCGGGCCCGCCGGGCCGCGCCGGCCGGGCGGCTCAGACCACCGTGCCCAGACTGAACCCGGGGACCGCCGCCACCCCGGCCACCGCCAGCTCGGCCGGCGACCACTCCTGGCCGGTGCTCCGCCAGGCCCAGGCCACCTGCCGGTACTCCCCGCACAGCGCGCCCGAGCCCTGCGTCCCGTGCAGCACCGCGGCGCCCGGCAGTTCGCGGTAGAGCCCGGCGCACAGCACCGCGGTGACCAGGTCCAGGTCCTCGTCGTTGATCCGCACCGCGCCGTCCTCCCAGTGCAGCACCCGGGCCCGGGCCTCCAGCGGCCCGGACGGCGCGTCCACCACCACCCGGAACTCGTACGCCCCGCAGCCCGCCCCGACCAGCACCCGCCGGAACACCTCGGACGCCTGCTGGTACGTCCAGCGCGCCCGCGGCTCGGCCACCGCGCCCGCCGTCCCGCACAGCGCCCCGTCCATCAGCAGGTCCGCGTACCGGAGCGTCAGCCCGCCCTCGCGGGCCCGGACCAGCCGCGGCAGGAAGTCCGGCAGGTCCTCGCCGCGGTACGTCACCAGCTGGGTCTGCAGCGGCGGGTTGACCAGGTAGCCGTCCCGCGCGGCCTGCTCCCGCACGTCCAGCCCGTGCAGCAGGCAGTAGTCGGCGAAGTCCTCCGGGTGGAACATCCGGGCCCGGACGGTGCCGTACTCCTCGACCGCCCCGGCCAGCAGCTCCCCGGCCTCCCGCAGGTACGTGGCGTAGTCCGGCGCGTCCGTCACCTGCCAGGCCCGCACCCGCTCGAAGTCCGCCTCGCCGGTCAGGATGCCCGTCACGAAGACCTCCCCGCCCCGGTGCGAGGGCTCTGCACTGCAACGGCGCGGCCGGCGGCTGTTCCTGGACATCGGTGGCTCCCGGGGTTCTCGGTCGAGCAACTGCTGTCCCACTCCTCCCCTCCCACACCCGCCCCACACACACGGCCTGTCACAAGTCTGCAACCGACCGTCGCCGGAGCGGGTCCGGGCCGGGGGGCTCAGCGCGGCGTCTTCGCCAACTGGCGGGACTGGGCGACCAGTCGGCCGTTCTCGTCCCAGATCTCGCAGTCCTCCTCGAAGTACCCGCCGGCCACGTTGCGGGTGGCGTGGGAGACCCGGAGCCAGCCGTCGGCGGGCAGCGCCCGGACGTGCACGGTGAGTTCGATGGTGGGGGCCCAGCCGGGGCGGCCGAGGTCGAAGGTGACCGGCGGGAGGGCGTCGGCGGCGAGCAGCAGGGAGAGCGGGTCGGCGGGGCGCTTGTCGGCGAGCCGGAACCAGCCCTGGATCCGCCCCCGCTTGGACGGCTGCCCCATCGCCCAGCCGATGGCGGCCGGGTCGAGCCGCAGGTCGAGGCGCTGCAACAGGGCGGCCTGGGCGATGAGTTCGCGCGGGGCGTGCTCGACGCCTATGCACTGCTCGGGCCCGGGCAGCTCCGGCGGCAGCGCGGTGGTGGCGACCTCCGCGTCGAGCCCGGCGAGGTCGGTGAAGGAGGCGGTCAGGCGCAGCCGCTCCTCGCCGCCCTGGGAGAGGACGGCGCTGCCGGTGGCCAGGCTGCGCCCGCGCCGGACGATCTCGGTGCGGACGGTGGCCGGGCCGGGCCGGGAGGCGGAGACGTAGGTGCCGCTGACGGTGAGCGGGTGCGGGTGCGCCGGTCCGGCCTCCCGGGCGAGGGCGTGCGCGGCGAAGGCGAGCAGCAGGCCGCCGTTGACGCCGCCGCCGATCTGCCAGCCGTCGCCGAGTTCGCCGTCGTAGCGGCCGGGTTCGCCGGGGTGCGGGGTGAGCGCGATGCCCTGGTCGAACTCGAAGGCGGGGGTGGTCTCCGGCATGGCTTCGCGGCCCTTCTGCGCGGCGGGCAAGAACATTACTTGCCGGTAGCTTACGCGCGAAGGCCGCCGGACCAACAGGTCCGGCGGCCTTCGGGAGGTGCGGGGCTCAGCGCCGGATGCTCGGCTTGAGCTCCATGAACCGGGCGAGCAGGCCGTTGACGAAGGCCGGCGACTCGTCCGTGGAGAACTCCTTGGCGATCTCCACCGACTCGTCCAGGACCACCGCGTCGGGCGTCCCGTCCTCCCAGATCAGCTCGTACGCACCGAGCCGGAGCACGTTGCGGTCGGCGATCGGCATCCGGTCCAGCGTCCAGCCCACCGCGTAGGTGGAGATCAGGTCGTCGATGGTGCGCGCGTGCTGCGCGTAGCCCTCGACCAGCTGCATGGTGTACTCCGCGACCTGCGGGATGCCCTCGTCCGGACGGGGGTCGCGGGCCCGCGCGATCCAGTCGGCGAGCACCCGTTCGGGGGACACGCCGCGGTGGTCCGCCTCGAACAGGATCTGGAAGGCCCGGGTGCGGGCCTTGCTACGAGCAGCCGCCACGGTTACTTGACCCGGCCGAGGTAGCTGCCGTCGCGGGTGTCGACCTTGACCTTCTCGCCCGTGGTGACGAACAGCGGCACCTGGATCTCGGCGCCGGTCTCCAGGGTGGCGGGCTTGGTGCCGCCGGTGGAGCGGTCGCCCTGGACGCCCGGCTCGGTCTCGGCGATGACCAGCTCGACCGCGGCGGGGAGCTCGACGTACAGCGGGACGCCCTCGTTCTGCGCGACCAGGGCCTCGAAGCCCTCCAGCAGGTACTTGGCGGCGTCGCCGACGGTGGCGGAGTCGACCGGGACCTGGTCGTAGGTGTCCATGTCCATGAAGATGAACGCGTCGCCGTCGCGGTACGAGTACTGCATGGTCCGCTTGTCGACGTTGGCGGTCTCGACCTTGATGCCCGCGTTGAAGGTCTTCTCGACGACCTTGCCGGAGAGGACCTCCTTCAGCTTGGTGCGAACGAAGGCCGGGCCCTTGCCGGGCTTGACGTGCTGGAACTCGACGACGGTCCAGAGCTTGCCGCCGTCCAGCTTGAGGACCATGCCGTTCTTGAGATCGTTCGTGGTAGCCACGGGCGCACTTACTCCTGATATGTCCGCTGTCAAGGAACACCAAGCGGCGCGCCGCCGGGACCGGGCTCGGTCACAGCGCGAGGAGCTCCTTGGTGGTGATGGTGAGCAGCTCGGGCCCGCCCTCCTCGGGAGGCCGCACCACGAGCGTGTCCTCGATCCGGACGCCGCCCCGACCCGGGAGATGGACCCCGGGGCCGACGGTGACCGGCACGCGATTGTCCAGTTTACCCATGTCGGCGGGCCCCAGGCGCGGAGCCTCCCGGATCTCCAGGCCGATGCCGTGCCCCAGGGCGTGCACGGAGCGCTCGGCGTGGCCCGCGGCCTGGAGGATCGAGCGGGCCGCGTCGTCCGGGACGTGCTGCTCGACGCCGGGGCCGAGGGCCTCCCGGCCGGCCCGCTGGGCGTGGAAGACCAGCCGGTGCAGCTCGACCTGCCAGGCGGCGGGGGCGGCGCCGATCACGAAGGTGCGGGCGGTGGAGATGCCGTAGCCGCGGTAGCTGGCGCCGAGCGCGACGGTGAGGAAGTCGCCCTCCTCGACCCGGCGGTCGGTGGGCTGGTGGCGCTCCAGGCCGGAGTGGGTGCCGGTGCCGACCGAGACCGGGAAGGCGGCCCGGTCGGCGCCGTGGTCGATCATCCGGCGCTCCAGCTCCATCGCCAGGTGCCGCTCGGTGCGGCCGACCAGGATGGATTCGAGCAGCTCGCCGAGGGCCTGGTCGGCGATCTCGGCGGCGATCCGCAGGTCGGCGATCTCGTGCTCGTCCTTGACCACCCGCAGCCGCTCGACCGCCCGGTCCAGGTCCAGCAGCCGGTCCGCCTGCGCCAGCCGGGCGACGGCGCGGTGCCGGGCCACCGTGAGGTCGTGCTCCTCGACGGCCAGGTCGCGCACCCGCAGCCGGGCGGCGGCCTCGGCGGCGGCGCACGCCGCGTCGGCCTCGCCGGGCACCGGCAGCCGGGTGACCTCCGGGTCGAGCCGCCGTTCGCCGCCCTCGCCGCCCTCGGCCGGCTCGGCGTCCTCGGGCACCGCGAGCACCGCGCGCTCGCGGGTGAGCAGCAGCGCGGCGCCCAGCGGCGGGCAGCCGGTCAGGTAGCGGACGTTGGCGGCGCGCGTGATCAGCGCGGCGTCGGCCCCGGAGGCGCTGCAGTGCTCGCGGAGGCGTTCGCGTCGTTCGGCGTGCGCGTCGGACATGCTCCGAGCCTACGAACGGGGGCCCCGGGGCGCCTGTCGGGGCGGGCCGTCGGGTGGGGAATGCCCGGCGGGGCGGCCGTGTTGTGACCTGATGAAAACGGCAATCGTTGCCGGGAGAAGGACGGAGAGGAGGCGGGCATGGCACGCAGCGAACTGCGACCGGTGGTCACGCTCCGGTCGACGGCGGGCACCGGGTTCACGTACGCGACGCGGAAGAACCGCCGCAACGACCCGGACCGGATGGTGCTGAGGAAGTTCGATCCGGTGGCCGGGCGGCACGTGGAGTTCCGCGAGGCCCGCTGAGGCACCCGGGGAGCCCGGAGGGCCAGACCGACCGACACACAGCGAGGAGGAGCAGTCATGCAGCAGGGAATTCACCCCGACTACCGTCCGGTGGTGTTCCGCGACAAGACCGGGGGCCTGTCGTTCCTGACCCGTTCCACCGCCGCGAGCGAGCGGACGGTCGAGTGGGCCGACGGGCGGACGTACCCGGTGGTGGACGTCGAGACGTCCTCGGCGAGCCACCCGTTCTACACCGGCAGGGCCCGGCTGATGGACACCGAGGGCCGGGTGGAGCTGTACCGGCGCAGGTACGGCGGCTGACGGCGCACGGCGGGACGCGAAGGGCCCCGGGGCTTCCCCGGGGCCCTTCGCCCGTGTCCGGTCGGCGGTCGGCGGTCGGCGGTCGGCTACGCGCCGGGCGGGGGGACCGAGACCACCATGGTGACCAGGCACGGCGCGTCGCCGTCGTTGCGGTAGCCGTGCGCGGTGCCGGCCTCGTAGGAGGCGGTGGCCCCGGCCGGGACGCGGTGCTCGCGGCCGTCCAGGGTGAGGGTGAGCACGCCCTCGTCGACCCGGGCGATCTCGACGGTGCCGGGCGGGTGCGGGTCGGAGGCGTGCGACTCGCCGGGGTGCAGCCGCCAGGACCACAGCTCCAGCGGCCCGGGGGCCTCGGCGCCGCCGAGCAGGGTGCCGCTGCCGCCCCCGGGGCCGTTCCACAGCCGGACGGCCTGCTCGGCGGGGACGATCCGGACGGCGGAGGTCTCGTCGTAGTCGAGCAGCCGGGCGATCGAGACCCCGAGCGCGTCGGCGAGCCGGACCACGGTGCCCACGCTCGGGTTGGTGCGGGCCTGTTCGATCTGGACGACCATGCCGCGGCTGACCCCGGAGCGGGCGGCCAGGGCGTCCAGGGTGTGGCCGCGTTCGAGCCGCAGACGCTTGAGGTTGCGGGCGAGGGCCTGGGTGACGAGATCGGCGTCCGGCACGGGCAGTCCAATATTCTGGTTGGGTGAGTGCAGCAGGTTGAACTATGCTGCGGCGGCATCGACAGATCCACCGACTGTACTGCGGGGTCCACCATGCTGTCCGCCTGCCGGTTCCTCCGGTGAGCGCCGCGTTCGCGCTGCTCGCCAGCCTGCTCTGGGGCGTCGCCGACTACGGGGGCGGGGCGATCACCCGGCGGGTGCCCGCGCCGACCGTGGTGGTGCTCTCCCAGTCGGCCGCCGCCGCGGTGCTCGCGGCGGCGGTGACCGCCACCGGCGGCTGGCCGGGGGCCTCCCCCGCCCTCTGGTACGCGGTGGCGGCGGGCGTGGTCGGGCCGTTCGCGCTGCTGGCGTTCTACCGGGCGCTGGCGCTCGGGCCGATGGGCGTGGTGTCGCCGCTGGCCACCGTCGGCGTGCTGGTGCCGATCGGCGTCGGCCTGTTCCTCGGCGAACGGCCCGGCGCCGTCCAGGGGTTGGGCATCGCGGTGGCCGTCGCCGGGGTCGCCCTGGCGGGCGGCCCGCAGCGCGGCGGGCCCGCGGTCGGCCGGCGGGTGCTGGTGCTGACGCTGGGCGCGGCGTTCGCCTTCGGGGCGGTGCTGGCCCTGGTCGCGCACGCCGGCGCGGGCGGCGCCCTGCTGCTCACGCTGTGCGTGCAGCGGCTGACCAACGCGGTGGTCGGGGCCGGGATGCTGGCCGCCGCGGCCCGCCGGCGGCCCCTCGGACTTTCGGCGGGCGCCCGGTCGCTGCCCGCGCTGACCGCCGTCGGGGTGGCCGACGTGGCCGCGAACGGCCTGTACGCGGCCGCCTCGCACCTGGGGTCGGTGGCGGTGGCGGCCGTACTGGCCTCGCTCTACCCGGTGGTCACCGCACTGATGGCGCGCGGCCTGCTGAAGGAGCGGCTGCTGCGGGTGCAGGTGGTGGGCGCGGGCCTCGCGGTGGCCGGGACGCTGATCCTGGCCGCCGGCTGACGCGCCGTCAGGACGCGCCCGCCCGCGGGCCGCCGAACGTCCGGGAGCGCTTGGCGATCCGCCAGTAGCCGATCGCGGCGGCCCAGACCACCACGAACAGGCCGACGATCACGAAGCCGACGTTGTCCAGGCCGAGGCCGGCGATCCAGCCGGTGACGGGATCGGTCAGGCCGAACTTGTCGTGCAGCACGGCGACCAGCTCGATGGTGCCGATCACGAAGGCCACCGCGATCGACAGCCCGGTGATGGTCAGGTTGTAGTACACCTTGCGGACCGGGTTCGAGAACGCCCACTGGTAGGCGATGTTCATGAACGTGCCGTCCAGGGTGTCGAACAGGCTCATCCCGGCGGCGAACAGCAGCGGCAGGCAGACCACCGCGTACCAGGGCAGGCCGGAGGCCGCGCCGGAGCCCGCCATCACCATCAGGGTGACCTCGGTGGCGGTGTCGAAGCCCAGGCCGAGCACCATGCCGACCGGGAACATCTGCCCGGGGCGGCTGATCGAGCGGGTGGCCCGGTTCAGCAGCCGGGCCAGGAAGCCCCGGGCGTCCAGGTGCTTCTCCAGCTCGGCCTCGTCGTACTCCCCGGCCCGCATCGCCCGGAACACCCGCCAGATGCCCAGCAGGGCGACCAGGTTGAGCGCCGCGATCAGGTAGAGGAAGGCGCCGGACGCGGTGGTGCCGACGGTGCCCAGCACCTGGTGGGTGGTCGAGTCCTCGTCCATCAGGGTGCCCGCCAGCGCCGCGCCCCCGGCCACCAGGGCGGCCATCAGCACCACCATCGAGGAGTGGCCGAGCGCGAACCAGAAGCCCACCGAGACCGGGCGGCGGCCGTCCGCCATCAGCTTGCGGGTGGTGTTGTCGATCACCGCGATGTGGTCGGCGTCGAAGGCGTGCCGCATCCCCAGGGTGTACGCGGTGACGCCCAGGCCGACGCCGAACACCTGGGTGCCGACCCGGTAGTCGTGCGGCACCACCAGGAACAGCAGCGTCCCGAAGGCCACCGCGTGCAGGGCCAGGATCACCGCCATCAGCCCGGCCGTGCGCAGGGTGTCCTCGCGCCGCCAGCGCAGGGCGGGCAGGACGGCGACCGGGCCGGTCCCGGCCAGGGTCGATTCGGGCGCGGTCATCCGCGGATCACGCTCCAGCACCTCGTGGATCACTTCGTGAGATGCCGTGGCCGGTCTCCTGGCTGACGGGGTGTTGCGCGCCGGCGCCCGGCCTTCCCGGCCGCGGGGGCCAGTGGCACGGGGTGGGAGCCGACGACTCCCCGATCACAGTGGCGAGGGCCGCTCCGGACTCCCGTGCCGCGCACTCGCGTGGCGGACACGGTGCACCGGCTTCCCGAGCACCACGGCCCGCCCACCGTAGGCCCGCCGCGGGTGCCGCGGCAAGGGCGCACCCGGGCCGGGGTGGCGCAGATCACGCCTGGTCAGCGGTGTGCTGACCACCGGTCAGGCCATCCAGAAGAAGACGCAGGTCATCCGCTTCTCCTCCAGCGCCGTCCCGTGGTACTCGGTCGCGGTGTGGATCAGGTTGGCGGTGTAGAGCAGCAGCCGGTTGTAGCGGTGCGGGACGGCCAGGTCCTCGGTGAAGGAGTCCGGCGGGACGAAGCGGGTGCCCAGCGCGTCCACCAGGTTGTTGTGCGGGGCGACCACGCTGTTGCCGCCGAGCCGGCCGCCGGGCAGGCTCTGCCGGTAGAAGCTGGTGCCGCAGCGCTTGGGGACGGCCGGGTTGAGGTACAGCACGGCGGCGTAGCGGCACAGCGAGCGGGAGTCGGTGTGCGGGCGCGGCTCGCACTCCCCGGCGCCCACCACCTGCACGCAGTTGTGGTTGAAGGTGCCGCCCTCGGCCTCGTCCAGCGCCCAGATCCGCGGCGCGCCGGTGGCCTCCCGGACCAGCTCCTCGACCCGCGCCAGCTCCGCCGGCTCCAGGCCGGGCATGGCTCGCAGGCCCGGCCAGGACTCCGGCTTGTGCGGGTAGCCCTCGTCCCAGTCGGTGCGCGCCAGGTGCCGGGCGCGCACCGCGTCCGGGTCCGGGAGGACGTCGTCCAGGACCCAGTAGTCACGGCCGCGGGTGGGCTTGCGGTACGGCAGGACCGGGAGCACCGGGGCGGGGCGCCGGTCCTGGAACGGGAGAGCGGGCATGGACCCGACAATAGGAGCGGCGTTCCGGGGCCTCGCCCAAGATCCGGTCAACCTTGCGTCAAGGCTTGCCCGTGACGCGGCGTCAGGACCGCTGGCAGCGCGGGCACCAGAACAGGTTCCGGGCGGCCAGCTCCTCGGTGCGGACCGGGGTGCCGCAGACCAGGCAGGGCCGGTCGTGCCGCCGGTACACGTACACCTCGCCGCCGTGGTCGTCCACCCGCGGCGGGCGGCCCATCGCCTCCGGGGTGTGCTCGGGGCGGACGGTGTCGATCCGGCCCGCGGCCACGCCGTCGTGCATCAGCGCCACCAGGTCCGTCCAGATCGCGTCCCACTCGGCCCGGGACAGCTCGCGCCCGGGGCGGTGCGGGCTGATCCCGAGCCGGAACAGCACCTCGGCGCGGTACACGTTCCCGACGCCGGCCAGCACCTTCTGGTCCATCAGCAGCGCGGCCACCGTGCTGCCGCTGCGGGAGACCCGCCGCCAGGCCGCCTCCCCCGACTCCCCGGCCCGCAGCGGGTCCGGCCCCAGCCGGCGGTGGACGGCCGCCTTCTCCTCCGGCGTGAGCAGCTCGCAGGCGGTCGGCCCGCGCAGGTCGGCGTACCCGGTGTCGTTGACCATCCGCAGCCGGACCTGCCCGACCGGCTCGGGCGCCTCGCCCGCCCCGAACGCGTACTTCCCGTACAGCCCCAGGTGCACGTGCAGCCAGTGCTCGCCGAAGCCCAGGAACAGGTGCTTGCCGTGCGCCTCCGCCTCGTCCAGCACCCGCCCGTCGATCAGCGCGGCCCCCTCCGCGAAGCGCCCCTGCGGGCTGGAGACCCGCACCGGGCGCCCCCCGAACAGCTCGTCGTTCCGCCTGGCCAGGCGGTGGATCACATGCCCCTCGGGCACCGGCGGTCAACTCCTCGGTCGTGGTGGTCGCGAGGAGTCCATTGTCCCAGGGCGCTCGGACAGGCCGGGCGGCCCGGTTCAGAGGGCGGCGGCGGCCTCGCGCAGGGCGGCGAGTTCGGCCAGGGCGAGGGCGGTGAAGTCCTGGCCGGGGCGGGCCGCCCAGTGGGCGAGGGCGGTGCGCAGGGCGAGCAGGGTGAGTTCGGCGGTGAGGACGGCGGCCGGGTCGGGGACGCCGCGCCCGCGCAGGGCCGCGGTGAGGGCGGTGGCGAGGGCCTCGCGCTTGAGGAGTTCGCGTTCGGTGAGCTCGGGGTTGGCGGCGACCACCTGCTGGCGCTCGCGGACGGCGGGGTGGCGTTCGGCGGTGAAGGCGTGGGCGCCGGCGGCGGCGAGGGCGGCCCCGGCGGCCTCCAGCGGGCCGGCCCCGGGCGGGGCGGCGGCGATCGCGTCGGCGAGCAGGCGCAGCAGCGCGTCGCCGCCGGAGAGCACCTCGCGCTTGTCGGCGAAGTGCCGGAAGAAGGTGCTCTTGGCCAGCCCGGCGCGTTCGGCGATCTCGGCGACGGTGGTGCGGTCGTAGCCCTGGTGGACGAAGAGTTCGAGCGCCGCGCGCTCCAGCCGTTCGCGCGCGTTCGGGTCCCATCTGGCCATGGCACGGAGTCTACGTGACGGGAGATGGTCGCATCACGGGGCTCCGCGCGTTATGGTGACGGGACAAGGTCCCATCACTCGGAGGTCCACCCCCATGCACGTCTTCGTCACCGGAGCCACCGGCCACCTCGGCTCCGCCCTCGTCCCCGAACTGCTCGCCGCCGGCCACCGGGTCACCGGCCTGGCCCGCTCCGACGCCTCCGCCACCGCGCTCACCGCCCTCGGCGCGGACGTCCGCCGCGGCGACCTCGACGACCTGGACGGCCTGCGGGCCGCCGCCTCGGCCGCCGACGGGGTGGTCCACCTCGCCTTCAAGCACGAGGCGATGGCCCAGGGCGACTACGCGGGCGCGATGGCCGACGACCTGAAGGCCGTCCGGGTCCTGGTCGAGGCGCTCGCGGGCACCGGCAAGCCGCTGGTCGGCACCGGCGGGACGGGCGGCGGCAACACGCCCGGCCGGCCCTCCTTGGAGAGCCTGGTCGCCCCCGGCGCCCCGCGCACCGAGGCCGAGCAGGCGATCGTCGACGCCGCGGCGGACGGGGTGCGCTCCAGCGTCGTCCGGCTGCCCCCGGTCGTCCACAGCCCGCTCGACCGGCACGGCTTCGTCCCCACCCTGATCCGGATCGCCCGCGCCACCGGCACCTCCGGCTACCTCGGCGAGGGCACCAACCGCTGGCCCTCCGTCCACACCCTGGACGCCGCCCACCTCTACCGCCTCGCCCTCGAACACGCCCCCGCCGGCACCCGCCTGCACGCCGTCGACGACGAGGGCGTCCCCTTCCGCGAGATCGCCGAACGCATCGGCATCCGCCTCGGCGTCCCCACCGCCCCCGTCCCCGAGGACCGCGCCGCCGAACACTTCGGCTTCCTCGCCCGCCTCGTCCCCCTCGACCTGCCCGCCTCCTCCGAAGCCACCCGCACCCTGCTCGACTGGCAGCCCCGGCACCCGGGCCTGCTCGACGACCTCGACCAGGACCACTACTTCACCGAGAGCTGACCCCCGCACACCCGCGACCGCACGGCCCGGGGCGGCGACCGCCTCCAACCCCCTCCGCCCCTCGCCGCGCAGCGGAACCTCAGCGCGCGTGCAACCGACTCAGGACCGGCGGAACCTCAGCGCGCGTGCAACCGGCTCAGGACCGCGTGGTCCAGGGCCGCCGCGGTCTCCGGGACGCCCCCACCCCCTCGCCGCGCAGCGGAACCTCAACGCGCGTGCAACCGGCTCAGGACCGCGTGGTCCAGGGCCGCCGCGGTCTCCGGGACGCTCAGGTTGGAGTTGTCGATGATCGGCAGGCCGGAGGTGCGCCAGCCGGCCATCCGGCCGTGGATGTGGGCGACTTGGTCGTCGGAGAGGCGGCGGTTGCCGGAGCGTTCGGCGTTGCGGGCGAGGACGCGGTCGAGGCCGGGGAGCAGGACGACGGGGATCATGCCGGGGCCGATGTGGCGTTTCCAGCCGCCGAGGCCGATCGCGGGGCGGTCGGGGAAGACCGCGTCGTCGATGATGCAGGAGATGCCGTTGGCGAGGTAGTTGCGGCAGGCGAAGCCGCAGGTGCGGCGGGCCAGGCGGTACTGGGCCTCGGAGGCGGTGTTCCAGCCGGACTGCGGGTTGGCGAAGCCGGACTGGACCCACTCGCGGACGTCGTCGAGGCTGATGTGCGCGGTGGGGGCGGGCCGGCGTTCGGCCCAGTACCGGGCGACGGTGGTCTTGCCGGCGCCGGCCGGGCCGATCAGCAGGACGGCGATCGGGCCGGGCAGCGGGGCGGGGAACGCGGGCTGCTGCGGTGGCGGGGCGGGCAGTTGGACGGTCCCTCCGGTCGGGAGCAGGAAGTGGCCGGTGCCGCCGGACGCGACCGGGCCGACGGCCTTCAGCGGGACGGTCGGGCGGTCCGGCCGGGGCGCGGTCGGCCCCAGGGTGGGGATCGCCTGGGTGGCGCCGGGCAGGGCCGGTGCGGGGTACGGCGGCTGAGGGCCCGTCGGCTGCGGGGACACCGCAGGTCGTGGTGGCACTTGGCCCCCCGCGTGCTGGTTCTGCGCGTACTGGCTCACCGTCACCTCCCTGCGCCGAATGTACACGTCGGCCCGGTGGCGGGCACAAGTCCGCCACCGGGCCCGGCGTGCGTCAGCGGCCGGTGAGCTGCTCGGCGAGGGCGCGCAGGGCGAGCTCGTAGGAGCCGAGGCCGAAGCCGGCGATGGTGCCGGAGGCGACGGCGGCGATGACCGAGGTGTGCCGGAAGGTCTCGCGGGTGTACGGGTTGGAGATGTGCACCTCGACCAGCGGGGCGGTGCGCTGGGCGGCGGCGTCGCGTATCGCGTACGAGTAGTGGGTGAAGGCGCCCGGGTTGATCACCACGGGGGTCTTCGCGTCCGCCGCCTCGTGCAGCCAACCGACCATCTCCGCCTCGGAGTTGGTCTCCCGGACCTCCACCGACAGGCCCAGTTCGGCGCCGAGCGCGGTGCAGCGCTCGACCAGGCCCGCGTACGAGGTGGAGCCGTACACGTCGGGTTCGCGGGAGCCGAGCCGGCCCAGGTTGGGGCCGTTCAGGACCAGGACGCGGGTGGCGGGCGTGCTCATCCGGAGACCTCCCCGTAGGCGGCGACCAGCACGGACGGGTCCGGGCCCTCCAGGATGGAGGTCCTGGCCAGGCCGTCCAGGACGACGAAGCGCAGCAGGTCGCCGCGCGACTTCTTGTCGATCTTCATGGCGTCCAGCAGCTTCGGCCAGGCGTCCGCGCGGTAGGTCAGCGGCAGGCCGACCGAGGCCAGCACGGTGCGGTGGCGGTCGGCGGTGGCGTCGTCCAACCGCCCGGCCAGGCGGCCGAGTTCGGCGGCGAAGACCATGCCGATGGAGATCGCCGCGCCGTGCCGCCACTTGTAGCGCTCGTTGCGCTCGATGGCGTGGCCCAGGGTGTGGCCGTAGTTGAGGATCTCGCGGCGGCCGGACTCCTTGAGGTCGCCGGAGACCACGTCGGCCTTGACCTGGATGGCCCGGCGGATCAGCTCCAGGGTGTGCGGCCCGGCCGGGGTGGTGGCGGCCTCCGGGTCGGCCTCGACCAGGTCGAGGATGACCGGGTCGGCGATGAAGCCGGCCTTGATCACCTCGGCCAGGCCGGAGACGTAGTCGTGCTTGCCGAGCGTCTCCAGGGTGTCGAGGTCGGCCAGCACGCCCGCGGGCGGGTGGAAGGCGCCGACCATGTTCTTGCCCTCGGCGATGTTGATGCCGGTCTTGCCGCCGACGGCCGCGTCGACCATGCCGAGCAGCGTGGTGGGCACCGAGATCCAGCGCACCCCCCGCAGCCAGGTCGCCGCGACGAAGCCCGCCAGGTCGGTGGTGGCGCCGCCGCCGAGGCCGACCACCACGTCGCTGCGGGTGAAGCCGGTCTGGCCGAGCACCGACCAGCAGTACGCGGCGACCTCGGCGCTCTTGGCGTCCTCGGCGTTCGGCACCTGGAGGGCGATCGCCTCGTAGCCCTGGTCGGCGAGGTCCGCGCGGACCGCCTCGCCGGTGGCCTCCAGGGCCTCCGGGTGGATGACGGCGACCCGCTTGGCCTTCGGGCCGATCAGCGGGGCGAGCTCGCCGAGCAGCTGGTGGCCGATCAGCACCTCGTAGGGGGCGTGGCCGTCGCTGCCCGCGACCTGGATGCGGACGAGGTCCGGGTCAGACATGGGGGTTCTCCAACTCCAGTGCGTCGAGTACGGCGTCGGCGACCTGTTCGGGCGTGCGGTCCCCGGTGTCGGCCACGGTGGTGGCGACCTCCAGGTAGAGCGGGCGGCGGGCCTCCATCAGCTCGCGCCAGCGGGCCCGCGGGTTGACCGCGAGCAGCGGGCGGGGGGCGTCCAGGCCGACCCGCTTGACCGCGTCGGCGAGCGGCACCTCCAGGAACACCACGGGCAGCGGGGCGAGCAGCGCCCGGGTCTCCTCGGCCATGACCGCGCCGCCGCCGAGCGCGAGCACGCCGGGGAAGCCGGTGACGGCGGCCCGGACGGCGGCCCGCTCCAGCTGCCGGAAGTGCGGCTCGCCCTCGTCGAGGAAGATCTCCGGGATGGGCTTGCCGGCGGCCTGCTCGACATCGGTGTCGGTGTCGCGGAACGGCAGGCCGAGGCGGTCGGCGAGGACCCGTCCGACGGTGGACTTGCCGCTGCCGGGCGGGCCGACCAGCACCACCGCGGGTGTGGCCGGTGCGCTCATCGGACGATCAGGTTGTCGAGGTAGGACTGCACGTTGCGGCGGGTCTCGGAGACGTTGTCGCCGCCGAACTTCTCCGCCACCGCGTCCGCCAGCACCAGCGCCACCATCGCCTCGGCGACGATGCCGGCCGCCGGGACGGCGCACACGTCGGAGCGCTGGTGGTGCGCCTTGGCCGGCTCGCCGGTGCGCACGTCCAGGGTCTGCAGGGCCCGCGGGACGGTCGCGATCGGCTTCATCGCGGCCCGCACCCGCAGCAGCTCGCCGGTGGACAGGCCGCCCTCGGTGCCGCCGGAGCGGCCGGAGGTGCGCCTGACGCCGTCCGGCGTCGGGACGATCTCGTCGTGCGCCTGCGAGCCGGGCACCCGGGCCAGCTCGAAGCCGTCGCCGACCTCGACGCCCTTGATCGCCTGGATGCCCATCAGCGCGGCGGCCAGCCGGGCGTCCAGCCGGCGGTCCCAGTGCACGTGCGAGCCGAGGCCGACCGGCACGCCGTAGGCCAGCACCTCGACCACACCGCCGAGGGTGTCGCCGTCCTTGTGGGCCTGGTCGATCTCGGCCACCATCGCCTTCGACGCGTCGGCGTCCAGGCAGCGCACCGGGTCCTCGTCCAGCCGGGCCTCGTCGGCGGGCAGCGGCAGCACCCCGGCCGGGGCCTTGGCGGCGGCCAGCTCCACCACGTGGCTGACGATCTCGATGCCGCAGGTCTCCTTGAGGTAGGAGCGGGCGACCGCGCCGAGCGCGACCCGGGCCGCGGTCTCCCGGGCGCTGGCGCGCTCCAGGATCGGCCGGGCCTCGTCGATCGAGTACTTCTGCATGCCCGCCAGGTCGGCGTGGCCGGGGCGGGGCCGGGTCAGCGCCTCGTTGCGGGCCAGGCCCGCGAGCACCTCGGGGTCGACCGGGTCGGCCGACATGACCTGCTCCCACTTCGGCCACTCGGTGTTGCCGACCATGACCGCCACCGGCGAGCCCATGGTCTCGCCGTGCCGGACTCCGCCGAGGAAGGTCACCTGGTCCTGCTCGAACTTCATCCGCGCGCCGCGGCCGTAACCGAGCCGGCGGCGGGCCAGCGCGTCGGCCACCATCGCGGTGGTGACCGGCACCCCGGCCGGCAGGCCCTCCAGCGTCGCGACCAGAGCGGGGCCGTGCGACTCCCCCGCCGTGAGCCAGCGCAAGCTACCCACCGAAAGCTCCTTCGTCAGCGGCCCGCGCCGTGAACGGCGGCCGGCCCGGCGTCTCGTCCTGCCCGGCCGCAGGAACACGGCGGGCGAACTCCGATCCTTTCACGTCCCGCAGGTCACCGGGGCCACGGTCCGGGTGGCGGACAGCGAACGTCCGGAACCGAACGGGTCCGTCACCCGGCGAGCGCGGTCTCGCCCGCCTTCCGCATCGCCGCCAGCGGGCCGTGCGGCACGCCCGTGAACCGCTCGAACTGGAGCACCGCCTGGTGCACCAGCAGGTCCAGCCCGCCCAGCACGGTGCCGCCGCGCTCCAGGCAGGCCGCGGCCAGCGCGGTCGGCCACGGGTGGTACAGCACGTCGAACAGCACGCCGGGCGCCGCCGTCAGGTGCGCCGCGAAGCAGTCGGTCGCCCCGACCGGCGTGGTGGAGACCGTCAGCGGCCCGGCCAGCGCCCGCGCGGCGTCCGCCCAGTCGGCGGTGCGCACCACCACGCCCAGCCGCTCCCCCAGCTCCCGCATCTCGGCGGCCCGGGCGGCGCTGCGCACGTACGCGGTGACCTCGCCGTCGCAGACCTGGGCCAGCGCGGCCAGCGCCGAGGAGGCGGTGGCCCCGGCGCCCAGCACCGCGGCCGACCCGACCCGCTCGACGCCGTGCTCGCGCAGCGCGTTGACCAGGCCGGGGACGTCGGTGTTGTCGCCGTGCCGCCGCCCGTCGCGGTCGATCACCACGGTGTTGACGGCGTCCACCGCCCGGGCGGTGTCGCTGACGGTGTCCAGCAGCGGCCGGATCGCCCGCTTGAGCGGCATGGTCAGCGACAGGCCGGCCCACTCGGCGGGGTCGAGGCCGGTGACGAACGCCGTCAGCGCCGACTCGTCGACGTCGTACCGGCCGTACTGCCAGTCGGTCAGCCCGAGCGCGGCGTACCCGGCCGCGTGCAGGAGCGGGGAGAGCGAGTGGGCGATCGGCGAGCCGAGCACGGCGGCCCGGTGCGGGGTGGTCACGAAGCGGCCTTTCAGGGAGTGGTGCTGGTGGTACGGGCGGTACGGGTGGTGCGGGCAGTGCGGGCGGGGTCGGCGGCGGGGCGGTGCAGGAAGACGTCGACCGGGTCCTCGGACTCCAGCACGAAGCCGTGCCGCTCGTACAGCCGCCGGGCGGGGCTGCCCCGCAGCACGTTCAGCCGGACGGCCAGGCCGGCGGCGTCGGCCCGCTCCAGCGCGTCGCGCAGCACGGCGGTGCCCAGGCCGCGGCCGTGCAGCGCCGGGTCGAGGTAGAAGTGCTCCAGCAGCAGGGTGCCGGGCCGCTCGTCGGGGGCGAGCGCCAGGCACCCGGCGGGCGACGGGAAGCCGGGCACCTCGACCACCGAGGTGTGCCGCGGCCGGTACGCGTCGCGCAGCCGCTGCCGGACCTTGTGCCCGTCGTAGCGGCCCAGCCGTTCCAGGTCGGGGCGCATCGCCCCGGCCCGCAGCTCGGCCAGCGGCTCCAGGTCGGCGGCGGTGGCGGGGCGCAGCGTCCAGGCGGGCGGGGCGGTGGTCACTCGGTGCCCCGGCGGGTGCGGGCGGACCAGCGGCCCTCGCTGCGGGTGATCCGGATCGGGTGCCGGAAGCACTCGGAGACCAGCCCGGTGGTCAGCACCTCGGTGGCGGGGCCGGCCGCGGTGGTCAGGCCGTCGCGCAGCAGCAGGGCGTGGCTGGTGGTCCCGGGCAGTTCCTCCAGGTGGTGGGTGACCAGCACGGAGGCCAGCTCGGGGTAGCGGGAGCGCAGCTCGTCCAGGCTCTCCAGGAGCTGTTCGCGGGCGGTCAGGTCGAGGCCGGTGGCGGGCTCGTCGAGCAGCAGCAGCCGGGGCTCGGGCATCAGCGCGCGGGCGATCAGGACCCGGCCGCGCTCGCCCTGGGAGAGCGTGGTCCAGGGGCTCTCGGCGCGGTGCGCGACGCCCAGGGTCCGGATCAACTCCTCGGCGTGGTCGAGCTGTTCGGCGGTGGGCTGGTGCCACAGGTCCGGCTCGATGGTCTGCGTGGTGCCGGTCAGCACGACCTGCCGCACCGTCAGCGGGGAGCGCAGCGGGTGCCGCGGGTTGACGTGCCCGAGGTGCGCGCGCAGCTCCCGGACGTCGACCCTGCCGAGCTGCCTGCCCAGTACCTTCACGGTGCCCGCGGTGGGGTGCTCGACCGCGCCCAGCAGCGACAGCAGGGTGCTCTTGCCGGCCCCGTTCGCCCCGAGCACCGCCCAGTGCTCCCCGGCCCGGACGGTCAGCGACACGTCCCGCAACAGGTACTGCCCGCCCCGGACCACGTCGACGGCGGCGGCCTCCAGCAGGGCCGGCTCGGGCAGGTGCGGTGTCTGCGGTGTCTCCATCCGCCTCACGCTACCCGCACCACCCGGCCGTCCCGCAAAGCCATATCGCCCACCGGACGGCCCGTCGTGCTCAGGTCAGGACGCGCAGGTCAGGACGTGCAGGCGACGTGCTTGGAGTCGTACTTCATGCCCTTGGCCAGACACCACTCCTGGGTGTTCTTGGCGTGCTCCGCGCCGGTCGCCGCGAACTTGGTCTCCTGCGGCGAGACGGCCAGCCAGAACACCCAGTCGCCCGGCGTCGGGTTGAGCACGGCGTCGAGCGCCTCCTGCCCCGGGTTGCTGATCGGGGTCGGCGGCAGGCCCGGGTTGATGTACGAGTTGTACTTGTTCGACCCGTCGTTGATCTCCTGCTCGGTGAGCTTGGTGCGGCCCAGCGAGTACTGCAGGGTGGTGTCCACGCCCAGCTTGTGCTGGGTGACGTTGGTGGTCAGGCGGTTGGAGATGGCGCGGGCCATCTTGCCGAAGTCCTCCGAGTTGTTGCCCTCGGCCTGCAGGATGCTGGCCTCGGTCACCACCTCGTACGCGTTCTTCAGCCCGATCTTCTGCGCCGCCTCGTCCAGCTTGAGGTCGCCGTACTTCTGGACGGCGTTGGCCACCATCTGCTTCAGCAACTCCTCGGGCTTCATGCCGTCGGCGACCGAGTAGCGGGTCGGCCAGAGGAAGCCCTCCGGGTTGTTGTTGGCGTAGCCGGGCAGGCCCAGGCTGCCGGCCTGGTCCTTGGCGACGTTCGCCGTGGTGCCCGGGGCGAGCTTCAGCTTGCCGTCGATCTTGGTGTAGATGTCGGCGGCCTTCAGCCCCTCGGGGATGATCAGCGCGTTGCCGCCGTTGGACTCCACCAGCTCCTTGAGCGCCGCGGCGGCGGACATCTGGTGCCTGAGGGTGTAGACGCCCGGCTGGATGCCGCGCCCCTTGGGGTCCTTCTCGTACGCGGCGCTGAACGCCTTGATGCTCTTCACCACGCCGGCGTCCAGCAGGGTCTTGCCGATCGCCTCGCCGGCCGCGCCCTCCTTGACGGTGATGTTCACCGAGCCGGAGCCGTCGCCCTTGAAGTCCGGCGGCGGGCCGAAGTGGTCCTGGTAGAAGCCGTAGCCCCACCAGCCCGCGCCGCCCACGCCGCCGAGCAGCACCAGGGCGACCACCAGGCACGCGCCGCGGTTGCGGCGGCCCGACTTCTTGCCCTTCTCCTTGCGCTTGCGCTCGGCCTCGCGGGAGTCGTCCTGCCCGGAGAAGAACGAGGCGTCCTCGTCCTCCTCGTCCAGGTACCCGTCCTCGGCCCAGTCCCCGTGCTCCTCGTCGGTCCGCTCGTCGGGCGCGGCGGTGCTCCGGCGGCCGGCCGACGGGTCGTCGAGGGCCGCGGCCTCCGCCTCCCAGTCGATGCCGTCCGGCCCGGGGCCGCCGGCCGCCTCCGCCGACCGGGGCTGCGCCGCCCGCGCGGCGGGGCCCTGCTGCGGCTGCGGCTGCTGCCCGCCCTGCTGCTGCGGGTGGCCGGACTGCGGGTGGCCGGGCTGCGGCATGCCCGGCTGCGACTGCTGCTGCACCTGTCGGCCGACCGGGAAACCGTGCGGCGGGGTGCCCTGCTGCGGCATCCCCGGCTGCGGCGGCAGGCCCGTCCGCTGGCCGAACTGCTGCTGCGGCTGCACGCCCTGCTGCTGCACGCCCTGCTGCGGCATGCCCGGCTGCTGCGGGTGGCCGGCCCCCATCGGCATCTGCTGCTGCGGGTAGCCCTGCTGCGCCATGCCCGGCTGCATCCCGGGCTGTTGCTGCTGCTGCACGAACTGCTGCTGCCCGCCGTAGGAGCCACCCTGCTGCTGCGGGTACCCCTGGGGCACGCCCTGCTGCTGCACGAACTGCTGCTGGCCCCCGTAGGAGCCGCCCTGCTGCTGCTGCGGGTAGCCCTGCTGCGGGTACCCCTGCTGCATCCCGGGCTGTTGCTGCTGCACGAACTGCTGCTGCTCGCCGTAGGACCCGTCCGGCTGCTGCGGGTAGCCCTGGGGGTACTGCTGGAGGTAGTCCGGCTGCCCGTACGGGCCCTGGGGCTGTGGCTGTTCGCCGGGGTACCACGGCTGGTCGCCCTGGGAGCCGTAGCGCCCGCTCTGATCAGTCATCGATCCCCTTACAGCGTCCAGGGTGTCCGTCGAACCCGCGTGCTGTCCGCGCAGCCCGTGGTCGGAGACGCTACCGTACCGCAGCGTAGCCAAGGACGGTCACTGCCTGCTGTCGTTCACGGGGAGGGGCTCCCGGCGGCCGGGGGCGAGGCGTGCTGGGCGCGGTAGGCGTTGAACTCGTCGACGTTCTTGCGCTGCTGCTCCTCGCTGTCGGTGAACCTGGTGTCCCCGGGTCGGACGGTCACGAAGTACAGCCAGTCACCGTCGGCGGGGTGCAGGGCGGCCCGCAGCGCGTCCCGGCCGGGGTTGCCGATGGGGGTGGGCGGCAGGCCGGGGTGGGCGTAGGTGTTGAAGGGCGAGTCGAGCCGGGTGTCGTCCTGGGTGGTGGTGAGGGTGGAGCGGCCGAGTGCGTAGTTGATGGTGGAGTCGAGCTGGAGCGGCATCTTCTTGGCGAGCCGGTTGTAGACGACGCGGGCGACCCGGGCCATGTCCTCGGGGTTGTCGGCCTCGGCCTGGGCGAGGCTGGCGACGGCCAGCAGCCCGTACGGGGAGACGCCGTTCGCGCTGGCCGCGTCGGCGACCGCGGGGCCGTCGAGGTTGCCGCCGGCCTCCTTGACCATGTCTTGAAGGAGGGTGAGCGGAGTGCTGTCCCCGGTCACGGCGTAGGTGGCCGGGTAGAGGTAGCCCTCCAGGTGGCCGGCGGCGTCGGCGGGGAGGCCGAGTTCGGCGGCGTGCTGCTCGGCGGCGGCCGCGGTGGTGCCCGGTTCCAGGCCGAGCCGGGTGTCGATCGCGGCGAAGACCTGGGTGGAGCGCCAGCCCTCGGGGATGGTCAGGGCGTTGGCGTTGGACGGGTCGAGCAGCACGTTGAGTGCCGAGACCGCCGACATCTTCTCCTTGAGTGTGTAGGTCCCGGGGTGGATGTTGTCGCCGGCCGGGCTCTTGGCCGCGGCCTCGGTGAAGGCCCGGGTGGAGGCGACCACGTGCTTGGCGGTCAGGGTCTTGCCGATCTGGGTGATGCTGGCGCCCTGCGCGACCGAGACCTGGACCTGCCCGGTGCCGCCGCCGGGGTAGTCGGGGGCGGGCTGCTCGCCCTCGGGCCAGAGCACGAACAGCGCGAGCGCGGCGGCCATCGCCACGCCGAGCAGCCCGGCGACGCTCAGGCAGCACGCGGCGCGGGTGCGCAGCTGGTCCGGGTCGGGCGGTTCGACGCCGTACGGCAGGCCGGGCGGGGCGCCCTCGGGCTCCAGCACGGGGGCGCCGAGGTGGCCGGGGGTGAGTCCGGGCGCGGTGTACGGGTCGGTCACGGCGGGCCTTCCGGCGGCGGGCGGCGTCCTGGCGCCGCGGCCGGGCGGCCTCCGCCCCCGCGCGACGCCAGGGGCCCGTGCGGACGCGCGTCCGCACGGGCCCCTCGACCGGGAAGCTAACCCGTACCGGTCAGACCACCGGCTCGACACTCTCGCCGGGCGCGCGCCCGCTCACCCGTTCGGTCTCAAGGGCCGACTGCAGGATCACCACGGCGGCGGCCTGATCGATCACCGAGCGGCCCTTCTTGGCCGACCGCCCGGAGGCGCGCAGCCCGGCGGCGGCGGTGACGGTGGTCATCCGCTCGTCCACCAGCCGCACCCCGACCGGGTACAGCAGGCCGGCCAGCCGGCCCGCGTACTCGCGGACCTTGGCGGCGGCCGGGCCCTCCTTGCCGTTCAGCGAGCGCGGCAGGCCGACCACCACCTCGATGGCCTCGTACTCCTCCGCGATCGCCCGCAGGCGGGCCTGCGAGCGGCCCCCGGCGGGGACGGTCTCCACCGGGGTGGCGATCAGCCCGTCGGGGTCGCAGACCGCGACCCCGATCCGGGCGTCGCCCACGTCGACGGCGATCCGCCGGCCGCGCCGGAAGACCTTCTCCTCCACGGGGTGTTCCTCGCTCACGCGCGCTCGGCCACCAGCGCCCGCACGGCCGCGACGGCGTCCGCGACGGCGGCCGGGTTCGTGCCGCCGCCCTGCGCCACGTCGTCCTTGCCGCCACCGCCGCCGCCGAGGGTCTTGGCCGCGGCCCGGACCAGCTCGCCGGCCTTGATGCCGCGCGCCCGGGCGTCCTCGTTGGTGGCGATCACGGTCAGCGGGCGGCCGCCCGCGACGGTGAACGCGGCGACCACGGCCGGGCGGTTGCCGAGCCGGGCCCGGACGTCCAGCACCAGCTTGCGCAGCTCGTCCGCGCCGGTGCCGTCACCGACCCGGGCGGCGACCAGGGCCACGCCCCGGACGTCCTCGGCGCCCTCGGCGAGGCCCGCGGCGGCCTGCAGGACCTTCTCCGCGCGGAACTTCTCGATCTCCTTCTCGGCGTCCTTGAGCTTGGTGAGCATCCCGGAGATCTTCTCCGGCAGCTCCTCCGGGCGGCCCTTGACCAGCTCGGTCAGCTGGGAGACCACGGTGTGCTCGCGGGCCAGGAACCGGTACGCGTCGACGCCGACCAGCGCCTCCACCCGGCGCACGCCGGAGCCGATCGAGGACTCGCCGAGCAGCTTCACCAGGCCCAGCTGGGCGGTGTTGCCGACGTGGGTACCGCCGCACAGCTCCTTGGAGAAGTCGCCGATGGTGACCACCCGGACCGAGTCGCCGTACTTCTCGCCGAACATCGCGATGGCGCCCTGCTTGCGGGCCTGGTCCATCGTCATCACCTCGGCGGTGACGTCGAGTTCGCGGACCAGCACCTCGTTGATCTTCTGCTCGACGTCGGTCAGCACCGAGCCGGGGACGGCGGCCGGCGAGCCGAAGTCGAACCGGAAGCGGCCCGGCGCGTTCTCCGAACCGGCCTGGGCGGCGGTCGGGCCGAGCGCGTCGCGCAGCGCCTGGTGGGTCAGGTGGGTGGCCGAGTGGGCGCGCGAGACGGCCCGGCGGCGGTCGGTGTCGATGGTGGCGTACGCGGACGCGCCGAGCACCACCTCGCCGAACAGCACCCCGCCGGAGTGCACGATCACGCCGGGCACCGGCTGCTGCACGTCCCGGACCTCGACCACCGCGCCGGAGTCGAGCCGGATGCGGCCGTGGTCGGCGAGCTGGCCGCCGCCCTCGGCGTAGAACGGGGTGCGGTCGAGGATCAGCTCGACCTCGTCGCCCTCGGTGGCGGCCGGCGACGGGACGCCGTCCACCAGCAGGCCGACCACGGTGGCCTCGCCCTCGGTGCGGCTGTAGCCGGTGAAGACGGACGCGCCCGCCTTGTCGGCGACCTCGCGGTACGCGGCGACGTCGGCGTGGCCCATCTTCTTGGCCTTGGCGTCGGCCTTGGCGCGGTCGCGCTGCTCCTGCATCAGGCGGCGGAAGCCCGCTTCGTCGACCTGGAGGCCCTGCTCCTCGGCCATCTCCAGGGTGAGGTCGATCGGGAAGCCGTAGGTGTCGTGCAGCTTGAACGCCTGCTCGCCGGAGAGCACCGCGCCGCCGGACTGCCTGGTCTCGGTGACCGCGGCGTCCAGCAGGCTGGTGCCGGAGCGCAGGGTCTGCAGGAAGGCGTTCTCCTCGGCCACGACGACCGTCTCGATCCGCTTGCGGTCGCTCTCCAGCTCCGGGTACTGCGGGGCCATCGCCTTGATCGAGACGTCGATCAGCTCCTTGGCGACCGGCTCGGTGGCGCCCAGCAGCCGCATGTTGCGGATCGCCCGGCGCAGGATGCGGCGCAGCACGTAGCCGCGGCCCTCGTTGCCGGGGGTGACGCCGTCGCCGACCAGCATCAGCGCGGTGCGGAAGTGGTCGGTGACCACGCGCAGCGAGACGTCCGACTTGTGGTCGGCGCCGTAGGCGTGGCCGGTGAGCTCGGCGGCGCGGTCGAGGATCATCCGGCTGGTGTCGATCTCGAACAGGTTGTCGACGCCCTGCAGGACGGCGGCGAGGCGCTCCAGGCCGAGGCCGGTGTCGATGTTCTTGCTCGGCAGGTCGCCGAGGATCTCGAAGCCGTCCTTGCCGTCGCCGTGGCCGCGCTCGTACTGCATGAAGACCAGGTTCCAGATCTCCAGGTAGCGCTCGCCGTTGACCGCCGGGCCGCCCTCCTCGCCGTACGCGGGGCCGCGGTCGTAGTTGATCTCCGAGCACGGGCCGCACGGGCCGGGGACGCCCATCGACCAGAAGTTGTCCTTCATGCCCAGGCGCTGGATCCGCTCGGCCGGGACGCCGACGACGTCCCGCCAGATCTGCTCGGCCTCGTCGTCGTCCCGGTAGACGGTGATCCAGAGCTTCTCCGGGTCCAGGCCGTAGCCGCCGTCCGCCACCGAGCTGGTCAGCAGCTCCCAGGCGAACGTGATCGCGCCTTCCTTGAAGTAGTCGCCGAACGAGAAGTTGCCGCACATCTGGAAGAACGAGCCGTGCCGGGTGGTCTTCCCGACCTCCTCGATGTCCAGCGTGCGGACGCACTTCTGCACGCTGGTGGCGCGCGAGAACTGCGGCTTGACCTCGCCCAGGAAGTACGGCTTGAAGGGCACCATGCCGGCGTTGACCAGCAGCAGGGTGGGGTCGTCGGCGACCAGCGAGGCCGACGGTACGACGGTGTGGCCGCGCTCCTCGAAGAAGCGCAGCCAGCGGCGGCGGATCTCTGCCGACTCCATCAGTGGGGGTCCTTCCGATCGGTCGTGCGGCCCGGCAGCTCGCGCTGGCGGGGCTTGGCAACGAGGGTCTGGGGGGTGGTGCGGCGCGGTGCGCGCGACGACGGGGGCAGGGCGGCGGCCGGGGAGCCCGGGGCCGCCGAGATAGCTCGGGCCCCGTCGTCGGCGGCGGCCGACCCGCCCAGCGCCCGGCGGCGGGGCGGCTCGACGACCGCCGTGCCGTCCAGGCCGAGGTCCGCGCGCAGCTCGCGCTCGCGCTCGTCCATGCCGGCCCGGACGTCCCGGGCGAAGCGCTTGGCCGCGTCGCCGAGGTGGAGCGCGCCGCGGGCGGCGGTACCGGACAGCGAGTCCGGGGTGAGGCGGTGCACCGCCTCGTTGGCCTTGTTCATGGCCCAGACGGTGGCGCCCGCGCCGACCGCCATCCAGAAGATCCTGCGCACCATCGCCGTCAGCCCCTCACGGCCCGGCGGACCCGGGCCAGCAGCCCGCCGCGCGGCGCCGTCGCGGCCCGCACCTCGGCCCGGATCAGCCGGGCCAACTCCTCGCGCTCACCCGCCTGCTGCGGCACCGCGCCGGGCCCGGCCTGCTGCCGGGAGACGGCCTTGCGGACGCCGTAGCTGAACGCGGCCACCTTCACCAGCGGCCCGCCCAGCGTGGCGGCCACGGTGGACGACAGCGCCTTGGCGTCGGCCGCCGCGTCCTGCACGTTGGCGGTGATCTCGTCCACCCGCTCCAGCTGCTCCTGCGCGCTGTGCACGGCGCTGCTCGCGTCCCGCAGCAGCGGCACGGCCTGCTCGGTGACGGCGGAGACCAACCCGGTGGCCTCCCGCAGCACCTTGGACAGCCGCACCAGCACCACGGCGAGCAGGGTGACCAGGACCGCCCAGAAGACGGCCACCAGCAGCCCGGCCAGCTCTCCCACGGACACCTTCGCGCGCTCCCTCGGCAGTGATTCCCCACGTGTGCAACTCGTACCGAACCCTACCGTGACAGCGGCTCGTTCCCCGACCGGTATATCCGCCGGCGGGCCCGCCCCGGCCCGGCCGGACCGGCGGATCCGGCGCGTAACCTACCGTCAGGTCACCTCGTTGGGGGTTTGGCTCGCGGAACGCGGGTCGGCGGGTTCCGGGTTTCCTAGCGGCGGGGGCGTCCATGGCGAGCACGGCGGCGGGCCGGCTGCCGGCCGAGGTCACCAGCTTCGTCGGCCGGGCCGCCGAACTCGACGAGCTGTCCGCCCTGCTGGCCCGGGCCCGGCTGGTCACGGTGACCGGCCCGGGCGGCGTCGGCAAGTCCCGCCTCGCGCTGCGCGCCGCCGCCCGGCTGGCCGACGGCTTCCCGGACGGCGCGCACCTCGCCGAGCTCGCCCCCGTGCAGGACCCGCTGCTGCTCGGCCACGCCGTGCTGGAGGCGCTGCACCTGACCGACCACACCGCCCGCCCGCCGCTGGACGTGCTGGTCGAGCAACTCGCCGACCGCCGGGCCCTGTTGGTGCTGGACGGCTGCGAACACCTGGTCGACGCCTGCGCCGAGCTGGCGGACGCCCTGCTGCGCGCCGCGCCCGGCCTGCGGGTGCTCGCCACCTCCCGGCAGTCGCTGCGCACCGCGGGCGAGCACCTGCTGCCGCTGGCCCCGCTGGCGTACGAGGCGGCGGCCGACGGCGGGGCCGGCGGCGGGCCGGACCCGGAGGCGATGCTGCTGTTCGCCGACCGCGCGGCGGCCGTCCGGCCGGGCTTCCGGCTGGAGGCCGGCAACCGGGCCGGGGTGGCCCTGCTCTGCCGCCGGCTGGACGGCATCCCGCTGGCCCTGGAGCTGGCCGCCGGGCGGCTGCGCGCGCTCTCCGTCGAGCAGTTGGCGGCCCGGCTGGACGACCGCTTCCGGGTGCTCACCGGCGGCGCCCGGACGGCCCCGCCCCGGCACCGCACGCTGCGCACCGCGATCGGCTGGAGCCACGAACTCTGCACCATGCAGGAACGTTTACTCTGGGCCCGCCTCTCGGTCTTCGCCGCCGGCTTCGACCTGGACGCCGTCGAGTACGTCTGCGCCGGGCGCGGCCTGGAGCCGGACGACGTGCTCGGGCTGGTCGACTCGCTGGTCGACAAGTCCGTCCTGGAGCGCCTCGACGGCGACGGCGCCGTCCGCTTCCGGATGCTCGACACCCTGCGCGAGTACGGCGCGCACTGGCTGCGGGCCGGCGGCGACGGCCCCCGGCTGCGCCGCCGCCACCGCGACTGGTACCTCGGCGTCGCCACCTGGGGCGAGGTCGAGTGGTTCGGCCCCCGGCAGGCCGAGACCGCCGACCGCACCCGGCTCGCCCACCCCAACCTGCGCGCCGCGCTGGAGTTCTCGCTCGCCGAACCCGGCGAGGAGCAGCTCGCCCTCGTGCTGGCCGGCACGCTCTGGTACTTCTGGGTCGGCACCGGCCACCTCGGCGAGGGCCGGCACTGGCTCGACCGGGCCCTCGCGCTGGCCCCCGAACCCACCGACGCCCGGGCCAAGGCGCTCTGGGTCACCGGCTACCTCGCCACCCTCCAGGGCGACCTGGACCGGGCCCGCCCCGCCCTGGAGGAGTGCCGCCGCCAGGCCCAGGACACCGGCGACGACCGGGCGCTGGCCTACGCCGTCCACCGGCAGGGCTGCGCCGCCCTGATCGGCGACGACCCGGCCCGCGCCGCCGAGCTGTTCGAGGAGGCGCTGTGGCACTACGACACCCTCGGCGAGCTCAACTCCAACGTCCTGATGGCCAGGTTCGAACTCGCCCTCGCCCGGCTGTTCCAGGGCGACGAGGAGGGCGGCCGGGCCGGGATCGAACGGCTCCGGGAGACCTGCGAGGAGCACGGCGAGCAGTGGGCGTACGGCTACTGCCTGTACGCGATGGCCTTCGCCCGGCGGCAGGCCGGCGACCTGCGGACGGCCCGGACCCTGGCCCGCGAGTCGATGCGGCTCAACCACCTGTTCCGCGACCTGCTGGGCATCGTGCTGGCGATGGACCTGCTGGCCCTGCTGGCCACCGAGGGCGCGGACGCCGACCTGCGCGAGGCCCGGGTCCTGCAGGGCGCCGCGCACCGGCTCTGGCGGGCCGTCGGCACCCCGTTCTTCGGCTCCCGCTCCTTCAACGGCCCGCACCTGGAGTGCGAGCGGCGCGCCCGGGCCGGCCTCGGCGGCGAGGAGTACGCGGCGGCCTTCCGGCTCGGCTCCCGGCTCGACCTGGACGCCGCCGTCCGCCGCGCCCTCGACCCGCCCGCGGCGGACGGCCCCGGGGAACGGGAAACGCCCCCGCGGTCCGAGGACCGGGGGGGGCGTTCCGCTCGCGGGTCAGCGCGAGTAGTACTCGACGACGAGCTGCTCGTCGCAGACGACCGGAACCTCGCGGCGCTGCGGCGCGCGGTCCAGGCGGAAGGCCAGGGCCTTCAGGTTGACCTCGAGGTACTTCGGGGTCTGGCCCTCGCCGGCGTTGCCGCCCTCACGAGCCACCTGGAAGGGGACCTTCTCCTTGGACTTCTCCTTCACCGTGACGACGTAGCCCGGCTTCATCTGGAACGACGGCTTGTTGACCTTCGAGCCGTTGACCTCGATGTGACCGTGCACGACCATCTGGCGGGCCTGGTAGATGGTGCGGGCGATGCCCGAACGCAGGACCAGGGAGTCGAGGCGGACCTCCAGCAGGGCGACGAGCGCCTCACCGGTCTTGCCCTCGACCTTCTTGGCGGCCTCGAAGGCACGCGCCATCTGCTTCTCGCTGAGGTCGTACTGCGCGCGCAGACGCTGCTTCTCGGTCAGACGGACCTTGTAGTCAGAGTTCTGCTTGCGGCCGCGGCCGTGCTGGCCGGGCGGGTACGGGCGGGCCTCGAAGTACTTGACGGACTTCGGGGTCAGCGGAACGCCGAGAGCACGGGCGATCTTGACCTTGGGGCGCTTCTGGTTCGCCATGTTTCCTTTTCCTGTTCAGATACGGCTGTCACCAGGTGTTGACGGAGGACGCTTCTCGCGGCCCGGAGAAAAACCGCCCGTTGCCGGACGGTCAGCCGCTCTCCGCGACCGGGCACTATGTGCTTGCACACGGGGCACCCACGACCGGGAAGGGTGGTGGGAGGCCCGCGACACCGAAGGCCGGTGCACGCCGCTCCTGGGGGAACTCCCTCGCGGGAGGCCCCGGTTCGGTGCCCCGCTGGTGCGGCCGGTCGCTCCTCGCGGAACCCCGGGCCCGGGACACACCCCCCTACTATACGGGACGGTCACTCCCCCTTGAGCCGGGCCCTGGTCCACTCCGCGATGTCCGCGTACCGGGCCTCGCCGCCCCGCCTGGTCGGCCGGTAGTACTCCTTGCCGTGCACCTCGTCCGGCGCGTACTGCTGCGCGGCGATGCCCTCCGGCAGGTCGTGCGGGTACTGGTACCCCTTGCCGTGCCCGAGCTTCTTCGCCCCGCCGTAGTGCGCGTCCCGCAGGTGCGCGGGCACCGCGCCGGCCAGGCCCTGCCGGACGTCGGCCAGGGCGGCGTCGATGGCCAGGTACGCGGCGTTCGACTTGGGCGCCAGGGCCAGCGCGATCGCCGCCTGGGAGAGGATGATCCGGGCCTCCGGGAAGCCGATCAGCGCGACCGCCTGGGCGGCGGCCACCGCGGTGGACAGCGCGGTCGGGTCGGCCAGGCCGACGTCCTCGCTGGCGGAGATCATCAGGCGGCGGGCGATGAAGCGCGGGTCCTCCCCGGCCTCGATCATCCGGGCCAGGTAGTGCAGGGTGGCGTCCACGTCGCTGCCGCGGATCGACTTGATCAGCGCGCTCGCCACGTCGTAGTGCTGGTCGCCGTCCCGGTCGTAGCGCACCGCGGCCTGGTTGACCGCCGTCTCGGTCGCCGCCAGGGTCAGCAGCTTCCCGCCCTGCTCCAGCACCGCCCCGGCCGCCGCCTCCAGCGTGGTCAGCGCCCGCCGGGCGTCGCCCCCGGCCAGCCGCACCAGGTGGTCCTCGGCCTCCGCGCTCAGCTCCACGCTGCCGCCCAGGCCCCGCTCGTCGGTGGTGGCGCGGCGCAGCAGGGTGCGGACGTCCTCGTCGGTGAGGGACTCCAGGGTGAGCAGCAGGCTCCGCGACAGCAGCGGGGAGATGACCGAGAAGTACGGGTTCTCGGTGGTCGCGGCGATCAGGGTGACCCAGCGGTTCTCCACGGCGGGCAGCAGCGAGTCCTGCTGGGCCTTGGAGAAGCGGTGGATCTCGTCCAGGAACAGCACCGTCTCCCGGCCGCTCATCCCGACCGCCCGCCGGGCGCCCTCGATCACCGCCCGGACCTCCTTGACGCCGTGCGTGATCGCCGAGAGCTCGACGAACCGGCCCTCCACCGCCTGGCTGATCACGTGCGCCAGCGTGGTCTTGCCGGTGCCGGGCGGCCCCCACAGGATCACCGAGCTGGTGGCCGCCGGGCCGCGCGACCCGGCGACCAGCCGGCGCAGCGGCGAGCCCTCCTTGAGCAGCTGCCGCTGCCCGGCCACCTCGTCCAGCGTCCGCGGCCGCATCCGCACCGCGAGCGGGGCGCGCCCCGGCTCGGCGCTCTGGCGTTCCTCGGCGGCATGGGTGAAAAGGTCGGGCTCGTCCACGCCCCGAGCCTATGCGACCGCTCCGACAGCCCGCCCCGGCCGGGGCCCGGCTCCGGCTCCGGCTCCGGCTCCGGCTCCGGCTACTCGAAGCGCTCCGGGTCCCCGGCCCCGTGGCGGACGATCTCCGGCACCCCGTCGGAGAAGTCGACGACCGTCGTCGGCACCGTCCCGCAGTCGCCGGAGTCGACCACCGCGTCCAGCACGTGGTCGAGGCGCTCCTTGATCTCCCAGCCCTGCGTCATCGGCTCCTCCTCGCCGGGCAGCAGCAGGGTGCTGGAGACCATGGGTTCGCCGAGTTCGGCCAGCAGCGCCTGGGTGACGGCGTGGTCGGGGATGCGGACGCCGACGGTCTTCTTCTTCGGGTGCAGCAGCCGGCGCGGCACCTCCTTGGTGGCGGGGAGGATGAAGGTGTAGCTGCCGGGCGTCGCCGCCTTGACGGCGCGGAAGACGTTGTTGTCGAGCTGGGCGAACTTGCCCAGCTGGGCGAAGTCCTGGCACATCAGGGTGAAGTGGTGGCGGTCGTCGAGCCGCCGGATGGTGCGGATCCGGTCCAGGGCCTCCCGGTTGTCGAGGCGACAGCCGAGGGCGAAACAGGAGTCGGTGGGGTACGCGATGAGGGCGCCGTCCCGGAGGCTCGCCACCACGGTGCCGATGGTGCGCGGCTGGGGCGTCTCGGGGTGCACGTCGAAGTACTTCGCCATTGCTCGACCCTACTTCCCGGCCTGCGCCAGCACCGTCGCGGCGTGGTCGAAGACGTACTTCTGGAGGTCCCGCGGCGGCCGCTGGTAGCCGCGCGTCCCGGGGCGGGGCGGCAGGGCGACGGCGGGCTTGACCACCTCGTGGTACGGGACGGTGGACAGCAGGTGGGCGATCATGTTGATCCGGGCGCGGCGCTTGTCGTCGCTCTCGACCACGTTCCAGGGCGACTCGGGGATGTCGGTGTAGACGAACATCTCGTCCTTGGCCCGCGAGTAGTCCTCCCACCGGGTGATGGACTCGACGTCCATCGGGGAGAGCTTCCACTGCCGCATCGGGTCGTGGAGCCGGTCGCGGAAGCGGCGCTCCTGCTCGACGTCGCTGACCGAGAACCAGTACTTGCGCAGCAGGATGCCGGCCTCGACCAGCATCCGCTCGAAGGTGGGGCACTGGTGCAGGAACTGCCAGTACTCCTCGTCGGTGCAGAAGCCCATCACCTTCTCGACGCCCGCCCGGTTGTACCAGGAGCGGTCGAACAGCACCATCTCGCCGGCCGCCGGGAGCTGTTCGACGTAGCGCTGGAAGTACCACTGGCCGCGCTGGCGCTCGGTGGGGGCGGGCAGGGCGACCACCCGGGCGATCCGGGGGTTGAGGTACTCGGTGACGCGCTTGATCGCGCCGCCCTTGCCGGCCGCGTCCCGGCCCTCGAAGACGACCACCATCCGGACGCCCTCGGTGCGCACCCACTCCTGGAGCATGACCAGTTCGCGCTGGAGGCGGAGCAGTTCGTCCTCGTAGAGCTTCCTGGGCATCCGCTCGGCCCGGCCGGGCTTCTTGCCCGCCTTGCCCGCGCCGCCCGCCTTGCCCGCGCCGCCCGCCTTGCCTGTGCTGCTGCCCGCCCTGCCCGCCTTGCCCGCCTTGCCTGTGCTGGGTGCCGCCACGGGTGTGCCCTCCGCTCACCGGGTCGCCGACGCTGACGATCCCTCAGGCTAAGGGCCGCCGGGCGCCGCCGCAGTTCGGGCGGCCCGCGGGCACCCCTCCCCGGCGGGCACCGGCGGTCCCCCGTGCCGCCGGTGCCGTGCGCGCCGGGGAAGGCCGGACCACTCTGCGGCACCCCCGGGGCCCGGGTCCAATGCCTTGGTCCATAACCTGGGGGCATGGATGTGGACACCCGGATGCTGCGCTACCTGACCGTGGTCGCCGAGGAGGGCCAGCTGACCGCGGCCGCGGCCCGGCTGGGGGTGAGCCAGCCGACGCTGACCAGGCAGGTCAGGGCGCTGGAGCGGCAGCTCGGGGTGGAGCTGTTCCGGCGCTCGCGGACCGGGGTGGCGCCGACCGCGGCGGGCGCGGAGCTGGTGGCGCGGGCCGCGGCGCTGCTGGCGGGCTGGGAGGGGGCGCTGCGGGCGACCAGGCTGGCGGCGGCGGAGGCCGGCGGGGAGCTGCGGGTGGGCTTCGAGGGGCCGACGATCAACCTGCTGGGCCGGGCGGTGGTGAAGGACTTCACCCGCCGGATGCCGGGCTGGCGGGTGCGGCTGCGGCAGAACGACTGGTTCGACGAGTCCTCCGGCCTGGCCTCGGGCGAGCTGGACCTGGCGCTGTGGCACGCCCCGGCGTCGATGGCCGAGCGGTACGCGCACGCGCCGCTGGGCACCGAGGAGCGCTGGGCGGTGCTGGCGGCCGACCACCGGCTGGCGGCCCGGACCGCGCTGGACGCGGCGGAGCTGTGGGACGAGCCGTTCGTGGCGATCCCGGAGCAGGCCGGGGTGTGGCGGGAGTACTGGCTGGGCGCGCCGGAGCGCGGCGGGCGGCCGGTGCGGATCGGGGCGGTGGCGCACAACGCGGACGAGTGGATGGCCGCGGTGGCCTGCGGGCAGGGGGTGGGGTTCGCGCCGCGCGCGGTGGGCCGCTGGGCGAGCCGCCCGGACGTGCGCTGCCTGCCGGTGCGCGGGCTGGGGCCGAGCCTGGTGGGGCTGTTCCGGGCGCCGGGGCGGGCGGAGACGCCGGCCATGGCGGCGTTCGCGGAGTCCTGCCGGCTGCACCTGGAGGTGCAGTTCCGGGCGACCGGTGGCGGCCGGTCGGCCCCGGCGGCGGGTGCTCAGACCTCGACGAACGGCGCGGGGTAGCGGCACACCCCGTGCGGGACGCCGTCGGCGCCGGGCAGCGGCAGGGCCTGGAAGTGCCCGTCGGGGACGTCGAAGGGCCCGGTGATGCGGTGCCCGGAGGCGGGCGCGAAGCCGAACCGGCCGTAGTAGCCCGGGTCGCCGAGCACCACCACGACCCGCTCGCCGGCCTCGGCGGCGGCGGCCAGCGCGGCCCGCACCACGGCGGTGCCGACGCCCTTGCGCTGCCACTCGGGGGCGACCGCGACGGGCGCGAGGGCCAGGCCCCGGCCGTTGCCGATCCGCAGCCGGGTGAGCAGGGCGTGGCCGATGACGACCTCGCGCTCGTCCACCGCGACCAGGGACAGGGCGGGCAGCCAGGCGGCGTCGCGGCGCAGCGCGTCCACCAGGTCCGCCTCTTCGGGGCCTGGGAAGGCCGCCATGTGCACCCGCCGGGTCTCGGCGGTGTCGGTGGGGAGTTCAACTCTGGTGCGTACGGTCATCCTTGATCCCTCGTGCGCCCTGCACCCCGTTGGGCAGCGGTCCGGCCCCGGGCGGTGGCAGCCTACTCCTGGTGGGCGCGCACCGGCCGGGGCCGGGACGAATCGTGATCTCCGTGATGCCCCGTCAGAACTCGGCGGGGCGCCCGGGGGCGGGGGGTCAGGCGGTGGGCTCGGCCTCGCTCCCGGCACCGGCCTTGGCGGCGTCCTTGGCGTTGTCCTTGGCCTTGGGCTGGGCGTCCACCCCGGCCTCGCGGCGCTGGGCCGGAGTGATGGGGGTGGGGGCGCCGGTCAGCGGGTCGCCGCCGGTGGAGGTCTTCGGGAAGGCGATGACGTCCCGGATGGTGTCGTAGCCGCCCAGCAGGGTGACCACGCGGTCCAGGCCGAGCGCGATGCCGCCGTGCGGCGGCGGGCCGTAGTTGAAGGCGTCCAGCAGGAAGCCGAACTGCGCGGCGGCCTCCTCCTCGGACAGGCCGATCGCGTCGAACGCCCGCTTCTGCACGTCCCGCTGGTGGATGCGGATCGAACCGCCGCCCAGCTCCGAGCCGTTGAGCACCAGGTCGTAGGCGTTGGAGAGCGCGCTGCCCGGGTCGGTGTCGAAGGTGGCCAGCGACTCGGCGGTCGGCGCGGTGAAGGGGTGGTGCACGGCGTGCCAGCCCTGGAACTCGCCCTTGTCGTCCTCGATCGGCTCGAACATCGGGAAGTCCACGACCCAGAGGAAGGCCCACTGCGACTCGTCGATCAGCTGGCAGCGGCGGCCGATCTCCAGGCGGGCGGCGCCGAGCAGCTCCTGCGAGGGGGTCTTCTTGCCGGCCGCGAAGAACACCGCGTCGCCGGGCTTGGCGCCCGCGGCGGCGGCCAGGCCGGCCAGGTGCTCCTCGGACAGGTTCTTGGCGACCGGGCCGCGCAGCTCGCCGGTCTCGGCGTCCACCAGGACGTACGCGAGGCCGCGGGCGCCGCGGGCCTTGGCCCAGTCCTGCCAGGCGTCGAGCTGCTTGCGGGGCTGCGAGGCGCCGCCGGGCATCACGACCGCGCCGACGTACGGGGCCTGGAAGACCCGGAACTCGGTGCCCTTGAAGTACGCGGTCAGGTCGGTGAGCTCCTGGCCGAAGCGGACGTCCGGCTTGTCGGAGCCGTAGCGCGCCATCGCGTCGGCGTAGGTCAGGCGGGGCAGCGGGTTCGGGATCTCGTACCCGTGCACCTCCTTCCAGATCCGGCCGACGATCTTCTCGCCGAGGGCCAGCACGTCCTCCTGGTCGACGAAGGACGCCTCGACGTCGAGCTGGGTGAACTCGGGCTGCCGGTCGGCGCGGAAGTCCTCGTCGCGGAAGCAGCGGGCGATCTGGTAGTAGCGCTCCATGCCGGCCACCATCAGCAGCTGCTTGAACAGCTGCGGCGACTGCGGCAGGGCGTACCAGTGGCCCGGCTGGAGGCGGACCGGGACGAGGAAGTCGCGGGCGCCCTCGGGGGTGGAGCGGGTCAGGTACGGGGTCTCGATGTCGAGGTAGTCGTTCTCCTCCATCACCGTGCGGATGATGTGGTTGACCTTCGAGCGCAGCCGCAGCGCGCGGGCCGGGCCCTCGCGGCGCAGGTCGAGGTAGCGGTAGCGCAGCCGCACCTCCTCGTTGACCGAGCCGGGCTCGTACTCGGCGACCTGGAACGGCAGCGGCGCGGCCTCGGACAGCACCTCGATGGACTCCACGACGACCTCGACCGCGCCGGTCGGGATGTCCGGGTTCTCGTTGCCCTCGGGGCGGACCCGGACCTCGCCGGTCACCTTCACGCAGTACTCGGACCGCAGCCCGTGCACCGACTCCAGGTCGCGGACCACGACCTGCACGGTGCCCGAGGCGTCCCGCAGGTCGATGAAGGCCACGCCGCCGTGGTCACGGCGGCGGGCCACCCAGCCGGCCAGGGTGACGGTGGTGCCGGCGTGCTCCGCGCGGAGCGTGCCCGCGTCGTGCGTGCGGATCACAGCTGCTTCTCCTTCAGGGTGGTGACGAGCGCCGCCAGGGCGACGGGGGTCTGCTCGCCGGACTCCATGTCCTTGAGCTGGACCACGCCCTCGGCGAGGTCCCGGTCGCCCGCGATCAGGGCGTAGCGCGCACCCGACCGGTCGGCGGACTTCATGGCGTTCTTGATGCCCTTGACACCGAACGCGAGGTCGGTGGCCACCCCGGCGCGGCGCAGCTCGACCGCGGTGGCGAACAGGACGGTCTTCGCCTCCTCGCTGAGCGCGACGGCGTACACCTCGGTGCCGGCCGGCAGGTCGAGGGCGACGCCCTCGGCCTCCAGCGCCAGGAAGGTGCGGTCCACGCCGAGGGCCCAGCCGACCGAGGGCAGCGCCGGGCCGCCGATCATCTCGGACAGGCCGTCGTACCGGCCGCCGCCGCCGATCGCGGACTGGGCGCCGAGGCCGTTGTGCACGAACTCGAAGGTGGTGCGGGTGTAGTAGTCCAGGCCGCGGACCAGCTTGGGGTCGTCGGTGAACGCGACGCCCGCGCGGGTGAGCAGGTCGCGGACCTTCTCGTCGTACGCCTTGCAGTCCTCGCAGAGGAAGTCCCGCAGCATCGGGGCGTCGGCGAGCTGGGCCTGCACCGCCTCGCGCTTGTCGTCCAGCACCCGCAGCGGGTTGATCTCCGCGCGGCGGCGGGTCTCCTCGTCCAGGTCGAGGCCGGACAGGAACGCGATCAGCGCGGCGCGGTAGACCGGGCGGCACTGCCTGTCACCGAGGCTGTTGAGCAGCAGCGCGTAGTCCGACAGGCCGAGCGAGCGGAAGGCGTCGTCGGCCAGGATGATCAACTCGGCGTCCAGGGCCGGGTCCTCGGCGCCGATCGCCTCCGCGCCGACCTGCGAGAACTGCCGGTAGCGGCCCTTCTGCATCCGCTCGTAGCGGTAGTAGTTGCCGGAGTACCAGAGCTTGACCGGCAGGTTGCCCTGCTTGTGCAGGTTGGCCTGGAGGGCGGCGCGCAGCACCGAGGCGGTGCCCTCGGGGCGCAGCGCGAGCTCGTCGCCGCCCCGGGTGGTCAGGTTGTACATCTCCTTGGTGACGATGTCGGTGGACTCCCCGACACCGCGGGAGAAGAGCTTCACGTCCTCGAAGACCGGGGTCTCGATGTAGCCGTACCCGGCCCGCCGGGCGGGGGCGGCGATCGCCTCGCGGATCGCCAGGAAGGTCGCCGAGGTGGGCGGCAGCAGGTCGTAGGTGCCCTTGGGGGCGGTGAAGGTGCTCAACTTCTCTTCCGTCACATTCCTCGTCGCGGGAAGGCCGGCGCGCCGAACGCACCGCCCGCCTGCTGGAGGTAGGGGTTGGTGGCGCGCTCTCGGCCGATGGTGGTCTGGGAGCCGTGGCCGGAGAGCACCACGGTCGCGTCGTCGAGGGGCAGGCACACCCGGGCCAGCGAGCGCATGATCGCCGCGCTGTCTCCGCCCGGGAGGTCGGTACGCCCGATGGAGCCGGCGAACAGCAGGTCGCCCGAGAAGAGCACCGGCGGGACGTCCGGTGCGGCGGGCGTCCTGAACGTCACCGACCCCCCGGTATGGCCGGGGGCGTGGTCGACGGTGAGGTGGAGCCCGGCGAGTTCCAGCACGCCGCCGTCGGTCAACTCGCGGACGTCGTCCGGCTCCCCGACGGTGATCGAGCCCATCAGCTGCTGCCCGAGCGAGCGCCCGAGCGCCTTCTCCGGGTCCGCCAGCATGTAGCGGTCCTCGGGGTGGATCCAGGCCGGTACGCCCTGCGCGCCGCAGACCGGGACCACCGAGGCGACGTGGTCGATGTGTCCGTGGGTGAGCAGCACCGCGACCGGCTTGAGCCGGTGCTCGCGGATCAACTCCTCGACGCCGTCGGCCGCTTCGTGGCCCGGGTCGACGATCACGCACTCCTCGCCGGCGGCGGGTGCGACCAGGTAGCAGTTGGTGCCCCAGGCCCCGGCGGGGAATCCGGCGACGAACACGCGAGTCCTTCGTTCATGCGGTGGCGGTCTGCTTTTCCCCCGCAGCCTACCGGCGGCACCGGGCCGCGGGCGAACCGGTTGTCCGGTGCGTTCAGGGCTTTCTCATCTCGCGCTGATCCCGTCCTGACGCGCGGGGTCCTTACACTGGGCCGCCGACGGGTGCGATGATCCGTGCACGCCAGCTCGAAGTCCCCCCACTACACATCCCAGGAGACACGTCCGGTGGTCAGCAGCGAACAGCGGCGACGGCAGCTCGCCCGTGAGAAGTACGAGCGCCAGATGCAGGCGCGCGCCGAGGCGTCCGCCAAGCGCAGGAAGCGCAACGCGATCGTCGCCGGGGTGCTGGCCGTCGTGGTGATCGGCGGCGTCTCCAGCGTCGCCGCGGGCGTGTTCGACTCGGACAAGAAGAAGGACGACAAGGCCGCCTCCGCCGCGCCGTCCCCGTCCGCCGGCGGCAAGCAGTGGGCCACCGAGCCCGCGATGTCGATCGACACCGCCGCCGCGTACACCGCGACGATGGACACCTCGGCCGGCAAGGTCACCTTCAGCCTGGACGCGGCGAAGGCCCCGCACACCGTCAACTCCTTCGTCTTCCTGGCCGGTCAGCAGTTCTGGGACGGCACCAAGTGCCACCGCCTGACCACGGAGGGCATCTACGTCCTGCAGTGCGGCGACCCGACCGGCACCGGAACGGGCGGCCCGGGCTACCAGTTCGCGGACGAGAACCTCACCGGCGCGACCTACCCGGCGGGCACCGTCGCGATGGCCAACTCCGGCGCGAACACCAACGGCAGCCAGTTCTTCCTGGTCTACAAGGACACCCAACTGCCCCCCAGCTACACCCCGTTCGGCAAGATCACCGGCGGCCTGGACGTGCTGCAGAAGATCGCCGACGCCGGTGTCCAGGGCGGCGGTGGCGACGGCGCGCCCGCCACTCCGGTCAACATCACCAGCATCACCGCCGCGAAGGGCTGACCCGCCGCGAAAATCGACCGGCGCCGGATGCGGACAGCACCGGCGCTGGTCGCCTATGTTGCTGTTGTATAGGGTGCCCAGACCGTCGGCCGTCACCCTCGGCGCGAGAACAACGGCGGCTCGGGACGGCGGGCTCCATCGGTCCGCCGCACATCAACTGTGGACGACGCTCCCGCCCGTGGGCGTGGCGTCATGTGGAGGAGGCGCTGTGAGCAGCGACCCGTGGGGCCGTGTCGACGAGCAGGGGAACGTCTACGTGAGGACGGCCGACGGCGAACGCCAGGTCGGCTCCTGGCAGGCCGGCTCCCCCGAGGAGGCCCTCGCCTACTTCGAGCGCAAGTTCCAGGGCCTGGAGGCGGAGACCGCCCTCCTGGAGCACCGGGTGCGCAAGACCGACCTGGCCGCCAAGGAGGCGCAGGCCGCGCTGGAGCACCTGCGCGCCCAGGTCGCCGAGGCGCACGCGGTCGGCGACCTGGCCGGGCTCGCCGCCCGCCTGGACACCCTGGCCGGCGAGATCGAGACCCGGCAGAGCGAGCGCAAGGCCGCCCGGGCCAAGGCCCAGGAGGAGACCCGCGCCGCCAAGGAGGCGCTGGTCGCCGAGGCCGAGCAGCTCGCCGAGTCCGACCAGTGGCGGGAGGCCGGGGACCGGCTGCGCGCCCTGGTCGACAACTGGAAGGCGCTGCCGCGGCTGGACCGCAAGAGCGACGACGAGCTGTGGCACCGCTTCTCGCACGCCCGCTCGGTCTTCTCCAAGCACCGCAAGGCGCACTTCGCGGCGCTCGACTCGGAGCGCGAATCGGCCCGTTCGGTCAAGGAGAAGCTGGTCGCCGAGGCCGAGGCGCTGTCCGGCTCCACCGAGTGGGGCCCGACGGCCGCCGCCTACCGCGACCTGATGACCCAGTGGAAGGCCGCCGGCCGCGCCCAGCGGGACGCGGAGGAGGAGCTGTGGGCCCGCTTCCGCGGCGCCCAGGACGTCTTCTTCCAGGCCAGGTCCGCCGCGTTCTCCGAGCGCGACGCCGAGCAGGGCGAGAACCAGAAGGCCAAGGAGGCGCTGCTGGTCGAGGCCGAGGCGATCCTGCCGATCACCGACCTGAAGGCCGCGAAGGCCGCGCTGCGCGAGGTCTCCGAGCGCTGGGAGGCGATCGGCCACGTCCCGCGCGACGCCCGCCCGAAGCTGGACGGCCGGCTCAACGCGGTGGAGCGCGCCGTCCGCGAGGCCGAGGAGGCCGAGTGGCAGCGCTCCAACCCGGAGGCCCGGGCCCGCGCCACCGGCATGACCGCCCTGCTGCAGGCCGCCGTCGACAAGCTCCGCGCCGACCTGGACAAGGCCCGCGCCGCGGGCAACGCGTCCCGGGCCGCCAAGCTGGAGGCCGAGCTGGAGGGCCGCCAGGCGCTGCTCGACCAGGCCCAGAAGTCGCTCCAGGAGTTCACCTCCTGACCCGGCGCCGCCGAGAGGGCCCCCGTCCGCGCCGGACGGGGGCCCTTCGCGTACGGGCCCTTCGCGTACGGGGCCTCCGCGCGCGGGGTCACACCACCGAGGGCGAGGCGGCGGGCGACTCCAGCTGGTCCAGGTCCAGGCTCTGGTCGGGCCCGGGGGTGGCGCTGGGGACGGGGGTGCCGAACTCGCTGAACTCGACCTTCCCGGTGTCCTGCTCCAGCTCCAGCGGCACCGGCGCGCCGGTGGTGGCCACGTACAGGGTGCCGGTGCCGGAGCCGCCGCTCAGCGCGAGGGCGGGGCGGCCCTGCACGGTGGCCGGTTCGCCCCGGGTCACGCCGCTCCCCGCGCTGCCGAGCCGGTCGGCCAGCGCGGTCAGGTCGCACAGCTCGGTGATCTCGGCGAAGTCCGGGTTGTCGCTGGTGGTCCGCAGGTAGCGGTCGCCGACCCGGTCGGACATCGCCGAACCGCCGTGGGTCTGCCAGAACTCCTGGTCGGGTCTCACCCACAGCTGCGGGCCGGCCTTGACCACCTCGAAGCTGCCGACGCCGAGCTGGCCGAGCGTGCCGGTGCAGTCGCCGGCGGCGTTCAGCCGCAGGTCCACCCGGATCCGCGCGCCCTGGGTGCTCAGCGTGCCGGCCGTCCGGACCGCGCCCGCGTCCCGGAGGCCCTGCACCGCCCGCTGGAGGGCCTGGTCGGCCGGGAGCCCGGCCACCCCGTTGTCCCCGGGCGCGGAGGCCGCCGCCGCGGTGGCCGTCACCGCGCTGCCGGTGCCGCTCGCCGCCGGGCCGCCGGAGCCGCCCGAGCCGCTGCCGCAGCCGGCCACCAGCGCCGCGGCCGCCGCCGCGCCGACCGCCGCCGTCCTGAGCCGTACGCCGTGCACGCTGCCTCCCGGAAAGCCGACCGCCCCCACCCGGCCAGTGTCGGCGGGGCGGGGGCGGGCGGCGACCGGAGCGGCCGGGGGGCCGCTGGACCCGCGGCTACCTGTTGCGCGCCGAGGTGACCCGGTAGACGTCGTAGACGCCCTCGACGCCGCGCACCGCCTTGAGCACGTGGCCCAGGTGCTTGGGGTCGCCCATCTCGAAGGTGAACCGGCTCATCGCGACCCGGTCGCGGGAGGTCTGCACGGCCGCCGACAGGATGTTGACGTGCTGGTCGGAGAGCACCCGGGTGACGTCCGAGAGCAGCCGAGAGCGGTCCAGCGCCTCCACCTGGATGGCGACCAGGAACACCGAGGACTGGGTGGCCGCCCACTCGACCTCGATCATCCGCTCGGGCTGCTGCTGGAGGGACTCCACGTTGACGCAGTCCGCGCGGTGCACCGAGACGCCGTTGCCGCGGGTGATGAAGCCGACGATCGGGTCGCCGGGCACCGGGGTGCAGCAGCGCGCCAGCTTCACCCAGACGTCGTCCACGCCCTTGACGATGACGCCCGGGTCGCCCTTGGCCCGGCGGCGCATCGCGCGCGGCTGGTGCGAGGGGGTGGCGGTCTCGGCGAGGTCCTCGACCGCGCCCTCCTCGCCGCCCATCGCCTGGACCAGCTTCTGCACGATCGCCTGCGCGGCGACGTGGCCCTCGCCGATCGCCGCGTACAGCGAGGAGATGTCCGGGTAGCGCATCTCGTGGGCGAGGGTGACCAGCGAGTCCCCGGTGAGGATGCGCTGGATCGGCAGGCCCTGCTTGCGCATCGCCCGGGCGATCGCCTCCTTGCCCTGCTCGATCGCCTCCTCGCGGCGCTCCTTGGAGAACCAGGCGCGGATCTTGTTCCGGGCCCGGGGCGACTTGACGAAGCTCAGCCAGTCCCGGGACGGGCCGGCGTTCTCCGCCTTGGAGGTGAACACCTCCACCGTGTCGCCGTTCTCCAGCGTCGACTCCAGCGGCACCAGCCGGCCGTTGACCCGGGCGCCGATGCACCGGTAGCCGACCTCGGTGTGCACCGCGAACGCGAAGTCCACCGGGGTGGCCTGCGCGGGCAGCGCTATCACGTCGCCCTTCGGGGTGAAGACGAAGACCTCGTTGCTGGACAGGTCGAAGCGCAGCGACTCCAGGAACTCGCTCGGGTCCTCGGTCTCCTTCTGCCAGTCCAGCAGCTGCCGCAGCCAGGCCATCTCGTTGACCGCGTCGGCCTTGTCGTGCTGCCGCCCGTGGGTGGGGGTGTCGGTGCGCACCTTGGAGGCGCCGGCCACCGCGCGCTGCTTGTACTTCCAGTGCGCGGCGATGCCGTACTCGGCGCGGCGGTGCATGTCGAAGGTGCGGATCTGGAGTTCGACGGGCTTGCCGCCGGGGCCGATCACCGTGGTGTGCAGCGACTGGTACATGTTGAACTTGGGCATCGCGATGTAGTCCTTGAACCGCCCCGGCACCGGGTTCCACCGCGCGTGGATGGTGCCCAGCGCCGCGTAGCAGTCGCGGACGGTGTCGACCAGGACCCGGATGCCCACCAGGTCGTAGATCTCGGCGAAGTCCCGGCCCCGGACGATCATCTTCTGGTAGACCGAGTAGTAGTGCTTGGGCCGGCCGGTCACCTGCGCGGTGATCCGGGCCCCGCGCAGGTCGCCCTGCACCTGGTCGATCACGGTGGCCAGGTACTCGTCGCGCTTGGGGGCGCGCTCGGCCACCAGCCGGACGATCTCGTCGTACATCTTGGGGTAGAGGATGGCGAAGGCCAGGTCCTCCAGCTCCCACTTGATGGTGTTCATGCCCAGCCGGTGCGCCAGCGGGGCGTAGATCTCCAGCGTCTCGCGGGCCTTCTTCTCCTGCTTCTCCCGCTTGAGGTAGCGCATCGTGCGCATGTTGTGCAGCCGGTCGGCGAGCTTGATCACCAGCACCCGCGGGTCCTTGGCCATCGCCACGACCATCTTGCGGACGGTCTCCGCCTGGGCGGCCTCGCCGAACTTGACCCGGTCCAGCTTGGTGACGCCGTCGACCAGCAGCGCCACCGAGCCGCCGAAGTCCTGCCGGAGCGTCTCCAGGCCGTAGTCGGTGTCCTCCACCGTGTCGTGCAGCAGGCCGGCCATCAGGGTCGGCGCGTCCATCCCCAGCTCGGCCAGGATGGTGGCCACCGCCAGCGGGTGGGTGATGTACGGGTCGCCGCTCTTGCGCTTCTGCCCGCGGTGCCACTTCTCCGCGACGGCGTACGCCCGCTCGATGTCCTTCAGCAGCCCCGGGTCGGCCTTGGGGTCGTTCGCCCGGATCGTCCGGAACAGCGGCTCCAGCACCGGGTTGACCATCGAACTGCGCTGTCCGCCCAGCCGGGCGAGCCGAGCCCGCATCCCGCCCTGCGAAGAGCGGGAACTGGCGGCAGCGGCCGTGGGCACAACCTCGTCGGGCAAGGACACTCCTACGTCGGATCAACCTTCATCGTACCGACAGTGCGCCCCCCTGCGGCGGCGCGCCCGCCTCGAACGGAGAACCGCCCGGGAACGGTCGTGTTCCCGGGCGGCCCTCGAACAGCGCGGTGTCACACCACGACGAGCGTCTCCAGCGGTGCGCCGTGCAGGTGCGCGGCGAGCTTCGCGCGCCCCGGCAGGAAGGCGAGCTCCATCAGCACCACCACGCCGACCAGTTCCGCCCCGGCCTCCTGGACCAGGTCGAGCGACGCGGCGATCGTCCCGCCGGTGGCCAGCACGTCGTCCACCACCAGCACCCGCTCGCCGGGCTCGAACGCGTCGCACTGCACCTCCAGCGTCGCCGACCCGTACTCCAGGTCGTACGAGCGGGAGAACACCTCGCCGGGCAGCTTGCCCTTCTTGCGGATCGGGACGAACCCGAGGCCCGCGGCGAACGCGGCCGGCGCGGCGAGCACGAACCCCCGCGCCTCCAGCCCGACCACCTTGGTGGCGCCGAGCTCCTTCGCCCGTCCGGCCAGCGCCCGGGTCAGCACGCCGAACGCCTCGGCGTCGGCGAGCAGGGGGGCGATGTCCTTGAACAGGACACCCGGCTTCGGGTAGTCCCGCACGTCCCGGATCCGGCTGTTGAGCAGCTCGGACAGGACGGGGTCGGTGGTGGAGGTCACGGGGGTTCCTTCGCGGGGGGTCAGCGCTTGCCGGACGGCCGGCCCTTGCCTCGGGCGCGGCCGGCCGGCTGGTTACGCTGTCCGACCATACCGGCCGGAACCTCGTCCCCGGTCACCTCCGCGCTGTCGGGGTCCTCACCCCGGGCCTCGGCCTCGGCCGCGGCCTTGGCCTCCGAGGCGCGCCGCTGGGCGACCCGCTTGGCCAGCGCCTTCATGTCCGGGGACTGCTCCTTGAGCTGCGCGAGCAGCGGGGTGGCCACGCAGATGGAGGAGTAGGCACCGGCCGCGAGGCCGATGAACAGGGCCAGCGAGATGTCGTTCAGGGTGCCGGCGCCGAGCAGGCCGCCGCCGATGAAGAGCAGCGCGGAGACCGGCAGCAGGGCCACCACCGTGGTGTTGATCGAGCGCACCAGGGTCTGGTTGAGGCCGTGGTTGGCGGCCTCGCTGTAGGTGCGGCGGGACTGCTTGGTGAGGCCCCGGGTGTTCTCCTTCACGGTGTCGAAGACGACGACCGTGTCGTAGAGCGAGTAGCCGAGGATGGTCAGGAAGCCGATCACGGTGCCCGGGGTGACCTCGAAGCCGACCAGGGCGTAGACGCCGATGGTGATCAGGAGGTCGTGGATCAGGGCGACCAGGGCGGCCACCGCCATCCGCCACTCGAAGGCGATCGCCATGTAGACGGTGACCAGCACCATGAAGACGATCAGGCCGGTCAGCGCCTTCTTGGAGATGTCGGCACCCCAGGAGGGGCCGATCACCTGGGCGTTGACGTCCTTCTCCTGGACGCCGACCGCCTCGGAGAACTCCTTGGTGAAGGTGGTCGCCGGGATCGACTCCTGGGCGCTGACCTGGATCCGGACGTCGCCCTTGTCCGTGGTCTGCACCAGCGCGGTGTGCGAGCCGATGATCCGGTCGGCGGTGTCCTTCGCCTGGGAGGCGCTCAGACCGGGCTTGTGCACGGTGTAGACCGAGCCGCCCTTGAACTCGATGCCCAGGTGCAGGCCCAGGGCCAGGCCGATGCCGGCCACCAGGACGATCACCGCGGAGATCGAGTACCAGATCTTCCGCTTGCCCACGAAGTCGAAGGAGACCTCGCCCTGGTAGAGGCGGTGACCGATGTTGCGGAGCGACATGGGTCAGACCTCCTGGGTCGTGGTGGGACGGCGGCGGGAGCCGCGCAGCGGCGGACGGGCGCCGAGCCGCTTCGGGTCCAGGCCGGACAGCGGGTGGCCGGAGGCGAAGAACTTGGTGCGGGCGAGCAGGCTGATCAGCGGCTTGGTGAACAGGAAGATCACCACGACGTCGAGCAGGGTGGTCAGGCCCAGCGTGAAGGCGAAGCCCTGCACCTTGCCGACCGACACCAGGTACAGCACCGCGGCACACAGGAAGGAGACGAAGTCCGAGACCAGGATGGTGCGCCGGGCCCGCGGCCAGGCGCGCTGCACGGCGGCCCGCAGCTGGGCGCCCTCGCGGACCTCGTCCCGGATGCGCTCGAAGTACACGATGAAGGAGTCCGCGGTGATGCCGATCGCGACGATCGCGCCGCAGACCGCGGGCAGGTTCAGCGCGAAGCCGATGCCCGCGCCCAGCAGGCTCATGATCGACCAGGTCAGGATGCCCGAGACGACCAGGCCGGCGATCGAGATCAGGCCCAGGCCGCGGTAGTAGACCAGCGAGTACGCGACCACCAGCAGCATGCCGATCAGACCGGCGATCAGGCCGGCCTTCAGCTGCTCGGAGCCGAGCTGCGGGGAGACGGTGGTGACGTCGCTCTTCACGAAGTCCAGCGGGAGCGCGCCGTAACTCAGCACGTTCGCCAGCGACTTGGCGTCGTCCGAGGTGAAGCTGCCGTTGATCACGGCGCTGCCGCCGGTGATCGACTCCTGCACGTACGGGTGGGAGACGACCTGGCCGTCCAGCACGATGGCGAACTGGTTGGCCGGGGAGGACTGGGTGGCCAGCTGGCCGGTGGTGGAGGCGAAGGCCTTGGAGCCGGCGTCGTTGAACGACAGGTCGACCATCCAGCCCTTGCCGGTCTGGGTGTCGTACACGGCCTGCGCCTTGGTGACGTCCGAGCCGTTCACCGCGACGCCGCCGAGCACGAACTTGTACCAGAGGCCCTGCTCCGCGTCGTACGAGCAGGCCAGGGCCGGCGCGGTCTGGTCGCTGGTCTGGTAGTTCTTGCGCTGCTCCTTGACCGAGCAGTCCAGCGCGGCGTACTGCTGCTGGAGCGCGGCGGTCGCGGGGTCCGGGGTGGGCGCGGCGGCCGGGTCGGCGGCGGGCGCGGAGGCGGCGGCGCCCGGGTCGGCGGCGGGCGCGGAGGCGCCGGCGCTCGCGGAGGCCGTCGGGTCGGCCTGGAGCGCGCCGGAGAGGGCGCGGCCGGCCTTGCTGGCGGACGCGGAGGCGGACGCCGGGGCGGAGGCCGCGCCGGAGGAGCCCGCGGCGGCGGAGGCACCGGCCGAGGCCGAGGCGCCCGCGCTCGGGGCGGCGGAGGCCGCGGCGTCCGGGGAGGCGGACGGGTCGGCCGGCTGGGTGGCCACGCCGGACGGCTCGGCGGCCAGCACCGGGCGGAAGTAGAGCTTGGCGGTGTCGCCGACCTTGTCGATGGACTGCTGCGTGTTACCACCGTCGGGAATGTTGACGATGATGTTGGCATTGCCCTGGGTCTGCACCTCCGCCTCGGAGACGCCCATGCCGTTGACGCGCTTCTGGATGATGCCGACCGCGGTGTTCAGATTGGTCTTGTTGACCGCGGAGGGGTCGTCCGACTTTGCGGTCAGCGTGACGCTGGTGCCACCGGCGAGGTCGATACCGAGACGGGGCTTGGTGTTGCCCGTCCCGAACATGAGGGCCACAAGGCCGACGGTGACCACCAGGATGAGCGCCAGCGCCCGTCCCGGGTATCCGTCGCGCGACCGCGACTTGGGTGTTGCCACCTTGCTCGTTTCTCCCTGTCCATGCCGCCCGGCGGCCGGCCTCCGGCCCCGCGCTGGCGGGGGCGGAAGGCGGCGGACGCACGACGGCCCAAGAGGTCCTGTTGGGCTTGCGGCGGATGCCGCTGGTCGAGGGTGCCCCCGACCGTACTACTTGCTCTCGGGAGCCTCGGCGTCGGCCTTCGCCTCGTCCTTGGACAGGCTCAGGGGCTTCTCGTCGGCATCCGCGTCGACGGCCTCCTCGGCCTCGTCCTCGACGGGGCGGCCGTTGATGATCGCGTCGTACTCGAGCGGCTCCAGGACGGCCGCGATCGCGCCCTTGGTGTAGTGGGCCACCACACCGGGGGCGACCTCCAGCTCGACCGTCTCGTCGTTGACCGCCTTCACCAGCGCGTACATGCCGCCGATGGTGCGCACTCCCGATCCCGGCTGCAGCGCGGACTGCATGGTCTGCGCCTGGGCCTGTCGCTTCTTCTGCGAGCGGAACATCAGGAAGATCGCGAGGAGCGGGAGGATGAGGATGATCAGGTTCACGGCCAGGGTCCTTTGCGGCCGCTCTCGGCGACCAGTGCGTATACGTCGGCCCGTCGGGTGAGAGGGGCGGTCCGGCGGAGTCTAGGCGACCCGCACTGAACGGACAACGCCAAGCATGCCAGTGTGCCGCCGGAAGTGGCGAGCCTTGGCATGCACATAAACTCCCGATAAGGCGGCCGAGTTATGCCTGGCCGTCGGCCCACAGCCCGTTCTGCTGCCCGCCCCGGCCCGGCCTCGGACCGCCGGGCGCCGGCGGCGGGGTCAGCCCCAGGTGCCGCCAGGCCGCCGCGGTGGCGATCCGCCCGCGCGGGGTGCGCGCCAGCAGGCCCTCCCGGACCAGGAACGGCTCGGCCACCTCCTCGACCGTCTCCGACTCCTCGCCCACCGCCACCGCCAGCGTGGACAGGCCCACCGGACCGCCGCCGAACAGCTTCAGCAGCGCCTCCAGCACCGCCCGGTCCAACCGGTCCAGGCCGCGCGCGTCCACCTCGTAGACCTCCAGCGCCCGCGCGGCGATCTCCCGGGTGACCAGGCCGTCGTGCCGGACCTGCGCGAAATCCCTCACCCGGCGCAACAGCCGGTTGGCGATCCGCGGCGTGCCGCGCGAGCGCCCGGCGATCTCGGCCGCGCCCGCCGGGTCGATCTCCACGTCCAGCAGGCCCGCCGAGCGGTGCACCACCCGTTCCAGCTCGGCCGGGGCGTAGAACTCCATGTGCCCGGTGAAGCCGAACCGGTCGCGCAGCGGCGGCGGCAGCAGCCCGGCCCGGGTGGTCGCGCCGACCAGCGTGAACGGCGGCAGCTCCAGCGGGATCGCGGTGGCGCCCGGGCCCTTGCCGACGATCACGTCGACCCGGAAGTCCTCCATCGCCATGTACAGCATCTCCTCGGCGGGCCGGGACATCCGGTGGATCTCGTCGAGGAACAGCACCTCGCCCTCGGTCAGCGAGGACAGGATCGCCGCCAGGTCGCCCGCGTGCTGGATCGCCGGGCCGGAGGTGATCCGGATCGGGGCGTTCAGCTCCGCCGCGATGATCATCGACAGGGTGGTCTTGCCCAGTCCGGGCGGGCCGCTGAGCAGCACGTGGTCCGGCGCCGCGCCGCGCTTGCGGGCCGCCTGGAGGACCAGCGAGAGCTGCTCGCGCACCCGCTCCTGCCCGATGAACTCCTCCAGCAGCTTGGGCCGCAGCGCCGCCTCCACCGCCTGGTCCTCGCCGTCGGCGGACGCCGCCAGCAGACCGTCAACGGGCTCGGGCTCGTACGGGCTCATCGGAAGACTGCTCCCCATGTCGACTTGGCGACGGATCGCCACATTGCTTTACGGCGGTTCGGCGGGCCCGGCTCAGCGGGCCCGGTTCAGCCCGCGCAGGGCGAGCCGCAGCAGCGCCCCGACGTCCGGCACCGACTGCGCCTCGGCCTCCGGCGTCACCCGGGCCACCGCCTCCTCCGCCTCCCGCGGAGCGTAGCCCAGGCCCACCAGCGCGGAGTGCAGCTGCTCGTGCCAGGGCGCCGGGCCGGAGGCCACCGGCTTCTGCGCCGGGACGGTGCCGTGCGGGGCTCCGAGCTTGTCCTTGTACTCCAGCAGCAGCTTCGCCGCCTTCGCCTTGCCGATGCCGGGCACCGCGATCAGCGCCTTCTCGTCACCGCCCGCCACCGCCACCCGCAGCGCCTCCGGCGAGTGCACCCCGAGGATCGCCTGGGCCAGCTTCGGCCCGACCCCGGGCGCCGCCTGGAGCACCTCGAAGGTCGCCCGCTCGTCGTCGTCCGCGAACCCGAACAGCGTCAGCGAGTCCTCCCGCACCACCAGCGAGGTGGCCAGCCGGGCCACCTCCCCCACCCGCAGCCGGGCCAGCGTGGCCGGCGTGCACTGCACCGCCATCCCCACCCCGCCGACCTCCACCACGGCCACCCCGGCCCCCACCACCGCAACCGGCCCCTGCACAAAGGCGATCATGGTGAAGTCGTTCCTCTCGACGGTTCCGATTGCTTGCCGCGCCCCGCACCCGGCGGGGCGGCGGGCCTACTCGACCTCCGGGCCCCGTCAGGGGCGCGGGGAACTGCGCGAGCGGCCCGGCGCCCTGCCGTACGCCGCCCGGGGGGCGCCCGCCTGCCGCTCGGGCCCGTCCTGCTGCGCGGCGCCGTGCCAGGAGCCGCCGCCCGCGCCGTGCGCCTTGATCGCGGCGGTCAGCCGGTTGGTGGTGCCGCCGCGCCAGATGTGGCAGATCGCCAGCGCCAGGGCGTCCGCCGCGTCGGCGGGCTTGGGCGGGGCGTCCAGCCGCAGGATGCGGGTGACCATCGCGGTGACCTGGGCCTTGTCGGCCCGGCCGGAGCCGGTGACGGCGGCCTTGACCTCGCTGGGGGTGTGCAGCGTGACCGGGATGCCGCGCCTGGTCGCGCAGAGCACGGCGACGGCGGAGGCCTGCGCGGTGCCCATCACGGTGCGGACGTTGTGCTGGGCGAACACCCGCTCCACGGCGACGAGTTCGGGCGAGTACCGGTCGAGCCAGGACTCCAGGCCCTGCTCGATGGCGAGCAGCCGGGGGCCGAGCTCGTCCTCGGCCGGCGTGCGCACCACGCCGACGCCGAGCATCGCCAACTGCCGCCCGGGCAGCCCTTCGACCACCCCGACCCCGCACCTGGTCAGCCCAGGGTCCACACCCAGCACTCGCACGGCCACACCTCTCTCCGACCTGCGCAGGTTACCCCCGGCCGCCGACAACACCCCGGACACGCCGCCGCCCGGCGACCGCGAAGAGCCACCGGGCGGAGGGGGGACGGGGGATCAGGCGTCCAGCTCGGCCATGATCTCGTCGGAGACGTCGAAGTTGGCGAAGACGTTCTGCACGTCGTCGCTGTCCTCCAGCGCGTCGATCAGCTTGAAGATCTTGCGGGCGCCGTCGGCGTCCAGCTCGACCTGCATGCTGGGGACGAAGTTGGCGTCGGCGGAGTCGTAGTCGATGCCCGCGTCGACCAGCGCGGTGCGGACCGCGACCATGTCGGTGGCCTCGGACATCACCTCGAAGGCCTCGCCCAGGTCGTTGACCTCCTCGGCGCCGGCGTCCAGCACCACGTCGAGGATCTTGTCCTCGTCCACGCCGTCGGCCTTGGGGACGATCACCACGCCCTTGCGGTTGAACAGGTACGACACCGAGCCCGGGTCGGCCATGTTGCCGCCGTTGCGGGTCATCGCGACGCGCACGTCGGAGGCGGCGCGGTTGCGGTTGTCGGTGAGGCACTCGATCAGGACGGCCACGCCGTTGGGGCCGTAGCCCTCGTACATGATCGTCGAGTAGTCGGCGCCGCCGGCCTCCGCACCGGAGCCGCGCTTGACGGCCCGGTTGATGTTGTCGATCGGGACGGAGCTCTTCTTGGCCTTCTGGATGGCGTCGTAGAGCGTGGGGTTGCCGGCGGGGTCGCCGCCGCCGGTGCGGGCCGCCACCTCGATGTTCTTGATCATCTTGGCGAAGAGCTTGCCGCGCTTGGCGTCGATCGCGGCCTTCTTGTGCTTGGTGGTAGCCCACTTAGAGTGGCCGGACATCGCCAGCTCCTTTTCGTCGCCAATGGGAAATGAACAGGGGAGATCCTACCGGTGCCGCACCGTCAGGTGGCACACGGTCACCACGCCCGCGCGGGGTCTCAGCGCCCGGCGGCCTCGACCATCCGGACGAAGTACTCGTGGACGCGGTGGTCGCCGGTCAGCTCCGGGTGGAAGGAGGTGGCCAGCAGGTTGCCCTGGCGGACCGCGACGATCCGGGCGTCCGGGCCGTCCGCGGCCGGCACCTCGGCCAGCACCTCGACGCCCGTGCCGACCGCCTCGACCCAGGGGGCGCGGATGAACACGCCGGTGACCGGGTCGCCGGGCAGGCCCGCGAACGGGATGGCGGTCTCGAAGGACTCGTTCTGCCGGCCGAAGGCGTTGCGGCGGACCGTCATGTCGATGCCGCCGACGGTCTCCTGGTCGTCCCGGCCGTCCAGGATCTTGTCGGCCAGCAGGATCATGCCCGCGCAGGTGCCGTACACCGGCATGCCGGCCGCGACCCGCTCGCGCAGCGGCGCCATCAGGCCGAACAGCACCGCCAGCTTGGAGATGGTGGTGGACTCGCCGCCGGGCATCACCAGCGCGTCGACCTCGGCCAGCTCCTCCGGGCGGCGCACCGGCCGGGCCAGCGCGTCGGCGGCGGCCAGCGCGACCAGGTGCTCGCGGACGTCGCCCTGCAGGGCCAGGACGCCGATGGTGGGGGTGCTCACGGTCTCACTACCTCTTCGTTCTCGAACCGATGATCCGGGTCGCCACGCAGCGGCCCGCCGCCCCCGGGGGCGGCGGGCCGGACGCGCGGGGCGTGCGTCGGCCGACTACCAGCCGCGGTTGGCGTAGCGCTCGGTCTCCGGCAGGGTGTCGCAGTTGATGCCGACCATGGCCTCGCCCAGGTTGCGGGAGGCGTCCGCGATGATCTTCGGGTCGTCGAAGAAGGTGGTGGCCTTCACGATGGCGGCGGCGCGCTTGGCCGGGTCGCCCGACTTGAAGATGCCGGAGCCGACGAACACGCCCTCGGCGCCGAGCTGGCGCATCAGCGCGGCGTCGGCCGGGGTGGCCACGCCGCCGGCCGAGAACAGCACGACCGGGAGCTTGCCGAGCTCGGCGACCTCGCGGACCAGCTCGTACGGGGCGCGCAGCTCCTTGGCGGCGGCGTACAGCTCGTTGTTGTCGAAGCCGCGCAGCTTGGCGATCTCGTTCTTGATCTGGCGCAGGTGGCGGACGGCCTCCACCACGTTGCCGGTGCCGGCCTCGCCCTTGGAGCGGATCATGGCCGCGCCCTCGGCGATCCGGCGCAGCGCCTCGCCCAGGTTGGTGGCGCCGCAGACGAAGGGGGTGGTGAAGGCCCACTTGTCGGAGTGGTTGACCTCGTCGGCCGGGGTGAGCACCTCGGACTCGTCGATGTAGTCGACGCCGAGCGACTGCAGGACCTGGGCCTCGACGAAGTGGCCGATCCGGGACTTGGCCATCACCGGGATGGAGACCGCGTCGATGATCTCCTCGATCATGTTCGGGTCGGACATCCGGGCCACGCCGCCGTCCTTGCGGATGTCGGCCGGAACGCGCTCCAGCGCCATGACCGCGACCGCACCGGCGTCCTCGGCGATCTTCGCCTGCTCGGCGTTGACCACGTCCATGATCACGCCGCCCTTGAGCTGCTCGGCCATGCCGCGCTTGACCCGGGCGGTGCCGACCTGGGGCTGCTCAGCGGAAGTGGGGGTGGTGGACACGTAAGACCTCACTCAGGGATGAACCGGTGCTATCGGTCTATCGTAGGCCCGGGGACACCACGACCCATACGCCACATGGTCCAGGGCCGTCCCCGGCATACGACAATCAGGCCAGCGACCCGGTGCGGCAGGAAACGCTGCCAGCCTACGCGGGCGCTCCCTCGGGCGTGAGGGCCACCGGGGGCTCGTCGTCCATCTCGAAGGCCATCGGGAACGGCGCCCGCCCCGCCAGCCGGAAGTAGCGCACCAGCCGGTGCTCGCGCACCGCCCGCGCCGCCCGCACCGCGTCGTTGTGGAAGCGCCGCGCCATCGGCACCCGGCGCACCGCCTCCACCAGGTCGCGCACCGCCTCCTCGCCGCCCGGCGCCTCGCGCACCGCGGCGACCTGCGCCGGCTCGTCCAGCACCGCCCGCAGCGCCAGGCTCAGCTCGCTCTCGGCCACCTCGCGCTGCTCGTCCTCGGCCTGCCGGGCCGCGTGCGCGGCCTCCAGCAGCAGGATCGACGCGGCCGGGTCGAGCAGCGAGGAGGTGGCCAGCTCCACCGCCACCGAGGAACGGCGCAGCAGCTGGGCGTCCAACGAGGCCCGGGCGGCGTCGATCCGGGCGTGCAGCCGGTCGAGCCTGCCCGCCGTCCAGCTCAGGTAGAGGGCGGAGAGTGCGACGGCCGCAACGGCCCAGATCCAGGTAGCCACGGGGCGCTACGGTACCGGCTCAGCCCCCGAGGACGGCCGAGCGGTAGCCGTCCGGGGCGAGCTCGCCGACCCGGACGGTGGCCTGCACCGGCCCGGCCTCCGCCCCCAGGTACCCGGGCAGCGCCGCCAGCACGGCCTCGCCCAGCGCCGCCTTGGCCGCGGCGCTGCGGCCCGGGAAGACCTCGAACCCGACCACGACCAGCGCGAAGGTCTCGGCGTCCGCCCCGACCACCGCCTCCTCGGTCCGGCGGAACCGGGTCGTGCAGCCGGCCGGCCGGGCGTCCAGCAGCTTCACCGCCAGCCGGTTCAGGGCCAGGCCGAAGCCCCGCCGGTCGAAGGCGTCGGCGAGCCGGTCGGTGTAGTCGACGGTGATCAGCGGCATGCGGGACTCCCTCTCCGGGCGGGGCGGTTCACCGGCTCGGACGCGGACGCCGACCGGACGGTTCGACCTCGGCCACCGGGGGCCGCCCGTCGGTGACCGTCTCGTACACCGAGAGCACCTCGGCGCCGACCGTCTCCCAGTCGAAGCGCCGCACGTGCCGGGAGGCGGCCTCGCGCAGCGCCAGCAGCCGCTCCGGGCTGCCCAGCAGCTTGACCGCCGCGGCCGCCAGCGCGTCCGCGTCCTCGACCGGGAACAGCTCGCCGGCCGCGCCGCCGTCCAGCACCTGGCGGAACGCGTCCAGGTCGCTGGCCAGCACCGGGGCGCCCGCCGACATCGCCTCGACCAGGATGATGCCGAAGGACTCGCCGCCGGTGTTCGGCGCCACGTACAGGTCGACGCTGCGCAGCAGCCGGGCCTTGTCCCGGTCCGAGACCATGCCGAGGAACTCCACCCGGGCCCGCACCTCGGGCGCCAGGCCGGCCACCGCCTCCTCCTCGTCGCCCTTGCCGGCCACCAGCAGCCGCACCCCCGGGCGCTCGGCCAGGATCCGCGGCAGCGCGGCCAGCAGCGTCGGCAGGCCCTTGCGCGGCTCGTTGATCCGGCCGATGAAGCCCATGGTGCCGCCGGGCCCGCCCTCGGCCGCGCCGCCCTGCCACGCCGGCTCCGGCTCGGCGTCCGCGAAGAACCGGACGTCCACGCCGTTCGGGATCACCACCGCGTCGCCGCCCAGGTGCTCCACCAGGGTGCGCCGGGCGTACTCGGAGACCGCGATCCGGGCCGACATCTTCTCCAGGCCCGGCTGCAGGATCGGCGAGGCCGCGATCATCGCCCGCGAGCGCGGGTTGGAGGTGTGGAACGTCCCGACCATCGGCCCGGTCGCCGCCCACGCCGCCAGCATCGACAGCGACGGCGAGTTCGGCTCGTGCACGTGCAGGATGTCGAACCGGCCCTCGCGCAGCCAGCGCCGCACCCGGGCCGCCGACAGGATGCCGAAGCTCAGCCGGGCCACCGACCCGTTGTACGGCACCGCCACCGCCCGCCCCGCCGAGACCACGTACGGCGGCAGCGCCTGCTCGTCCTCCGCCGGGGCCAGCACCGACACCTCGTGCCCCCGCCGGATCAGGTGCTCCGCCAGGTCCCGGATGTGGAACTGCACCCCGCCCGGCACGTCCCAGTCGTACGGGCACACCACGCCGATCCTCACGACCGCACCTGCCGCGGGGTCAGGTCGGCCAGCCACAGCTTCTGCAGCATGTGCCAGTCCACCGCGTGCTCGCGGATCGCCTCCGCCCACACGTCCGCCATCGCCTGGGTCATCGCGGCGGCCTGCTCCTGCCGCGACCCCTCCCCGGACGGCCGGACCTCCGGGTGCACCTCGGCCCGCAGCAGCGGCCCGTCGTACCAGAGCGACACCGGGAACAGCGCCGCCCCGGTCCGCTGGGCGAGCGCCGCCGGACCGGCCGGCATCCGGGTCGGCTCGCCGAAGAAGTCCACCTGGACGCCCGCCTCGGAGAGGTCCCGGTCGCCCACCAGGCAGACCAGCTTCCCCTCCCGCAGCCGCCGCGCCAGCGTCCCGACCACCGAGACGTCGGAGCCGGTCAGCGCCAGCACCTCCATCCCCAGGCTCTCCCGGTACGCCACGAACCGGTCGAACAGCGACTCCGGCTTCAGCCGCTCGGCGACCGTGGTGAACGGGAACCCGCCCGCGGACGCGATCCAGGCGCCCGCCAGGTCCCAGTTCGCCATGTGCGGCAGCGCCAGCACCGCGCCGCGGCCCGCCGCCATCGCCTCGTTCAGCTGCTCCAGGCCCTTGACCGTTATGGCACCGGCGATCCGCTCCCGGCTCCAGGTCGGCAGCCGGAACGACTCCCGCCAGTACCGCATGTAGGAGCGCATCCCGGCCCGGGACAGCTCCCGCAGCCGGGCCGCGTCCGCGTCCGGGCGGACCCGCGACAGGTTGGCCTCCAACTGCCGCACCCCCTTGCCCTGCCGCCGCCACGCCACGTCGGCGATGGTGTCGAACAGGCCGCGGGCCACCGGCTCGGGCAGGTGCTTCAACCCCGCCCACCCGGCCGCGTAGGCCGCGGCGACCAACCGTTCCCTCACTTGACCCCCTCGGCGGCGGCCGCCGCCTCCAGCTCCGCCGACTCCCGGCGCACCGTCAGCATCCGCTGCGCCACCGTCACCAGACTGCCCGCCGCGACCGCCCACAGGGCGATCGGCAGCAACCACTCGATGTACGGCACCCCGAACTTGTGCAGGCCCGCGAGCCCGGCCGCGGTCAGGCTGATCACCAGGCGCTCGGCCCGCTCGACCAGCCCCGAGACGTTCACCGGGAAGCCCAGCGCCTCGCCGCGCGCCTTGGTGTACGACACCACCTGGCCGCTGGCCAGGCAGAAGACCGACACCGCGCACAGCAGGTCGTTGTCCCCGCCCCCGGCGTACCACATCGCCAGACCGCCGAAGATCGCCGCGTCGGCGACCCGGTCCAGCGTCGAGTCCAGGAACGCCCCCCACTTGCTGGAGCGGCCCGCCTGGCGGGCCATGTTGCCGTCCACCAGGTCGGAGAAGATGAACAGCGTGACGGTGATCACGCCCCAGAAGAACTCCCCGCGCGGGAAGAACACCAGCGCGCCGGCCACCGAACCGGCCGTACCGATCAGCGTGACCGCGTCCGGACTGACACCCCACCGCAGCAGCATCGCCGCGAACGGGGTGAGGACACGTGTGAAGAAGGCACGCGCGTACTTGTTGAGCATGGCCTTCCGGTCCGCTCCGCTCCTCGGATTGGCACCCGCGGGCCGCATGCCCCGCCGGGCGGCCGCGCGAATGCACCCGCCCGGCCGGACAATGGTATCCACGCTGATCGAGCGGCAGGAGGCCAGCCATGCCGGACCGGACGGCCCACACCCCCGCACCGCCCGCCGACCGACCCGACCGGCTCCGCAACGTGGCCCTGGTCGGGGCCGGCGGAGCCGGGAAGACCACCCTCGCCGAAGCGCTCGCCCGCACCGCCGGCGTCCTGACCAGAGCCGGAACCGTCCCCGACGGCACCACCACCGCCGACTGGGAGGACGTCGAGCACCGGCAGCAGCGCTCCGTCCAGCTCGCGCTCCTCCCGCTCCCCTGGCGCGGCCTCAAGGTCAACCTGCTGGACGCCCCCGGCTACGCCGACTTCGCCGGCGAACTCCAGGCCGCCCTGCGCGCCGCCGAGGCCGCCCTGTTCGTGCACTCCGCCGCCGACCCCGAAGTCCCCCGCCCGGTCCGCGCCCTGTGGCGGCAGTGCGAGGACGCCCGCCTCCCCCGCGCGATCGTCCTCACCCACCTCACCACCGCCCGGGTCCGCCTCGACGACGTGCTGCGGATGCTCCAGGACACCCTCGGCACCCCCGACACCGTCCGCCCGCTGCACCACGTCGACCTGCGCGACGGACACCTGCACGGCGCCACCGACCTGCTCACCGGCCGGGTCCACGGCACCCCCGGGGACGCCCCCGACCTCGCCGCCGAACGCGCCCGCCTGGTCGAGGCCCTGGCCGGCGAGGACGACACCCTGCTGGCCCGCTACCTCGACGGCGAGGGGCTCGACACCGCCGCCCTCACCGCCGGCCTGCGCCGCGAACTGCTGGCCGGCACCCTGCACCCCGTCCTCGCCACCGCCCCCGACGGCACCGGCTGCGACGCCCTGCTCGACCTGGTCGCCGACGCCTTCCCCTCCCCCGCCGACCGCACCGACGGACTCCCCGCCGCCGACCCGGACGCCCCCGTGACCGCCCAGGTCGTGCACACCGGCGAGGACCCCTACCTCGGCCGCCTCAGCCTGCTCAAGGTCTTCGCCGGCACCGTGCGCCCCGACACCACCGTCCGGCTCCCCGACGGCACCGAGGAACGCCTCACCGCCCCGCACAGCCCGCTCGGCCGCCAACTGCGCCCCGTCCCGCAGGCCGCCGCCGGCGACCTCGCCACCGTCACCCGGCTCACCGCCGCCCGCACCGGCGACACCCTCACCGCCGACCGCCCCGGCCGCACCGTGCTCCCGCCCTGGCCGCTGCCCGAGGCCCTGCTCCCCACCGCCGTCCAGGCCCGCTCCAAGGCCGACGAGGACAGGCTCTCCCAGGCCCTCGGCAGGCTCGCCGCCCAGGACCCGGCCCTGCGGGTCGAACAGAACCCCGACACCGGCCAACTCGTCCTGTGGTGCACCGGCGAGGCCCACCTCGCCGTCACCCTCGACCGCCTCACCACCCGCCACGGCGTCCACGTCGACACCGTCCCCTACGAGGTCGCCCTGCGGGAGACCTTCGCCGCCCCCGCCGACGGCCACGGCCGGCACGTCAAGCAGTCCGGCGGCCACGGCCAGTACGCCGTCTGCGACCTCACCGTCGAACCGCTGCCCGGCGGCGGCTTCGAGTTCGTCGACCGCGTCGTCGGCGGCGCCGTCCCCCGCCACTTCGTGCCCTCGGTCGAGAAGGGCGTGCGCGCCCAACTCGCCCGCGGCCTGCGCGGCCACCCGATGACCGACGTCAAGGTCACCCTCACCGACGGCAGGGCGCACTCCGTCGACTCCTCCGACGCCGCCTTCCAGACCGCTGCCGCCCTCGCCCTCAAGGAGGCCGCCGACCACACCGCCGTCAAGGTCCTGGAACCCGTCGACGAGGTGCGCGTCCTGCTCCCCGACGAGTACCAGGGCGCCGTGCTCGCCGACCTCTCCGCCCGGCGCGGACACGTCCTGGGCACCGAGATCGGCGGCGAGGGCCTCAGCCTGGTCCGCGCCGAGGTCCCCGCACTCGAACTCGCCCGCTACCCGCTCGACCTGCGCTCGCTGTCGCACGGAACCGGCCAGTTCACCCGCGCCTACCTGCGGCACGCCCCGATGCCCGCCCACCTCGCCGCGCGGCACACCGGCGGCTGACCGCGCGGCCGGTCAGGAACGCCGCGGCAGCGCGCACGCCGGAGTGCCGCCCGGCATCCGGTCCCGGTTCCTCGCCACCCAGCGGTAGACCGCGTCCGCCACCGGCCGCACCGGCGCCAGCGCCAGCACCCCGCCGGCCCACGCCCACAGCCCGCCCGACCGCATCAGCAGCCGCGCCACCGCCTGCGCCCCGCCGTACACCCGGCGGTCCGGCGTCACCCACAGCACCTCGCGCGCCGCCCGCTCCGCCGTCACCTCCCCGCCGGTGAACTCCTCCAGCGCCGCCAGGTCCGCGAACTGGAACGCCACCGCCTCCCAGCCCGCCGAGGACAGGCTCTGCCGCGGATAGCGCTCCGCCCACCGCACGCAGCTGGAACAGAACGCGCAGTCGCCGTCGAAAACCAGCACCGGGCCCGGTGCGTACGCACTCGTCATGCCGCGATCCTCCACCCCCGCGGCACCGGCCGACAAACCGGGGGCGTCGAACCCGCCCGCACGGGGCACCATGTCCCCGGAACGGCCGCGCGCGGCCGATATGTGACCCAGGATCAGCCGATGATCCGCACAGCCCCGCCGCCGCACGGTAACCTGCCGCAGATCGATCAGGGGAGAAGGAGCTGCACAGGTGACTCAGCTCGACATGACGCCGGGCGCGCAGGTACCGCGGACGGACGTCGGCAACCAGACCGCGGTCACCCAGGCCTTCTCCTCCGCCGCCTACCGCACCGGCGACGTCAGGGAACTCGAGGCGCTGACCGGCGTCACGGTCAAGGACGGCAAGTTCGAGCTGTTCCGCCCCAGCGCCGGCGAGGCGTTCAGCCGCGCCCTGATCGACCGCACCCTCGGCGGCGGCCGCAAACCGCTGGTCCCCTCGCACGGCACCGACGTCCGGATGGTCGTCGAACACTGCCTCGCCGCCCAGGACCTGCGCGAGGCCCGGGACCGCAAGCTCTCCGGCCTCAGCCTGCTGTTCGGCCTGCTGTTCCTGCCCGGCACCCTGGTCTGGCTGGGCGCCTACCAGGTCCGCGCCTGGCTCAGCGGCAAGAAGTCCGCCGGCCTGGACGGCTTCCTCGGCACCCTGGTCATGCTGCTCGTCTTCGGTCTGGCGCTGGTCCTGGCGTTCTGGCCGCCGTTCCACGGCGTCCTCGGCCTCTACTTCCGGATCGTGATGCTCGGCCCGGTCCTCGGCTGGTACCTCGCCAAGCGCACCGTGGTCGACAGCGTCGCCCAGCAGCGCGCCCGCTGGGGCGACCTGGTCGGCGGCAGCCCGGTCGCCGCCATCGTCCCCAAGGCCGTCCCCAAGGACCACCTCGACAAGAAGGCCAACGCCCTCAAGGCCGGCCTGGACCGCCTCAGCGCCGAGCAGAACACCAACATCCAGCACTACGCCGGGCCCAAGGGCATCCTCGGCATCGGCGCCCGCTGGGCCGAGTGGTCCCTGCGCGAGGACCTCCGCCCCGCCGAGGGCCACCCCGACTTCCGGGTCTTCCACGTCGCCGACCTGACCCGCCGGATCGCCGACCGCCTCTCCGGCCTGACCAGCAGCGAGGTCCCCAACGGCGGCCTGCCCAAGCCGATGATCAGCCACTGGGTGGTGCTGGACACCGGCGAGGGCGCCGACGAGATCGGCCGCCCCTCCGGTCCCGACATGGACGGCGACCGGATGCGCGACTTCGCCGTCCAGGAGCTCGCCAGCAAGCAGAGCTTCGGCTCCGACACCCGGCACCGGATCGCCGTCCAGTTCGTCCTGCACAAGGGCCAGTTGGTCTCCACCATCGTGATCAACGTGATGGTCCTGGCGCAGAACCTGCAGATCCACGTCACCCCGCACACCCTCGGCCCGATCAACGGCTACTTCACCGGCAAGCCGAAGACCCCCGAGAAGGACGTCTCCAAGACGCTCCGCTTCTGGGAGACCCGCACCGTGCAGCTCCCGGTCGTCAACGACACCGAGGTGGTCCGCCAGGCCGTCCGCGCCCCGTTCCACAAGAACCCCGGCCTGCTGAAGTGGCTCGGCGGCGGCATCTCCTTCCCCGAACCGCTCTGCCTGCGCCAGGCCTGGGCCGACCCGACCTGGAACAGCCGCTACAAGTCCGACGACACCATCTACCTGCCCAGCCCGGTCCTCGGCATCATCCACGCCGCCGTCATCGAGTTCCTCGACGAGCACGACGTCGCCACCGACCGGATCGCCAACCGCTCCAACATGCTGCGCAGCGAGATCCAGGGCGCCCGCCCGTTCCGCGCCGACAAGTACGACGCCGGCTGACCGGCCCGCGAACGGCCGCAGGGGCGTGCGGGAACCCTCCCGCACGCCCCTGTCCGCGTCCCGGACCGGTCAGGCCGGCCACACCTCGGCCAGCACCTTCCGGGTGTCCGCCAGCAGTTGCGGCAGCACCTTCGTGTGCCCCACCACCGGCATGAAGTTGGTGTCCCCGCCCCAGCGCGGCACCACGTGCTGGTGCAGGTGCGCGGCGATCCCCGCCCCCGCGGCCGCCCCCTGGTTCATCCCGATGTTGAACCCGTGCGCCCCCGAGGCCGCCCGCAGCGCCGTCATCGCCTTCTTGGTGAACTCCCCGAGCTCCGCCGTCTCCGGCCCGTCCAGCTCGGTGTAGTCCGCGACGTGCCGGTACGGCACCACCATCAAGTGCCCGCCGTTGTACGGGTACAGGTTCAGCACCGCGAACACCGACTCGCCCCGCTGCACGATCAGCCCGTCCTCGTCGCTCAGCTTCGGGATCGAGCAGAACGGACAACCGTCGTCGGGAGCCGGCCCGGTGGGCTTGTTCTCGCCCTGGATGTACGCCATCCGATGGGGTGTCCACAGGCGACGGAAGCCGTCCGGCTCCCCCACGCCCCGCTGCAGTTCCGGCTCACTGGTCATGCCCGCCAGCATAAGCGCCGCGGCCCGCGAACAGAGCGGTGCGGGGCGGACTCCCGGAGGAGACCGCCCCGCACCCGCGTCAGTCCCGCAGGGGTCAGACCTGCACCCGGCTGCGCACCGCCTCGACGATCTCCGCGATCGCCTCGGCCTTCGGCACGCCGTTCTTCTGCTCGCCGCTGCGGTAGCGGAACGACACCGCGCCGGCCTCGACGTCGTCGTTGCCCGCGATCAGCATGAACGGGACCTTGGTCTTCTGCGCGTTGCGGATCTTCTTCTGCATCCGGTCGTCCGAGGTGTCGACCTCGACCCGGATGCCGTGCTTCTTCAGCTCGGCCGCCACGTCCAGCAGGTACGGGACGTGCTCGTCGGTGATCGGGATGCCGGTGACGGTGACCGGGGCCAGCCACGGCGGCATCGCGCCCGCGTAGTGCTCCAGCAGCACCGCGAAGAAGCGCTCGATCGAGCCGAACAGCGCCCGGTGGATCATGACCGGCCGCTGCCGCGAGCCGTCCGCCGCGGTGTACTCGAGGTCGAAGCGCTCCGGCAGGTTGAAGTCGAGCTGGACGGTCGACATCTGCCAGGTCCGGCCGATCGCGTCGCGCGCCTGGACGGAGATCTTCGGGCCGTAGAAGGCCGCGCCGCCCGGGTCCGGCACCAGCGGCAGGCCCTGCTTCTCGGCCACGCCGGCGAGGACGGCGGTGGCCTCCTCCCAGTCCTCGTCCGATCCGACGAACTTCTCCGGGTCCTTGGTGGACAGCTCCAGGTAGAAGTCGTTCAGGCCGTAGTCGCGCAGCAGGCCCAGCACGAAGGTCAGCGTGCGGTCCAGCTCCTCGGCCATCTGCTCGCGGGTGCAGTAGATGTGCGCGTCGTCCTGGGTGAAGCCGCGGGCCCGGGTCAGGCCGTGCACCACGCCGGACTTCTCGTACCGGTAGACCGTCCCGAACTCGAACAGGCGCAGCGGCAGTTCGCGGTAGGAGCGGCCGCGCGCGTCGAAGATCAGGTTGTGCATCGGGCAGTTCATCGGCTTGAGGTAGTAGTCGACGCCCTCGTCCAGCTGCATGGGGGGGTACATGCCGTCGGCGTACCAGTCGAGGTGGCCGCTGGTCTCGAACAGCTTCCCCTTGGTGGCGTGCGGGGTGTAGACGAACTCGTAGCCCTCCTCCTCGTGCCGCTTGCGCGAGTAGTCCTCCATGGTGCGGCGGATGATGCCGCCCTTGGGGTGGAAGACGGCGAGGCCGGAGCCGATCTGCTCCGGGATGGAGAACAGGTCGAGCTCGCTGCCGAGCTTGCGGTGGTCGCGCTTGGCGGCCTCCTCCAGGAAGTCGAGGTGCGCCTTGAGTTCGTCCTTGGAGGGCCACGCGGTGCCGTAGAGGCGCTGCAGCATGGGGTTCTTCTCGCTGCCGCGCCAGTACGCGGCGGCGGAGCGCATCAGCTTGAAGGCCGGGATGTGCCGGGTGCTGGGCAGGTGCGGGCCGCGGCAGAGGTCGCCCCAGCAGACCTCGCCGGACTTCGGGTCGACGTTGTCGTAGATGGTGAGCTCGCCGGCCCCGACCTCGACGTCCGCGCCCTCGCCGGCGGTCGCGGCCGAGCCCTTGAGGCCGATCAGCTCCAGCTTGTAGGGCTCCCCGGCGAGCTCCTCGCGGGCGGCCTCGTCGGTGACCACCCGGCGGGAGAACCTCTGCCCCCGCTTGATGATCTCCTGCATCTTCTTCTCGATGGTCTTGAGGTCGTCCGGGTGGAACGGCTTCTCGACGTCGAAGTCGTAGTAGAAGCCGTCCCGGACGGGCGGGCCGATGCCGAGCTTGGCCTCGGGGAAGACCTGCTGGACGGCCTGGGCCATCACGTGGGCGGTGGAGTGCCGCAGGATGTCGAGGCCGTCGGGGCTGGAGATCACGACGGGTTCGACCTCGTCGCCGTCCTGGACGGCGTAGGCGAGGTCCTTGAGCTGGCCGCCGACCCGGGCGGCGATCACGGCGCGGTCGTCGGCGAAGAGCTCGGCGGCCGTCGTGCCCGTGGTCACCACGCGCTCTTCCCGATCGGGTTCGCGGTTGATGATGATCCGGACGTCCGTCACCGGTCTCTCCTGACGTTCTGGCTACCGTGGTGCAGCAGAACCGCTGCACCGTGCATGGTACCGAGCCGGGCCGCGTGCCCGTCGCCAAGGCCCGTTCGCGGACGGCGTGGTCGTTCGGTCACTTTCCGCGACGATCCGGTCGTCGGGACGGTTGACCGCGCGTCAAGTGCGGTATCACTCCTGCACGGCGCTGCCGCTGCACCGGTCCTCGGTGGCAGCGGCCGCCGGGCAAGGACCGTGCGGCGTCTGAGGGGGCGTCATGCAGCAGCTCCGTTCCTGGTACCACGGTCCGCTCGCGTCCTTCGACACCGAGACCACGGGTGTGGACGTCGAGCGGGACAGAATCGTTTCGGCCGCCCTGGTGGTGCAGCCCGCACCGGGCTGGGAGGCCGCCGTCCGCACCTGGCTGGCGAACCCGGGGGTGCCGATCCCGGAGCCGGCCCGCGCGGTGCACGGCATCTCGGACGAACAGGTCCGGGCGCACGGCCGGCCGCCGCGGACGGTCGCGGTGGAGGTGGCGCTGGCCCTGGCCGAGCAGTCCCGGGCGGGCGTGCCGCTGGTGGTGATGAACGCCCCGTACGACCTGACGCTGCTGGACCGGGAGTTGCGCCGGCACGGGGCGGGGTCGCTGCCGGAGGTGCTGGGCGGCGCGGAACTGCTGGTGCTCGATCCGCGGGTGCTGGACAAGCAGCTCGACCGCTACCGCAAGGGGCGGCGCACGCTGACCGACCTGTGCGCGCACTACGGCGTCGAGCTGGTGGGCGCGCACGACGCGGCGGCGGACGCGCGGGCGGCGATGGAGCTGGTGCGCGCGGTGGCCGCCCGGCACGCGGCGCGCCTGGGCGGGCTGTCGCCGGCCGAGCTGCACCTGCGGCAGGCGGTGTGGCACGCGGCGCAGGCGCGCGGCCTGGAGCGGTGGTTCGAGCGCTCGGGCACCCCGGAGCGGGTGGACACGGCCTGGCCGATGCGCCCGGCCCGCTGCCACTGCGGTGCGCGCCTGGAGCCGGGCCACGCCTGCGGGTTGGCGGCCTGACGCACCGTCGGGGGCTGTCGGGTCGGGAAACGCCGCAGGCCCCGACAGCGTGGTCGGGGCCTGCGGTTGGTGCTCGGTGGGCGATACTGGGATCGAACCAGTGACCCCTTCGGTGTGAACGAAGTGCTCTCCCGCTGAGCTAATCGCCCGGGCAACGAGAAGAACTGTAGCACCACTTGGGGCCGGGTCCACAATCCGTTCCGCGGACGGACCCCCAGTTCCCCTTCCGGGAAGGCAGGTTGAATGAACGTCAGAAGTTCGGCCGGGGTATGCGGAAAAGGCGCGGGGCCCCGACCTGATAAACAAGTCGGAGCCCCGCGCCTGTGCATTCCGGTGGGCGATACTGGGATCGAACCAGTGACCCCTTCGGTGTGAACGAAGTGCTCTCCCGCTGAGCTAATCGCCCGGGTGCAGGGAAAACATTACCCCATCCGCGCGGGTGCTCCGAACACCCTCGCCGCCACCGCGCCCGCCCCGCGCCCCGGCCTCCGGGGCGCACCCCCGGTCGTCGCGCCCGACCAGCGGCGTCGGCCGACGGCACCGGTCGGCGGACCGGCCGGCCACGCCGAGTGACGTCCCCGGTCCGGGCGGTCGGCGCGGCCGGTCGGCCGGGGCCGCCGGACGGAGCCGACCGGGGTCCGCGGGGCCGGGTTCGTGGGTTCCTCCAGTCCCGCCGCGGCCCGCCCCGGTGCGACCGCCGGTAATGCCCTGCCGTTACCGGCCCGCCGCCCGGGCGGCGAGTGCGGCCGGGGGATTCCGCAATGCGCCGGAAGGGGTACGACTCGCACCGGAATCGGGACAGACGGGTTTACACCGGGCTTTCAGGTGGGATGGTCCGTTCGCCGACGTGCGATTCCCCGAGCGCACACTGAGCGAAAGGCCCTGGCGCTTATGAACACCACGGTCAGCTGCGAGCTGCACCTGCGCCTCATCGTGTCCAGCGAGTCGTCACTGCCCGTCCCCGCGGGCCTGCGCTACGACACTGCCGACCCCTATGCCGTGCACGCGACGTTCCACACCGGAGCCGACGAGACCGTGGAGTGGGTGTTCGCCCGCGACCTCCTCGCGGAGGGGCTGCACCGACCGACCGGTACCGGCGACGTCCGGGTGTGGCCGTCCCGCAGCCACGGTCAAGGCGTGGTTTGCATCGCCCTGAGCTCTCCGGAAGGAGAGGCCCTGCTGGAGGCCCCGGCCCGGGCGCTTGAGTCCTTTCTCAAGCGGACGGACGCCGCGGTGCCCCCCGGCACCGAACACCGTCACTTCGACCTCGACCGGGAGCTGTCCCACATCCTCGCCGAGAACTGACCCCCGAACGAGTACGGCCCGCCGTCGCGCGGCGGCGGGAACGCCTCGATGCGCACCGTCCTACTCGGGGGCACGGTCGCAGCTCGCAGCCGCCACGGCGGCCTCGGGGTCCGGCCCCGGGCGTCCTCTCCCACCGGAGCGGACGTCCGGGGCTCAGTCACGTCCCGGCCCGGGCCGCACCCGGTCCCGGCCGGCCGTGCCGGGTCCGGCGGCGCCACGTATCGGCCCGGTCACGTACCGCCCGCGTCCCGGTCCGGGGGCGGCCCGGGCCGGTAGAGTCGGCGCGCGATGACCGACGCGCCGGCCCCGGGGCCGGCGCCGCGTGAGGAGCCCCCACGTGCTGATCACCCATGACACCGAGTGCGCGCTGAGCATCCTGGTGGAGCTGCTGAACACGGCGCCGGAGGCGTGCGGCAGCGAACAGCTGCCCGACGTGGCGGCGCTGAGCGCGTTCGTGGTCCGGCAGGAGATCAGCGAGATCGACTCGCTCGGCCCGGCGGACCTGGCCGCCGTGCACGAGCTGCGCGCCCGGCTCGGCGAGGTGTTCTCGGCCGGGTCGGTCGAGCGGGCCGCCGAGCTGGTGAACACCCTGGTCGCGGAGGCCGGCACCACGCCCCGGCTGACCAACCACGACCACCACGGCTGGCACATCCACTACTTCGCCCCGCACGCCGCGATCGGCCGGCACCTGGCCGCCGAACTGGGCATGGCGCTGGCGTTCATCGTGATGGCGGGCGAGCTGGAGCGGCTGCGCCGCTGCGAGGCGCCGAGCTGCGCCCGGGTCTTCGTCGACCTGTCCCGCAACCGTTCGCGCCGCTACTGCGACAGCCGCACCTGCGGCAACCGGCTGCACGTCGCCGCGTACCGGGCCCGGCAGCGCTCGGCGGAGGCGGAGGCCGGGGCGGAGGCCGGGCCGGCCGCCGGGGCGGTGTCGGCCGCGGGCCGCTGAGGCGGCGGGCGGGCGGGGGTCAGCTGGCCGTCCGCGACCTGGGAGACTGGGCGGCATGAGTGATTCCTCGCTGCCCCGTGTCGAGTTCTGGTGCGACCTGCTGTGCCCCGACTGCCGTACCGCGCTGGACGACGTCCGGGCGCTGCGGGAGCGGTTCGGTGACGCGCTGACCGTCGAGCTGCGGCACTTCCCGCTGGAGAAGCACAAGTACGCGTACCCGGCGGCCGAGGCGGCGGCGGAGGCGTTCGAGCAGGGGCGCGGCTGGGAGTTCGCGGAGGCCGTGCTGGCGCGGCTGGAGGACGTCGAGCGCGGCGGGGCCGCGGTGCTGGTGGAGATCGCCGGAACGGTCGGGGTGGACGCGGACGAGGTGGACACCGCGCTGATCGACGGCCGGCACATGCTCTGGGTCGACTCGGACGTGGCCGAGGGGCGGGCGATCGGCGTCAAGGGGACGCCGACGTACGTGGTGGCCGGGAAGCGGCTGGACGGCGGGCAGTCGCAGGACGGGTTGCGGGAGCGGATCGTCGAGCTGCTGAACGGCTGAGGCCGGTCCGTGGGGGCGGGGGCGGTCAGAGCAGGGGTTTGCTGAGCACGTGCCGGGTGGTCCGGTAGCCGAGCGACTCGTAGAGCCCGATCGCCACCGCGTTGTCACGGAACACGTTCAGGCCGAGGTGGCGGACCCCGGCCCGCAGGCACTCGCGTTCGGCGATGCGCATCAGGGCGCGGCCGTGGCCCCGGCCGCGGTGCTCGGCGGCGACCTCGACCAGCATCACCCAGGCGAGCGGGCTGCCGTCGGGCAGCCGGTCCTGGTGGAGGGTGACCCAGATCGTGCCGAGGACGCGGCCGTCGGCGTCCAGCAGGCGGCGCAGCACGGTGCCGACGGTGGAGAGGCCGACCGGGAGGGCCCGGCGGTGGTCGCCCTCGGCGCGGACGGTGGCCTCGTCGGGGTCGAGACCGGCGGAGATCAGGTCCTGGCGGTAGCCGGCGATGGCGGCCTCCTGCCAGACCGGGTACTCCTCGGGGGTCATCGGACGGTCCGTCAACCCGCTTGTCTGCGGCGGGACTTGGTCGAGGTCCTTGCCGAGGTTGCGCATCCGCTCGGTGTAGCCGAGGGCGTGCGCGAGGTGCAGGGCGACGGGGGCCCCGGCCGGGACGATGACCTGGGCCCGGACGCACCCCCAGGACCGGAGCACCTCCTCGGCGGCCAGCACCGCGACGGTCGCCCGCCCGCGGCGGCGGTCCGCCTCGGCGACCTCCAGCTCGCAGACCTCCCCCGGGTACCGCCCGCTGCGGGCCCACGCGTTGGTCCGCAGGCCCCCCGCCCGCCGCCCGTTCACCATGATGTGCCAGCGCCGCGTCCGCCCGCCGCCGACACCCGCCTCCTCGGGCCCGTCGGGCCGCAACGTGGTGGTCATGCCGTCTCCCTTTCCCGCCCCTGCCGCTCTTCTACCCCGCCACCCGCCCTCGGGCCGGCCACTGACTCACACCGGGTCAGTGGCCGGCCCGGCACGCTCCGCGAAGACCTCCATCGCCTTACGGGTCACCGGCCCCACGCCCGGCAGCTCGCGACCGCCGACGCGGACCGACCGCGCTCCCCCACCCCGCCTCGGCCCCGGCGCAGCCGGTCCCCACTCACACCGGGTCGCGGTCCCGCCCCGCGCGCTCCGCGAAGACCTCCATCGCCTTGCGGGTCACCGGCCCCACGCCCGGCAGCTCGCGACCGCCGACGCGGACCGACCGCGCTCCCCCACCCCGCCCAGCCCCGGCGCAGCCGGTCCCCGCTCACACCGGGTCGCGGTCCCGCCCGGCGCGCTCCGCGAAGACCTCCATCGCCTTGCGGGTCACCGGCCCCACGCCCGGCAGCTCGCGGTCGTCGATGCGGGTGACGGCCTGGACGTCGCGGAGGGTGGAGGTCAGGAAGACCTCCTCGGCCCGGGTGAGGGCGTCGAGGGGGACGTCGGCCTCTTCGGCGCCGGTCCAGTCGAGGACGAGCTGGCGGGTGATGCCGGCCAGGCAGCCGGAGGCGAGGGTGGGGGTGAGGAGGCGGCCGTCGAGGACGAGGAAGACGTTGGAGCCGGTGCCTTCGCAGAGCCGGCCGGCGGTGTTGGCGAGGAGGGCCTCGCTGGCGCCGGCGCGGTGGGCGGCGGCGAGGACGATGACGTTCTCGGCGTAGGAGGTGGTCTTGAGTCCGGCGACGGCGGAGTGCTCGTTGCGGCGCCAGGGGACGGTGACGACCGCGGTGGTGTCGGGGCGGGGCGTGGCGCTGCCGAGGGCGACGATCAGGCTGGGGCCCGCGGTGCCGCGTTCGGAGCCGAGCGGCGAGGTGCCGCCGGTGTAGGTGATGCGCAGGCGGCCGAGCGGCAGCGGCTTGGCGGCGAGGACGCCGGCGCAGGCCTCGCGGACCAGGTCGTGGTCGGGGTCGGGCAGGCCGAGGCCGCGGGCGGAGCGGGTGAGGCGGTCGAGGTGCCGGGTGGGGGCGAAGAGTTCGCCGTGCTCGGCCTTGACCGTTTCGAAGACGCCGTCGCCGACGGTGAGTCCGTGGTCGAGGACGGAGAGTGCGGCGTCGTCCTCGGCGGTGAGGTGTCCGTTGACCCAGATCATCGGCGTGGTGCTCCTTGCGGGGATCAGTCGGGGGTGCCGGTGGAGGCTATCGCTACCAGCCGGGCGGCTTTGAGTTCGGTCTCCTGCCACTCGCGGTCGGGGTCGGAGTCCCAGGTGATTCCGGCGCCGGTGCCGAACCGGAGGACGGGGGCGCCGGTCGGGGGGCGTTCGATCCAGAAGGTGCGGATGCCGACGGCGAGTTCGGCTTCGCCGCGGTCGGCGTCGACCCAGCCGACGGCGCCGCAGTAGGGGCCGCGGGGGGCGGTCTCCAGGGCGTGGATGATCCGCAGGGCGCTGCTCTTGGGGGCGCCGGTGACGGAGCCGGGCGGGAAGGTGGCGGCGAACAGCTCGGCCCAGCCGGCGTCGGGGCGCAGGGTGCCCTCGACGGTGGAGACCAGGTGGACCAGGCCGGGGTGCTTCTCGACGGCGCACAGGTCGGGGACGGTGACGGTGCCGGTCTCGCAGACCCGGCCGAGGTCGTTGCGGACCAGGTCGACGATCATCACGTTCTCGGCGTGGTCCTTGTCGAGCAGGTCGGCCTCGGTGCGGCCGGTGCCCTTGATCGGGCCGGAGAGGACGGTGCGGCCGCGGCGGGCGAGGTAGAGCTCGGGCGAGGCGGTGGCGATCTCGACGCCGTGCTCGGGGAGGCGGATCGTTCCGGCGTGGGGGGCGGGGTTGTGGGCGGCGAGGAGGCCGGTGAGGGCGTCGATGTCGGTGCGCGCGGGGTCGGGCAGCGGGGCGCTCAACACCCGGCAGAGGTTGGCCTGGTAGACCTCGCCGGCGGCGATGTGCTCGCGGATGCGGCGGACTCCGGCCCGGTAGGCGTCGGCGTCGAGGGAGCTGCGCCAGGACGCGGGGGCGGGGCCGTGCCAGCGGTCGGTGGCGGGCGGGGCCGGGTCGGGGCGGACGTCGGCGAACCGGGCGCAGGTGAGCCTGCCCTCGAAGTCGTGGACGACGGCCCAGAATCCGCCGCGTTCGAGGGCGGCCGGGTCGTGGGTGACTTCGCGCAGGCCGGTGGCGAGCCGGCCGGCGAAGCGGGCCATCGGCTGCTCGGGGCTGAGGGGTGCGGTGCGGCGGGACACGGTTCTCCTGCGCGGATTTCGGTGCTGCCCGCCGCCGGTGCCGAGGCTGTCGCGGCGCCGGTCCGCGCGGGCGCGGGACAGGTCCCGGGGGATCGCCCCGGTACCGGAAAGTCTAGGTCGGGGGCCCGGGGAGGCGTCGGGGGCGGGCCGGACGGTTCGACGTGCGGCAGCCACCCCCGCGCCACGCTGCGGGAACGGATTTTTCAGCTGGGCCGGGAATCCGCTAGAGTTCAACACGTCGCCAGGGAGCGCCGCCGGGAAAACCGGGGAAGCCCCCGGGCCGACAGGCGGACGTGGCTCAGTTGGTAGAGCATCACCTTGCCAAGGTGAGGGTCGCGAGTTCGAATCTCGTCGTCCGCTCGACGGAGAACGGGTAAGATCGTTCTTCGGGAGTTCAGAAGTTCAGAAGTGTTGCCTGGTGGAGTGGCCGAGAGGCGAGGCAACGGCCTGCAAAGCCGTGTACACGGGTTCAAATCCCGTCTCCACCTCCGAGAGGTGTCGTCCGGTCTCGACCGGGCGCCCTCCCCGCGCGATTAGCTCAGCGGGAGAGCACTACCTTGACACGGTAGGGGTCACTGGTTCAATCCCAGTATCGCGCACTGGTCTTCGGATCCCGGTCCTTCGGATCGACCCGCGCGATTAGCTCAGCGGGAGAGCACTACCTTGACACGGTAGGGGTCACTGGTTCAATCCCAGTATCGCGCACTCAGGCTTCCCAGCAGGGGATTCCTGGCGCACCCGCGCGATTAGCTCAGCGGGAGAGCACTACCTTGACACGGTAGGGGTCACTGGTTCAATCCCAGTATCGCGCACCACGGTTGAGAGCCGCAGTCCGGTCCGGACTGCGGCTCTCGGCGTTTCCGGAACGGGCGGCGGGCGGCGGGCGGCGCACGACGAACGACGGTGGCCGGGAACGGCACGCCCTCACCGACGTGTCGTTCCCGGCCACCGGGTGGGCCGGAGCTTGCAGCCTGTGCCACTCACTGGTCCGTCCACGACCGTGAGGGCGGCTCCGGCCGGCGAAGACCCCTACCCCATGAGGGGGTCAGCGCCCGATCAGGTCGGCGACCGCCCGGGTCTGGGTCGCCAGTTGGTCCCACGCGCCGAACAGGGCCAGCAGCAGGACGGCGCAGGGCAGGACGATGGCGAGGGCGACGGCCGGGTGCCGGGTCTCCGTGGCGGGGAGGTGGCGGCGGCGAAGGGCTCTGCTGAGCGGTGCCATGGTGTGCTGGGCTCCTGCCGGGCTGGGTGCTGCGGGTCGGTTCGGACGGGGCGGTGCGGGTGGTGCGGTCCTGGCAGCGGGGGCGGTTCCTCGGGGGACGAGCGGCCCGCCCTCGCTGTGAACAACCGTATGCGGCAAGGCCGTCGGGGGTCGTCATGCCCGCGCACGGTTCCGATCGCCTCCGCTGGGATGAGGCGCGGCGCGGCGGCGTACTCCTGGAGGCGGAGACCGGGGGTGCGGGTACCCCTAGACCGCCCCGGGGGTGCCCCCTGGGGGGTGGCCCGGCCGGGGCCGGGAGCCGGGTTCCGGCGTGGCCCTGACCGGGTCCTGACGGGGGGTGGGCGGCGGGTGCGGCGGCGGTTCGGGTGCGGTTCGGGTGCGGATCGCCGCCGGTGGCGGGCGGGGCCGGGGCGGGCGGGGATCGCACGCACGCTACCGATCCGACAATCCGACCGGCGGTTCGCGTGTTGCGTGTCGACGCGGGGCCGGTACCTGTCCGTAAGCTGTCCCGAGACAGTTGTCTGACGATGCCCCACATCCGACGGGGCCTCACCCCACAGGCTGACGGAACGGGAACGGGTACGGGCAGATGGCAATGATGCGGTTGAGGCGTGAGGACCCCCGCATCGTCGGCCCGTACCGGCTGCACCGGCGGCTGGGCGCCGGCGGGATGGGCGTGGTGTACCTCGGCTCCGACCGCAAGGGGCAGCGGGTCGCGCTGAAGCTGATCCGCGCCGAGCTGGCCGAGGACGCCGAGTTCCGCACCCGGTTCGCCCGGGAGATCGCCGCCGCCTCGCGGATCCGCGGCGGCTGCACGGCCCGGGTGGTCGGCTCCGACATCGAGACTGAGCGGCCCTGGCTGGCCACCGCGTACGTGCCCGGACCCTCGCTGTACAAGCAGGTCTCCGAGGAGGGGACGCTGGCCTGGCCGGACGCCGCCCGGATCGGCTCGGCGCTGGCCGACGGGCTGGTGAAGGTGCACGAGGCCGGGGTGGTGCACCGCGACCTGAAGCCCTCGAACATCCTGCTCTCCCCCAAGGGCCCGCGGATCATCGACTTCGGCATCGCCTGGTCGCGCGGCGCCTCCACGCTCACCCACGTCGGCACCGCGGTCGGCTCGCCCGGCTTCCTGGCGCCCGAGCAGGTGCGCGGCGCGGCCGTCACCCCCGCCACCGACGTGTTCGCCTTCGGGGCGACGCTGGCGTTCGCGCTGACCGGCGAGTCGCCGTTCGGGTCGGGCGCCTCCTCCGAGGTGATGCTGTACCGGGTGGTGCACGAGGAGCCCGACCTGAGCGGCGTCCCGCCGGTGCTGGCCCCGCTGGTGCGCGCCTGCCTGGCCAAGGAGCCGTCCGAGCGCCCGCCGGCCGCCGCGCTGCACGAGCGCCTCAGCGAGCTCGCGGCGCGCGGCGGCGGCCGGGCCGGACGCGCCGCCGCCCGCCCCGACGAGGTGCGCGCCCCGGCCGCGCCGCCCGCCGACGGCCCCGCGGAGGGCGCTCCCCCGCCCCGCCGGGCGGGTGCCGGCCCGGTGCCGGGGGCGGCCCGGCGGCCGGACGGACGGCCCGAGGGCGCGCGCGGCACGGCGGGCGGACGCGGTACGGCGGGCGGACGCGGTACGGCGGGCGGGCGTCCCGAGGCGGTGCGCGGTACGGCCGGGGGCGGCGGGCGTCCGGTGGCGAAGGCGGACGGCGCGGCCGGGCCCGGCGGGCGGGCGGTGGCCACGCCCGCGATGCCCCGGCAGGACGCGGCCCGTCCGGACGGGCGCGGCCCGGGGGCGCGGCGACCGGTCCGGGACGGCGACACCGTCCGGGAGCGCCGCCCCGCGACCGGCCCCGGCCGCACCCCCGCGCCGGGCCGGGACCGCACTCCCCCGCCCGGGCGCGCCCCGCACACCCTGGGCGGGCGCCCGACGCCGCGTCAACGGCTGCTGCGGCAGCGGCTGGTGGTGTTCGTGACGGTCACCCTGGGCGTGGCGCTGGCCATCGCCGTCGCGCAGGGCTGCCAGAACCGCGAGGCGCAGGGCCTGGGCCCGCAGCCCGCCGGCGTGGTGACCGGGGGGCCGGCCGCGCCGAGCGCCGGGACGACGACGCTGTCCGTGGACGGCGCGAACGCCGGGCACAGCGACACCGGGCTCGCCCCGTCCTTCGGCACCCAGCCGCAGGTCGACTGGCCCAACCTGAGCTACCCGGACCCGTCCGGCGGCCCGGCGATCCGGCTGCACGACGGCCGCTCCACCGAGAACGGCCCGCCGATCTCGCTCTCCGCGGTGCTGCCCGCCCGCTACCGGGACGCCCAGGCCGCGCTGGTGGTGCTGCGCCGGCTGGAGGGCTCGGTGCCGGTCGACCTGGTCCAGCTGTACGGCTTCACCGGCGGCGCCCCCGTGCTGCTGGCCGACCGGGCCTCGGCCGCCAACCCGGAGGCGGGGGCGGTGTGGCGGGTGGAGAACGGCGCACTGATCCGCGAGGAGCGGGTCGACCGGACGGGCGCGGTCTCCTCCACCCGGTACACCGTCCGCCCGGACGGCGGCCTGGAGGAGTCCTGGCCGGGCTCGGGCGTCTCGGGCTCGGCGGACTGACCGGGCCGCCCGGCGGGCGTCACAGCCCGGCGGCGTCCAGCAGGGCGCGCATCTCCGCGACCGGGAGGGCCGGATGGGCGGCGGCGGACGCGGCGACGTACCCGGACGGGTCAGCGAGCAGCGCGCGCAGGGTGGCCGGGTGCAGGCGCGGGTGGCTCGCGGCGGCGTGGCGGACGTCCGGGTCGGGGTCGGCGGCGAGGCGCTCCAGGACGGCGGCGGGCAGGTCGGGGTCGCGGAGGGCGAGCAGGCGCATCCGGGGGACGGGGTCGTCGGCCAGCCGACGCAGCGTCCCGACGGGCAGCGGGTAGGAGTCGGCGGGGCGCCAACGCATCCGCTTGCGGGGGCGGTGTTCGCGGTCGAGGCGTTCGGCGGTGACCGGGTCGATGGGGTCGGGGCTGCTGGCGGCGGCGGCCAGCGCGACCTCGTTGTCGGGGTCGGCGAGCAGCCGGGCGCGGGTCTCGGCGGGCAGGTCGGGTGAGGCGGCGGCGCGGCGGAAGACGGGGTAGGGCGAGTCGAGGTGCGGCAGCGGGTCGGCGGTGACCCAGGGCAGGCGCATCATCCAGAGTTCGGTGCCGACCGCGAAGTGGGCGAACTCGTGCTCGATGGCGGTCTCCTCGTCCTGGCCGGACGGTTCGTACGGTCCGGTGAGCCAGGCGTACAGGGCGGCGCGGTCGGCGTCGGGGGTGTCGGGGCGGGCGAAGACGGCGAGGCGGACCAGGGCGAAGGGGTCGGTGGCGAGGCGGTCGCGGACCGCGGCGGGCAGGTCGGGGTGGGCGGCGAGGGCGTGGCGGACGTCCGGGTCGGGGTCGGCGGCGAGGCGGGCGGGGTCGGCGGCGGCCAGGTCGGCGTGCGGGACGGCCCCCGCCCGGGTGAGCGGGTCGGCGAGCAGGGCGGGGACGAGGTCGGCGGGCGGGACGGGGTGCGGCAGGTGGCGGAAGTACCGGGCGCAGGCGGCGGCGCGGACGCTGTCCTCGGGGTCGGTGAGCAGGGTGCGGCGGACGGGTTCGGGCGCGGTGGTCCAGTACTGGCCGAGGGCGGCGCGGACGTCCGGGTCGGGGTCGTGGGCGAGGCGGGCGCGCAGGTCGGCGGGGGTGCGGTCGGACTCGGCGAGTTTCTGGCGCACCTCGGGTGCAGGGTCGGCGGCGAGCCGTTCGAACAGCTCGCGCTCGTCGGCGGCGGCGGAGACGACCAGGGCGGCCCGGACGTCCGGATCGGGGTGGCCGGCGAGGCGGTGGCGCACGTGCTCCGGCAGGTGCCGGTTGAGGGCGGTGCCGTGCGCGTCCCGTTCGATCAGCGCGTCGAGCTGCGGCTCGGTCAGGTCGGGACGGCGAAAGAGCTGGTGGGGCGGGTACGGGTCGGCGATCAGGCGGTCGAGCAGGTCGGCGGGCAGGGCGGGGTTCTCGGACAGGCCGGTCAGGATCTCGGGCCGGGGGCTGAGCACGTGCGGTGGTCTCCTTCCGGGGGTGTCCGACCCCGCCACCCCGGTGTGCGGGACGGTCGCGGCCCGCCGGGGCGGCGGGGTCGGCATGGCCGGGACGCTACCGGACGGTGGCGGGGCGGGGGCCGGGAGGTGGTGACGGCTTGTCAGTACGGGGCGGCAGCATGTGCCGCATGATGTGGACGACCGACGCGATGCACGTCGCGTACTGCCAGTACTTCCTGTACGGGCCGGAGCTGCCGGACGGCTGGGACGCGCACGCGCTGGACCGGCTGTTCCACGGGAACGGGGTGGCCTCGGGCTGCCCGGACCACCTGACGGTGCTGTGCGGGACGCACACCGGGCTGATCCGGCTGGGGGTGGAGCGCTGCGCGCGGCGGCCGGCGGAGCCGGGGCCGGAGTGGGAGAGCGCGGTGGAGCTGTCGCTGCACAGCAGTGGCGAGCTGCGGCTGCGGGCCTGGGACGGGGTGGACGTCGAGGGTCCGGGGAACCTGGCGCACGCCGGGCCCGGCTGGTACCGGGTGCGGGTGCAGACCCGCGGCCGGGACCGGGGGCGGGAGGCCGACACCGCGGCCCGCCCGGTCGAGGAGCACCGGCTGACGCTGTGGCCCGCTCCCCCGTCGCCGGAGCTGGTCCTGCGGGTCGGCGACCTGACCGGCCGCCGCCACCACGACCCGCGGCGGCCGGCGCCGCAGCCGATCCGTCCGCCGTCGGCGCGCCGGGCGGCGTGACGGGGCGGGGCGAGGCGGCCGGTCGGGGCGGCGGCCACCGGATAATGGTGCCGACCGTGCGCCGGGTCGGCGGCGGGGCGGAGCGAGTCGGGAGAGGTGCGGGAGCGATGGCCCTGGTGGAGGGTGAGCGCGTCAGGCTGCTGGCGGACCTGGCGTTGGGCGGGGCGTCCGCCGGGGAGGACGGCCCGTCGGTCGGTCTCCTGCTGCTGGGCGCGGGTGTCGAGGGGACCGTCGTGCGGGTCACCGGGGAGCTGCCGCCGCCGGAGGAGGTCCGTGAGTACGAGCGGCTGCGAGCCCTGTTCGAGGACTACGGGCACACCGTGCCCGCGGAGAGCCTGCGCCGGCTGGAGGCGCAGCTGGCCGAACTGGAGCCGCACTGGCGGGAGTTCCGGGCGCGGGGCCCGCGCTCGTCGGTCCGGGTGCGGTTCGACAACGGCTTCGTGCTGGAGGACGCGGACGCGGAGGTGTTCGCCGCCTGCTGAGCGCGGGCCCTCCGGTCAGCCGTGGTTGACGGCGTAGAAGGCGATCGCGGCGGCTGCGCCGACGTTCAGCGAGTCGATGCCGTGCGCCATCGGGATCCGCACCCGCTGGTCGGCGGCGGCGAGGGCCTTCGGGGTCAGGCCGTCGCCCTCGGCGCCGAGCATCAGCGCGGCCTTCGGGAGCAGGTGCGGGCGGGCCGCGGTGAAGTCCTCCGCGCCGGAGGGGGTCAGCGCCAGCAGCTCGAACCCGGCCGCCCGGACGGCGTCGAGCGCGGCCGGCCACGGGTCGAGCCGGGCGTAGGGGACGGAGAACACCGCGCCCATCGAGGTCTTGACGGCCCGCCGGTACAGCGGGTCGGCGCAGTCCGGGGAGAGCAGCACCGCGTCCATGCCGAGCGCGGCCGAGGAGCGGAAGATCGCGCCGAGGTTGGTGTGGTCGACCAGCCCCTCCAGGACGGCGACCCGGCGGGCGCCCGCGAGCACCTGCGCGGCGGCGGGCAGCGGCTTGCGCTCCATCGAGGCGAGCGCGCCCCGGTGCACGTGGTAGCCGGTGACCCGCTCGGCGAGCACCGGGTCGACCAGGTGGACGGGGGCGTCCGTCCCCGCGATCACGTCCTGCATGACGCCCAGCCACTTGGCGGTGAGCAGCATCGACCGCATCCGGAACCCGGCGGCCAGCGCCCGGCGGATCACCTTCTCGCCCTCGGCGATGAACAGCCCCTCGGCGGGCTCGCGGCGGCGGCGCAGCTCGACGTCGGTCAGGTCGGTGTAGTCGCTCAGCCGGGGGTCGGCGGCGTCGGTGACGGTCAGTGGCTCGGACACCGGACGATTTTCGCACGTCGCGGGGGTGGGAGAGGTCCGGTGATCCGCGGGTGCGGGGCGGGACGGGACGCCCGCCCCGCGGTGGTCGCGGTGCGGCTCCGGCTCACTCCGGTCCGGGTGCGCCGTCCGCTCGCCGGGCACCGGGCGCGCGGCGCGGCGGCGGGGCGGGGGTGAGCAGGTCGGCGAGCCGGTGGGTGTCCGCGAGGTACCGCTCGTAGGGGAAGCCGGCCGCCAGGAGGGCGGTGCGGAACTCCTCCTCCAGCGGTTTGCCCTCGTCCAGGAAGGCGGCCTGGCCGGCCGGGGTGAGGGTGACCAGGCGGCGGCGCCGGTGGGCGGGATCGACGTCGACCGCGACGTAGCCCGCCGCCTCCAGCGGGCGCAGGGCCCGGCTGACGGCGGGGTCGGAGAGGGCCAGTGCCTCGGCGAGCCGGTGCTGGGTGGCGGGCTGGATCTCCTCCAGGGTGCCCAGCAGCCGCAGTTGGCTGGTCGAGAGGCGCTGGTCGGGGCCGGAGCGGCGGCGGGCCGCGTCGCCCATCAGCATGACCACGCGGTAGAGGAGTTCTGCGAGTCCTTCGTCCATGGGTCCATCCTACCGAACACTTGCAGGGTTAATATTAACCATGCAACACTCGAAGGCATGGACACTCTCCCGTACGCCGTTCGCACCGCGTTCCCGCTCCTCTTCCTGCTGGTGCCCGCCCTCGGGGCGCTGCTGAGCAGCCGCCGGCACCCGGACCGGCCGGCGGCGGAGGTCTGGCAGCGCTGGTGGGCCGTCGGCGCCCTGGGCTTCGGCAGCCTCTGGGTCGCGGTCGCGTTCCTGATCGCCCCGTCGGGCATGGCCGACGCCATCGGGTTCGCGCACTCGCCGTTCCAGTTCGAGATCGCCTGCGCGAACGTCGGCTTCGCCCTGCTGGGCTTCCGCGCCGCGTCCGCCTCCGCCCGCGAGCGACTCACCTGCGGGCTGGCGGCGGCGGCGTTCCTGTGGGGCGCGGCGGCCGGCCACCTCTACCAGTGGTTCGCCCACGGCGACCACGCCGCCGGGAACACCGGCGGCATCCTGGCCAACGACCTCCTGATCCCCGCCGTGATGATCGCCCTGGCCGCCCGGGACCTCCGCCGCGCCGCCCGCACCGCCACCGGCCCGGCCCGCACCGCCCGCCCCGTGCACCGGGCCGCCCGGCTCCGGACGCACGACTGACACGACCGGCCCGACCCGCCCGACCGGCACGACCGGCACGACCGGCACGAGGAAGGGGAGCGGCCGTCCCGTCGGACGGCCGCTCCCCCTTCCTCCCGCTCCCGCCCGGCGGGCTACTCGCCCAGGACGCCGACCACCTCGCCGATCACGATCACCGCCGGGGGCTTGATGCCCTCGGCGGTGACGGTCCCGCCGACGGTGGCGAGGGTGGCGTCGACGCGGCGCTGGCCGGCGGTGGTGCCCTCCTGGACGACGGCGACCGGGGTGTCGGCGGCGCGGCCGTGGGCGAGGAGTTCGGCGGCGATCGCGCCGATCTTGTCGACGGCCATCAGCAGGACCAGGGTGCCGGTCATCCCCGCGACGGCCTCCCAGTTGGTGAGGGAGCGCTCGCCGGGGCCGACGTGGCCGGAGATGACGGTGAACTCGTGGGTGAGGCCGCGGTGGGTGACCGGGATGCCGGCCGCCGCGGGGACGCTGATCGAGGAGGAGATGCCGGGGACGACCGTGACCGGGACGCCCGCCTCGACGCAGGCGAGCAGCTCCTCACCGCCGCGGCCGAAGACGTACGGGTCGCCGCCCTTGAGCCGGACCACGAACTTGCCGGCCTTGGCGTGCTCGATCAGGGTGCGGTTGATCGCCTCCTGGGCCATGTAGCGGCCGTAGGGGATCTTGGAGGCGTCGATCACCTCGACGTGCGGGGGCAGTTCGGCGAGCAGTTCGCGCGGGGCGAGCCGGTCGGCGACGACCACGTCGGCGTCGGCGAGCAGGCGGCGGCCCCGGACGGTGATCAGGTCCGGGTCGCCAGGTCCGCCGCCGACCAGGGCGACGCCCGCGTCCCGGGCGCGGTACTGGCGGGCGGCGAGGGAGCCGTCGCGCAGGCCGGCCACGATGGAGTCGCGCAGGGCCGCGGAGTGCCGGGGGTCGCCGGTGAGGACCGCGACGGTCGCGCCGGAGTCGTGGCCGGAGGCGGGCGTCCAGGCGGTGGCGGCGGAGGCGTCGTCGCTGCGGGAGCAGAACACCCGCAGCCGCTCGGCCTCGGCGGAGACGGCGGTGTTGACGGCCGGGTCGTCGGTGGCGACCAGCGCGTACCAGGTGTCGGCGAGGTCGCCGTCCGCGTACGGGCGCCGGTGCCAGGTCAGCTCGCCGGCGTCGGCCATCGCGGAGACGGCGGGGGTGGTGGCCGGGGATATCAGGTGGATCTCGGCGCCGGCCGCGATCAGCGCGGGCAGCCGGCGCTGGGCGACCTGTCCGCCGCCGACGACCACGACGCGGCGGCCGGTGAGCAGCAGCCCGACGGGGTACGGGGTGAGGCCCCGGGTCGACGGGTGGGGGTGGGGGGTGGGCGCGGTCATGAGGGGGAGCTCCTGGGTGGGCGGCGGTGCTGGGGGGAGCCCCGTGCCGGCGCGCCCTTGAGCCGGTACGGGTTCGGTCCGATCGGTCCTGTCCGGCCGGTCCGGTCGGTCCGGTCGGTCCGGTCGGTCGAAAGGGCCGACCGACGCCGGATGCCGGGCGTCCGGTGCCCGGCGGGGTCGGTCGGACGGGGCCCGGGCGGGGCGGCCGCCCCCTCGCACGGCGGGGGCGGCCGGGGCCGGGCGGGGTCAGGCCTTCTCGGTGACTCCGGCGGAGTCGAAGGTGGCTACATCGTGCATCGCCCGGGCCGCGCTCTGCACCAGCGGGAGGGCCAGCAGGGCACCGGTGCCCTCGCCGAGCCGCAGGTCGAGGTCGATCAGCGGGCGCAGGCCGAGCTTGGCGAGCGCGGTCTGGTGGCCGGGCTCGGCGGAGCGGTGGCCCGCGATGCAAGCGGCCAGCACCTCGGGGGCGATGGCCTTGGCGACCAGGGCGGCCGAACCGGCGATCACGCCGTCCAGGATCACCGGGACGCGCAGCGAGGCCGCGCCGAGCAGGAACCCGGCGATCGCGGCGTGCTCCAGGCCGCCGACGGCCGACAGCACGCCGATCGGGTCGGCCGGGTCCGGCTTGTGCAGGTCGAGGGCCTGCCGGATCACCTCGACCTTGCGGGCGTGGGTCTCGTCGTCGATACCGGTGCCGCGGCCGGTGACCTCGGCCGGGTCGGTCTCGGTGAAGACCGAGATCAGCGCGGCGGAGGCGGTGGTGTTGGCGATGCCCATGTCGCCGGTGATCAGCACCTTGTTGCCGGCCGCGACCAGGTCGCGGGCGGTCTCGATGCCGACCTCGATCGCGCGCAGCGCCTCGTCGCGGCTCATCGCCGGGCCCTGCGTCATGTCGTCGGTGCCGGGCTTGACCTTGCGCGGCAGCAGGCCGGTGGTGCGGCCCTGCTGGATGGCGTCCGGGAGTTCGGCGGCCACGCCGACGTCGACCACGCACACCTCGGTGCCGACCTGCGCGGCGAAGGAGTTGACCACCGCGCCGCCGGCCAGGAAGTTGCCGACCATCTGCGCGGTGACCTCCTGCGGCCACGGGGTGACGCCCTGGGCGTGCACGCCGTGGTCGCCCGCGAAGATCGCCACGCAGCCGGGCTCCGGGACCGGCGGCGGGCACTGCCGGGCCAGGCCGGACAGCTGGGCCGCGATCATCTCCAGCACGCCGAGCGAACCGGCGGGCTTGGTCATCCGCTTCTGCCGGTCCCACGCCTCGCCGAGCGCCTTGGCGTCCAGCGGGCGGATGCCGCGCAGGGTGTCGGACAGCAGGTCGTGCGGCTCCTCGCCGGGCAGCGCGCGGTTGCCATACTGCTCCTCGTGCACCACCCAGGACAGCGGGCGCTTCTTCGCCCAGCCCTGCTGCTGCAGCTCCGGCTCGTCCGGGAAGGCGTCCACGTAGCCGACGCACAGGTAGGCGACGACCTCCAGGTGCTCGGGCAGGCCCAGCTCGCGGACCAGCTCCTCCTCGTCGAAGAAGCTCACCCAGCCGACGCCCAGGCCCTCGGCGCGGGCCGCCAGCCACAGGTTCTCCACGGCCAGCGCGGCCGAGTACGGGGCCATCTGCGGCTGGGTGTGCCGGCCCAGGGTGTGCCGGCCGCCGCGGGTGCGGTCGGCGGTCACCACGATGTTGACCGGCGTCTCCAGGATCGCCTCGATCTTGATTTCCTTGAACTGCTTCGCCCGGCCCTTGGGCAGCGAGTCCGCGTACGCCTCGCGCTGACGCTCCGCCAGCTCGTGCATCTTCCGGCGGGTCTTCGCGGAACGGATCACCACGAAGTCCCACGGCTGCGAGTAGCCGACGCTCGGCGCGGTGTGCGCCGCCTCCAGCACCCGGATCAGCACCTCGTGCGGGATCGCGTCCGACCGGAAGCCGTTGCGCACGTCGCGCCGCTCCCGGATCACCTGGTGCACGGCCTCCCGCCCGGCCTCGTCGTAACCCGGCGCGGCGGGCGGGCGCTCCCCTTCGGCGGCCTCGGGCTCGGACGCGGACTCAGACTCGGACTCGGTGACGGTCTCGACCTCGGCGGCTTCGGCTTCGACGTCGGCTCCGGCGGTCTCTTCGACGGCCGCGGGCTGCGGCTGCTCGGCCTGCTCCGGTTCGGCCTCCGGCCGGGGCGCGGGCTCGGCCTCGGACGCCGCGACCGGCTGGGCCGCCTGCTCGGCCACCGGCTCCACCGGCTGCTCGGCGGCGGCTTCGGCCTCGGGCTGCGGCTGGGTCCCCTCGGCGGGGGCCGCAACGGCGGTCTCGGCGACCGGCTCGGCCACCGGCTGCTCGGCGGTGGGGGTCTCGGTCTGCGCCTGCTCGGGGGCCGTGACGGCTGCGGGAGCCTCGGGGGCCTCGACCGCAGGCTGCTCGGCGACGGCCTCGGGCTGCGGCTCCGCGGCGGCCTGCGCGCCCTCGGGCTCCAGCAGCGGCAGGCCGGCGGGCGCGGCGAGGAAGGCGGAGATCCGCCGGTGCGCACCCCGCCCGGACGACTTGCCCGCCGGAGCGGGGATCGGCTCCGCGGCGGCCTCGCCGCTCACCGTCTGCGCGGTCGCGGCCTCGACGGGCCGCGCGGCCTCGGGCTCCGCGGCGGGGGCCTGCGCGGGCTGCTCCGCCGCGACGGCCTCCGGCTGCTCGGCCGACGGCGCGTCGACCGCCGCAACGGCGGGCGGCTCAACGGCGGGCGGCTCGGCGGCCATCTCCGGCTGCGGCTCGGACGGCGCGGGGGCCGCCTCGGCCACCACCGCCGCAGGTTCGACGGACTCGACGGGCTCGACGGTCTCGGCGGCGGGCACGGCGGCCGGCGGCTCGACCTGCTGGGCCGGTTCCACGAACACCGGTGCCAGGTTCGCGGCGGGCCCGGCCACGGGAGCCACGGGGCCCTCGACGGCCACCGGTTGCTCCACAACGGGTTCGGCGGCGGGCGCGGGAGCCTCGACGGCGACCGGCACCTCGGCCACCGGCTCGACCGCCACGGGCGGCTCGACGACCGGCGGGGCCACGGCCACCGGCTCGGCGACGACCGCCGCCGCGGCGGCCTCCACCACCTGCGGCTGCACCGGCGCGGGCACCTGCACGGCCGGCGCGGGCTGCGGCTGCGGCTGTGCCTGCGGCGGCACCGGGGCCTGCGTCTGCACGGCGGCCTGCTGCTGCACCGTTTCGGCGGTCAGCACCGGCACCCCGTACGCGGGCGTGCCGCCGGGGAAGGACGGGCCGCGGTCGGCGAGCGAGCGCACCGGGACGTGACCGGTCATCAGGGACGGGTCGGGGATCGGCGGCCCGGCGTGCAGCGGGCGGCGCGGCTGCGGCGGCGCCGGCTGCTGGACGGCGGCGGCCGGAGCCGGAGCCGGGGCCACGGGCTGGGCCTGGGCCTGCGGGGCACCGAGGTGCAGGGTGCCGCTGCCGACTCCCTCCGCGCCGGGCGCGGCCGGTGCGGCGGACGGCCCGGCGGACGGCCCGGCGGCCGGTTCGACGGGCGGGGTGGCGGTGAGGACCGGGGGTTCGAGCGGCGGCCAGGACGGCGCGACGGGGGTGCCGGGCGGCTGCTCACCCGCGACGAGCGGCTCGCCGAGCGGCGCGACGAGCGGCTCGGCCACCGGCTCCGCGGCCGGTTCGGCGGACTCGGCGGTGCCGTGCACGGCGTCGCCCCAGGCGGTCTGCGGGCCGGGCATCAGCAGGACGTCGTCCTCCTCGTCGCCGTCGGGCTGGTCGAGGAAGGTGTACGCGGGCCGCTGGTCGCCGTGCCAGGGCCCGGCGGGCGCGGCGGGCTGGAGGGGCGCGCCGAGGTGGTGCTCCGGGACGGGTCCGCCGGGCCCGGGTTCGGGCGCGAGGGGACCGGTACTGGGGGCGTGGCCGCCGTCGGTCATGTCAATGCTCCTTCCAGGCCGCTTGCGCGTCCTCGGCGGCTCCCCGAAGGCCCCGCCACTTCGCCGGGGCGGGGCCGCACCGACCCGTCCCTTACTCCACCGGCCGTCACCCGCACGGGTGGCGTGCCATCAGAAACAACGACGGCCCCGGGCAACCGGCACGACGGCGCGGCCGCTCCGGACCCTCACGGCATTCTTCCGGGCGGGTGCGCACCGCGTCGAATGCCCGCGAAGCGGGCCGTTCGGGTTGCAACGCGTCAAATCGGCGGTAACCGTGCCGGATCGGACACGGGACTGCCTCGACGGGTTGGTCCCCCGGGGAAACCCTACCGGCCGCGGCCGGGCCGATCTCGAAACCCTGTCCGGATGCGACGGGGATCACCGTACCGCCGGGGACGGACGCTCCGCGGGGGCGTCGGCGGAGGTCAGTCGTATGGTTCGCCCCAGATCAGCAGGGTGTAGTCGCCGCGTCCGAAGGAGGGTCCGCCGCCGGTGTCGGGTTCGGCGCGCAGGGGGGCGGACTGGAGCAGCAGGCCGTCGACGCGGTAGCCGGCGGTGTCCAGGATCTGGCGGGTCTCGGCGGCTTCGGCGAGGGTGCGGGCGACGGCGACCACCCGTTCGGGTTTGCGGGCGGCGACGGCGCGGACCATGGCGGGGCCGCCGTGTTCGACGGCGACGGCGTCGGGTTCGGGGAGGGCGCCGAGCACGTCGGGGCCGGAACCGGCGGCGGTCTCGACCTCGACGCCGGCCTTGCGGGCGTTGGCGGAGATCCGGGCGCAGTCGCCGGGTTCGGCCTCGACGGCGACCACGGCGGCGCCGAACCGGGCGGCCTCGACGGCGAGCGCGCCGTCCCCGGCGCCGACGGTCCACAGCAGGTCGCCGGGTGCGGGGGCGAGCCGGGCCAGGGCCAGCGCGCGGACGTGCGGCGGGAGTGCGCGGGGGCGCCGGGCGTCGGCGTCCGCTCCGGCGTACGCCCGGCTGGGGAGCGCCCAGCCGCGCTGCGGGCCGGGGTGGTCGAGCGGTCGGCCGGCCAGCCAGCCGGAGGCGGCCTCGGCGGGCGGGACGTTGCCGATGACCAGGACGACGGAGGGGTCGCGCCAGTCGTGGTCGGGGACGCGTTCGGAGGTGAGGACGGTGACGTCCTCCTCGGCGGTGCCGAGCGCCTCGCAGACCACGAAGGTGCGGGGGACGCCGCGGAGCATCAGGGCGAGTTCGCTGGGCCCGGCGCCGCCGGTGGTGAGGACGGCGACCTTGGGGTGGGCGCGGCAGACGTTGGCGGCGCGGCGCAGCCGTCCGCCGTGGGCGGAGACCACCTGGGCGTCCTCCCAGGCCATTCCGGCCCGGGCGAAGGCGGTGGCCACCGAGGAGACGGCGGGCAGGACTTCGAGTTCGAGGCCGTACTCGGGGCGGCGCAGGGTGCGCACGACGCCGAAGAAGCCGGGGTCGCCCTCGGCGACGACGACGGCGGCGCCGCGGTGGTCGGCGATCTTCCGGGCGGCGGCCCGCAGGTCGGCGAGGCCGATGCGTTCGGCGCGTTCGGGGACGGGGAGGGCGGCGAGCTGGTAGCCCGCTCCGGCGACCAGGGTGGCTCCGGCGAGTGCGTCGGCGGCGCTCTGGGTCAAGGGGGTGCCGTCCCACCCGATGACCGTGATCCGGTCAGCCATCTGCGGCCGTTCTCCCTCGTGCCGTGTGTCCGCCCCTGGTGGGGTGCGCCGCGGGCGCTCCCTGCGCAGAGGCTACCGCCTGGCCGGGGTGGTGCGGAGCCGTGGCGCGCGCCGGGGGCGTGAACAACCGGAGCACGGCCGGGAACGCGGCCGGGAACGCGGTCAGGGGCGGCCCGGGGGCCGGTGGTGGGTGCGTGCGGCCGGGTCTCAGCGGCGCAGGGCGTGGTGGCGGTCGTCGGGGTGGACGGGTTCGGGCGGGTCGAGGTCCTCGGGGAGCAGGCTCCACACGATCAGGTCGGTGTGCTCCTCGGGGCCCGGGCCCCACTCCCCGCCGCGGACTATCGCCGCGTTGCGCAGCACGCCCTCGCTGATCGCGCCGGTCTTCTGGGCCACCTGCTGGGCGGCGGTGTTGCCGGCGGCGGTGCGCAGTTCGAGGCGCTGGAAGCCGCGGTCCTCGAACAGCCACTGGGCGGTGCCGAGGACGGCCTCGGGCGCGTAGCCCTCGCCGCGGGCCCAGGGGGCGGTGACGAAGCGGACCTCGGTGGCGCGCAGGTGCCAGTCGGTGCGGTCGAGTTCGAGCAGGCCGACCAGCCGCTGGGTGAGGTGCTCGGTGACGGCGAAAACGATTCCGCGCCCCCGGGCGCGCCGTTCGGGGGCCTGACGGGCGATCAGCTCGTGCGCGTCGGACTCCCGGTAGGGGCGGGGGTGTCCGGTCCAGGTCTGGACGAGTTCGTCGTCGAGCATGGCGGCCAGTGCGGGGGCGTCCTGGTCCTCAAGGGCGCGCAGCAGCAGCCGTTCGGTGCTGATGGCTGTCTCGGGGAAGTTCGCAACCATGCCGTCTCTCCTCGCCGGGTCGTGGACACACCGTACGCCCCGCCCCTTCGTCGGGCGTGCCAGCGTACCCGCTCCGCACCTCACGGCTCGTCAGCACGGTGCCCCCGGCGGGGAGGCCGGGGGCACCGCGGGGAGGTCCGGCGGGGCCGGGCGGGGTCGGACGGGGGGTCAGAACGCCGGGATGACGGCGCCCTGGAAGTTGTCGTCGATGTACTTCTTCACCTCGTCGGAGTGCAGCAGCTCGGCGAGCTTCTGGACCCGCGGGTCGCTCTCGTGGCCCTTCTTGACGGCGAGGATGTTGGCGTAGGGGTTGGCCTCGGCCTTCTCCAGCACCAGCGCGTCGGTGGCGGGCTTGAGGTTGGCGCCCAGCGCGTAGTTGCCGTTGATGACGGCGGCGTCGACGTCGTCGAGGGAGCGCGGCAGCTGGGCCGCCTCCAGCTCCTTGAACTTGAGGTTCTTCGGGTTGCCGGTGACGTCCTGGACGGTGGCGGTGGTGCCGGCGCCGTCCTTGAGGGTGATGACGTTGTTGTCGGCGAGCAGCTTGAGCGCCCGGCCCTCGTTGGTGGCGTCGCTGGGGACGGCGACCTGGGCGCCGTCCTTGAGCTCGGTGATGCTCTTGACCTTCTTGGAGTAGACGCCGAGCGGCTCCAGGTGGACGGTCTCGACCGACACGACGTCCGTGCCGTTCTTCTTGTTGAAGTCGTCGAGGTAGGGCTGGTGCTGGAAGTAGTTCGCGTCCGCGGAGCCGTCCTGGACCGAGGTGTTGGGGGTCACGTAGTCGCTGACCTCCTTGATGTCCAGCTTGAGGCCGGCCTTGGCCGCCAGGTTGTCCTGCACGAACTTGAGGATCTGCGCGTGCGGGGTGGGGCTGGCGGCGACCACCAGGGGCTTGTTCGGGTCGGCGGAGGCGCCGGAGCCGGAGGAGTCCGAGGAGCAGGCGGCCAGGGTGAGCGCGAGGCCGGCGGCGGTGGCGGTCAGAGCGGTGGTCTTCAGGACGTTACGCACGAAAAGTGCCTTTCTGCGGGATGCGAACGGCCCTGGTGGGGCCGGGAACCCGTCCCTCGGCTTTGGCGAGGGCGGGAAGTCAGTGCGAGGAGAGCAGGTCTTCCTCGGTGTCCTTCGGCTCGGCACTGGCGGAGCGGAAGAAGCCGAGCGGGCTGCGGTAGTCGCCGCGGTGCGAGAGCCGGCGGGCGGCGAGGTCGCCGAGCAGCTGGATCACGGTGACGATGACCACGAGTTCGGCGACGATGACCCACATGAAGGTGGTCTCGAAGCGCTGGTAGCCGTAGCGGATGGCGAGGTCGCCGAGTCCGCCGCCGCCGACCGCGCCGGCCATCGCGGAGTAGCCGATCAGCGCGATCACCGTGGTGGTGGCGGAGGCGACCAGCGCGGGCAGCGCCTCGGGCAGCAGGGTCTTGCGGACGATGGAGCCGGTGCCGGCGCCCATCGACTTGAGCGCCTCGACCAGCCCGCCGTCCACCTCGCGGACGGAGGTCTCCACCAGCCGGGCGAAGAACGGGACGGCGCCGATCGCGAGCGGGACGCTGGCGGCCTGCCAGCCGAGCGTGGTGCCCGCGATCGCCCGGGTGAGCGGGATCACCGCGACGATCAGGATGACGAACGGGATGGAGCGCCCGACGTTGACGACCGCGCCGAGCACCCGGCTGACGGCCAGGTTCTGCAGCAGGCCGCCCTTGTCGGTGAGCACCAGCAGCAGCCCGATCGGCAGGCCGATCAGCAGGCTGGCGAGCCCGGCGATGCCGACCATGCCGAAGGTCTCCCAGGTGGCGGGCCACATCAGTTCCTGCATCTGGTCCCAGGTCATGCCGCCGCTCCGTTCGACAGGTCGAGGACGTCCACCTGGAGTCCCTGTTGGCGCAGGTAGCCGATCGGCACCACGTTGTCGGTGTGGCTGCCGGGCAGTTCGACCCGCATCCGGCCGACCAGGCGGCCGGCGATGGTCTCGACGGCCGCGCCGAGGATGTTGATGTCGATCTGGTAGGTGCGGGCCAGCTGGGAGACGAACGGCTGGGCGGGCGCGTCGCCCTGGAAGGTGATCTCCAGGACGGTGCGCTCCGGGTCCCGGGTGCCGAAGTCGCCGAGCGGGAAGAGGTCCCGGGCGATCCGGGAGCGGCCGTCGGCGAGCAGGTCGGTGAGCCGGCCGCTCTCGACGACCCTGCCGCCGCGCATCAGGGCGGCGGAGTCGCAGACCGACTTGATGACGTCCATCTCGTGGGTGATCAGCAGGACGGTCAGGCCGAGCTGCTGGTTGAGCTCGCGCAGCAGCTTGAGGATCGAGCGGGTGGTCTCCGGGTCGAGGGCGCTGGTGGCCTCGTCGGAGAGCAGCACCTTGGGGTCGCCGGCCAGGGCGCGGGCGATGCCGACGCGCTGCTTCTGGCCGCCGGAGAGCTGGGCGGGGTACTGGCGGGCCTTGTCGGCGAGGCCGACCAGGTCGAGCAGTTCGGCGGCCTTGCGGCGGCGCTCGCGCCGGTCCAGGCCGATGATCTCCAGCGGGAGTTCGACGTTCTGCTGGACGGTGCGCGAGGAGAGCAGGTTGAAGTGCTGGAAGACCATGCCGATCCGCTGCCGGGCCTCCCGCAGCTCGCGCCCGGCGCGCTCCCGGCCGCCGGAGAGCGCGGTCAGCTCCACGCCGTCGACGGTGACGGTGCCGGAGCTGGGCCGCTCCAGCAGGTTGACGCACCGGATCAGGGTGGACTTGCCGGCGCCGCTGGTGCCGACGACGCCGAACACCTCGCCCTGCCGCACGTGCAGGTCGACGTCGTCCAGTGCCCGGACCTCGCGGCCGCCGGAGCGGTAGACCTTGGTCAGGCCCTTGGTGGTGATCACAGCTGCTTCCGTTGTTCGTCGGCGGACGGTCGGCGGACGGCCGCGGGGGCGTCCGCGCCGATGGCGGGATGGGCACGCGGGTGCCCGGGAAGAGTGGGCTGCCGGCTTCGTTCCGATCATGTCCGCCGGTCGGGCGGGCCGCCCGTGGGCGTGGCCCTAACGAGTCATCAGCGGACGGGGTGTCAGCGGGCGCCGGGCGGTGGCCCTCAGCGGCGACACATTCGACGGCCGCACATGCGCGACTCACCTGCCGGCGTCGCGCCGGTGGGGATGCATGTCGTCGTCGTGGTCATGGAACCCAGTAAATCAGACATATGGTCCGTGTCCCAGTTTTCAGGACCAGCTGTCCGCATTGCGGACACGACCCTTGCGGCACAAGCACTGCGGCGCCCGACCCCTCGTTCGGGTCGGGCGCCGCGCCGGGTCGGGCCCGGGTGCCGCGCGGTTCAGGCGGCCGGTGTCGCCTGGTTCAGGCGGCCAGGCTGGTCGCCACCGGCTTGGCCAGCGTCACGATCGACAGCCGGCGGGACACCTCGCGGACCTCGGTCTCGCGGTAGCCGAGCCGGCGGTACAGCCGCAGGTTGCCCAGGCTGCGGTGGCCGGTGAACAGCTCGAAGCCGCCGGTCGCGCCGTCCGCGGCCAGCTGCGCCTCCAGCCCCTCCAGCAGGCGGCGGCCCAGGCCGTGCCGCTGCATCCGCGGGTGCACCACCAGCCGGCCGATCTGGCCGACGCCCTTGGCGTCCACCCAGCCGCGGACGCTGCCCACCACCTCGTCGCCGAGCCGGGCCACCAGCACCCGGTGCTCGGACATCTCGGCCTGGAGGCTCTCCAGGGTCTGGGTCAGCGGCTCCAGCGTCCAGTCGCTGTACAGCTCCGCCTCGCTCTGGTAACCGAGGTACTGGAGCTTGAGGATCTGCTCCGCCTCCTCCGGTCGTGCCGCTGCGATGATCACACTCATGCCCATGTGCGGGGGCCTCCATCGTTAAGTGCCCGGCGCGTGCGAGTGAGGGTCTGGCACCGGTTCCTGTCCGAGGTGTGCCCGGACGGGGATCTGCCCGGCCCGGGAGAAGCGCGACGCGCCCCGCCGGACGGCGGCCCGGACAGCCGGAACTGACACGCTCACGCTCAGTATCCGGGGAGTCGGGCGACCGTCAAGAGAGACGTTCGCCACCGCTCTACCCAGCCGACCCCTGCTCTCAACCTTCCCGACGCCCGACGTGGCGAGCGTCACGCCCGCCCGGGCGCCCCCGCGTCACCCGTTCGGCCGGATGTTCCGATTGACCCGGAACAGGTTCGCCGGGTCGTACCGCTCCTTCAGCGCCACCAGCCGCTCGTACTTCGCCAGCCCGTACGCCTCCACCACCCGGCCCTGCCCCTCGGCGCCCATCAGGTTCACGTACGCGCCGCCCGAGGAGAACGGCCGCATCGCCTCCCAGCACCGCCGCACCCACGCCGCGTGCGGCTCCGCCGGGCCGTCGGTCCAGCGCGCCACCGCGCTCAGCAGGTACGGCGCCGTCCGGTAGGTGTACGCGGTGTCCTCCGGCCCCACCCGGGCCACCGCGCCGCCCAGGAACGCCAGCTGCACCCGGGCCAGCGGGCCCGGCGCCGCGTCGACCTGCTCGGCCAGCCGGTCGATCGCCGCCGCGTCCAGCACCGACAGGAACTCCGAGCGCCCCGCGTTGCCCGCCCCCGGGCCCAGGCCGGCGTCCAGCATCCGCTGCCACAGCGGGTACGGCCTGGTCTGCACGGTGTCCGCGACCACCCCCGGCAGGGCGCGCAGCGGCGCCACCGCCTCCCGTCCCCGGTCGGCCCGGCCCGACCAGCACAGGCCGATCCGCAGCACCGTCCGGTCCGGCAGCTGCGGCATCCCGCGCGGGCGCCCGAACTCCACCATCACGGTCAGGCCGTCCGGGGCGTCCGCCATGAAGTCCCGCACCGCGGCGAGGGTCGGCGCCAGCAGCTCCACCGGCACGTACACCGCCCCGCACAGCAGGTGCGGCCCCACCCGGTGCAGCCGGTACGTGAACGAGGTCACCACCCCGAAGTTCCCGCCGCCCCCGCGCAGCCCCGCGAACAGCTCCGGGTGCGCCGCCGCGCTCGCCGTCAGCAGCCGCCCCTCGGCGGTCACCACGTCCGCCTCCACCAGGTTGTCGCAGGTCAGCCCGTACGACCGGGCCAGCCAGCCGACTCCCCCGCCGAGCGTCGTCCCCGCGATGCCCGCCGCCGAGTACGGCGCACCCGTGGTCGCCAGGTCGAACGCCTGCGTCTCGTGGTCGAACGCCCCCCAGGTCACCCCCGGCTGCGCCCGGGCGAGCCGCCGGGCCGGGTCCACCCGGACGCCGGTCAGCCGGGACAGGTCGATCAGCATGCCGCCGTCGCAGGTGCCCAGGCCCGCCAGGCTGTGCCCGGCGCCCCGCACGGCGGCGGGCAGGCCGTGCTCCCGAGCCACCGCGACGGCCTGGAGCACGTCCGCGACGCCGCTGCACCGGGCGATCAGCTCGGGCCGCCGGTCCACCGCCGCGTTCCACACCGCCCGCGCCGCGTCGTACCCGGCGTCCCCGGGCACCACGATCTCGCCCCGGAACCCCTCGGCGAGCGCCATGGCTGCTGTGGCCATGGCTCCAGCGTAGGCCGGGAGACGGCCGGGGGCCCGGGGAACGGCGGGCCCGGAGCCGTTCCGCCGTCCCCCGGGCCCCCGGGCCGGTGCCTGCCGGAGACCGCTCAGCCCAGCCAGGACTGCTGGGCGGCGAGGTCCTCCTTGATCTCGGCGAGCTGGACGGCGACGGCCGACGGGGCGGTGCCGCCGCGGCCGTTGCGGGAGGCGATCGCGCCGTGGACCGAGAGGACGGTGCGGACCTCGGGGGTGAGGTGCGGGGAGATCGCGGCGAACTGGGCGTCCGTCAGGTCGGAGAGCTCGATGCCCTCGGCCTCGCAGACCTTGACGCAGGCGCCGGCCACCTCGTGCGCGACCCGGAACGGGACGCCCTGCCTGACCAGCCACTCGGCGATGTCGGTGGCGAGCGAGAAGCCGGCCGGGGCCAGCTCCTCCAGCCGCTCGCGGTGCACCGTCAGGGTGGCGATCATGCCGGTGAAGGCGGGCAGCAGGACCTCCAGGGTGTCGCAGGAGTCGAAGACCGGCTCCTTGTCCTCCTGGAGGTCGCGGTTGTAGGCGAGCGGCAGCGCCTTGAGGGTGGCCAGCAGGCCGGTCAGGTTGCCGATCAGGCGGCCGGACTTGCCGCGGGCGAGCTCGGCGATGTCGGGGTTCTTCTTCTGCGGCATGATCGACGACCCGGTGGAGAAGGCGTCGTGCAGCGTGATGAAGCCGAACTCCTTGGTGTTCCAGATGATGATCTCCTCCGCGATCCGCGAGAGGTTGATGCCGATCATCGCGGTGACGAAGGCGAACTCGGCGACGAAGTCGCGCGAGGCGGTGCCGTCGATCGAGTTGCCCACCGAGCCGCGCTCGAAGCCGAGTTCGGCGGCGACGGCCTCCGGGTCGAGGCCGAGCGAGGAGCCGGCCAGCGCGCCGGAGCCGTACGGCGAGACGGCGGTGCGGGTGTCCCACTGGCGCAGCCGCTCGGCGTCCCGGCCGAGGGCCTGGACGTGGGCGAGGACGTGGTGGGCGAACAGCACCGGCTGGGCGTGCTGGAGGTGGGTGCGGCCGGGCATCGCGGTGGTGGGGTGGGCCTCGGCGAGGCCGACCAGGGCGTGCTGGAGGTCGAGGACCAGCGCGCCGATGACCTTGCCGTGGTCGCGCAGGTACATCCGGAACAGGGTGGCGATCTGGTCGTTGCGCGAGCGCCCGGCGCGCAGCTTGCCGCCGAGGTCGGGGCCGAGGCGCTCCAGCAGGCCGCGCTCCAGGGCGGTGTGGACGTCCTCGTCGGCGACGGTGCCCACGAACGCGCCGGACTCGACGTCGGCCAGCAGCTGGTCCAACCCGGCCAGCATGGCGTCGAGTTCGGCCGCGCTGAGCAGCCCGGCCCCGTGCAGGACCCGGGCGTGCGCCTTGGAGCCGGCGATGTCGTAGGGGGCGAGCCGCCAGTCGAAGTGGACGGAGGCGGAGAGCTTGGCCAGGGCCTCGGAGGGGCCGTCGGCGAAGCGCGCGCCCCAGAGGCGGACGTCTGCGGGCTGGTCGGCGGTCATCGCGTGGGCTCCTTCGGGTGTGGCACAGCAGGTCTGGGTGTGGCACCGCCCCGGCCGCCACGGGCGGTCGGGGCGGGTACCGGTGGTGGATCAGGCCAGGTCGCGGCGGGCGGCGATCTTCGAGGACATGCCGAAGATCTCGATGAAGCCCTTGGACATGGACTGGTCGAAGGTGTCGCCGGTGTCGTAGGTGGCGAGGTTGAAGTCGTACAGCGACCGGTCCGACTTGCGGCCGTTGACCACGGCGCGGCCGCCGTGCAGGACCATCCGGATCTCGCCGGAGACGTGCTGGTTGGCCTCGTTGACGAAGCCGTCCAGGGCGCGCTTGAGCGGGGAGAACCAGAGGCCGTCGTAGACCAGCTCGGCCCAGCGCTGCTCGACCTGCCGCTTGTAGCGGGCCAGTTCGCGCTCGACGGTGACGTTCTCCAGGGCCTGGTGGGCGGTGATCAGGGCGATCGCGCCGGGGGCCTCGTAGATCTCGCGGGACTTGATGCCGACCAGACGGTCCTCGACCATGTCGAGGCGGCCGATGCCCTGGGCGCCGGCCCGCTTGTTGAGCTCCTCGATGGCCTGGAGCACGGTGACCTTGCGGCCGTCGACCGCGACCGGCACGCCGGCCTCGAAGGTGATGACGACCTCGTCGGCCTCGCGCGGGGCGGCCGGGTCCTGGGTGTACTCGTAGACGTCCTCGATCGGGGCGTTCCAGATGTCTTCCAGGAAGCCGGTCTCGACGGCGCGGCCGAAGACGTTCTGGTCGATCGAGTACGGGTTCTTCTTGGTGGTGACGATCGGGAGGTTCTTGGCCTCGGCGAAGGCGATCGCCTTATCGCGGGTCATCGCGTAGTCGCGGACCGGGGCGATGCACTTCAGGCTCGGGGCCAGCGACTGGATGCCGACCTCGAAGCGGACCTGGTCGTTGCCCTTGCCGGTGCAGCCGTGGGCGACGGTGGTGGCGCCGTGCTTCTGCGCGGCGGCGACCAGGTGCTTGACGATCACCGGGCGGGAGAGCGCGGAGACCAGCGGGTACTGGCCCTGGTACAGGGCGTTGGCCTTGAGGGCCGGCAGGCAGTACTCGTCGGCGAACTCGTCGCGGGCGTCGGCGACCTCGGCCTCGACGGCGCCGCAGTCGAGCGCGCGCTGGCGGATGACCTCCAGGTCCTCGCCGCCCTGGCCGACGTCGACGGCGACGGCGATGACCTCGGCGCCGGTCTCCTCGGCGATCCAGCCGATGCAGACGGACGTGTCCAGACCGCCCGAGTAGGCGAGTACGACGCGATCGGTCACGGCTATCTCCATTCACAACACAGGTTCCATGCGGCGTTAGGCATAAGTATGCACCACCGCGTATGAGTTCACAAACCAGTACCGCACAGCGTGTTTGAAACGCCTCGGAGCTACTGCGACTTGGCCTGGGCGAGTTGCATCAGGTGGTCGGCGAGCGCCTGCCCGCCGGCCGCGTCGCGGCTGATCAGCAGCACGGTGTCGTCCCCGGCGATGGTGCCGAGGATCTCGAACACCTCCGCGGTGTCGATCGCGGAGGCCAGGAACTGGGCCGCGCCCGGCGGGGTGCGCAGCACCACCAGGTTGCCGGAGGCGGTGGCGGAGACCATCAGCTCGCCCGCCAGCCGGGCCATCCGGGCCTCGCTGGCGGACTCGCCCATCGGGGCGCGCGGGGTGCGGTCCCCGCCCTCGGCCGGGACGGCGTAGATGAGCGCGCCGTCCCGGTTGCGGATCTTCACCGCGCCGAGCTCGTCCAGGTCCCGGGAGAGGGTGGCCTGGGTGACCACGAGTCCGTCGTCGGCGAGCAGCTTGGCGAGCTGGCTCTGCGAGCGGACGGGCTGACGGGTCAGCAGGTCCACGATCCGCCGGTGGCGCGCCGTGCGGGTCTGCGGGACCTGCGGCGTGGGGCCGGTGGCGGGGGTCGTGTGCTCGGAGCGGGGTTCGGTCATAACTGATGATTCTCCTGAAAGACGCTCAGCTGTTCGCGTCGGGGGCGGCTTCGCGGACCGTCCGGAGGATCTCGGGCAGCGCGGCGAGGAAGGTGTCGGCCTGCTCCTCGGTGAGCACCAGCGGCGGGACCAGCCGGACGGCGTCCGCGGTGGCGGCGTTGACCAGGAAGCCCGCCTCCTGGGCGGCGGCCTGGACCTTCCCGGCCACCGGCGCGGTCAGCACGATGCCCAGCAGCAGGCCCTTGCCCCGGACGTGGTCGACCAGCGGGTCGCCGATCGCCTCGATCCCGGTGCGCAGCCGCTCGCCGAGCTTGGCGGCGTGCTCCAGCAGGCCCTGCCGCTCGATGGTGTCCAGCACGGCGAGGCCGGCCGCGGCGACCACCGGGTTGCCGCCGAAGGTGGTGCCGTGGTGGCCGGGACCGAGCAGGTCGGCGGCCGGGCCGAAGGCGAGCACGGCGCCGATCGGCAGGCCGCCGCCGAGGCCCTTGGCGAGGGTGACGAGGTCGGGGTCGACGCCCTCGGTCGCCTGGTGGGCGTACCAGTGGCCGGTGCGGCCGATGCCGGTCTGGATCTCGTCCAGGACCAGCAGGGTGCCGGTGGCGCGGGTGATCTCGCGGGCCGCCTTCAGGTAGCCCTCGGGGAGCGGGATCGCGCCGTTCTCGCCCTGGATCGGCTCCAGGAAGACCGCGGCGGTGTCGGTGGTGACGGCCGCGCGCAGGGCCTCGACGTCGCCGAGCGGGACGTGGGTGACGTCGCCGGGCAGCGGCCGGAACGGGTCCTGCTTGCCGGGCTGGGCGGTGAGCGCGAGGGCGCCCATGGTGCGGCCGTGGAAGGCGCCCCGGAGCGAGACCAGGTGGGTGCGGCCGGTCAGCCGGGAGATCTTGAAGGCGGCCTCGTTGGCCTCGGTGCCGGAGTTGCAGAAGAACACCCGGCCCGGGCGGCCGTCCAGCTCGATCAGCTTCTCGGCCAGCCGGATGGTCGGCTCGGCCGTGAACAGGTTGGAGACGTGGCCCAGGGTGGTGATCTGCCCGGTCACCGCCTCGACGACCGCCGGGTGGGCGGTGCCCAGCGCGTTGACGGCGATGCCGCCGACCAGGTCGAGGTAGCGCTTGCCGTCGGCGTCCCACAGCAGCGGGCCCTCGCCGCGCACCAGCGGGATGCGCGGGGTGCCGTAGTTGTTCATCAGCGCGTGCCGGTAGCGCTCGATGATGGCGTCGTTGCTGCTCATGCCAGTCCCCCCAGTACGGTGCTCTCGTCGTCCGGCACGACCATGGTGCCGATGCCCTCGTCGGTGAAGATCTCCAGCAGCAGGCTGTGCTGGACGCGGCCGTCCAGGACGCGGGCGGTGCCCACGCCGGAGCGGACGGCGCGCAGGCAGCCCTCCATCTTGGGGAGCATGCCGGTGGCCAGGGTGGGGAGCATCTCCTCCAGCTCGCTGGCGCTCAGCTGGCTGATCACGTCGTCGGAGTCGGGCCAGTCCTTGTACAGGCCCTCGACGTCGGTGAGCACGACCAGCATCTCGGCGCCGAGCGCGACCGCCATGGCGGCGGCGGCGGTGTCGGCGTTGATGTTGTAGACGTGGCCGTCGGCGCCGCGGGCGATCGAGGAGATCACCGGGATGCGGCCGTCGGCGATCAGCGCCTTCACCGCGCCGGCCTCGATGTTGACGATGTCGCCGACCAGGCCGATGTCGACCTGCTCGCCGTCGACCACGGCGTAGCGCTTGGCGGCGGTCATGGTGTGGGCGTCCTCGCCGGTCATGCCGACGGCGAACGGGCCGTGCGTGTTGAGCAGGCCGACCAGTTCGCGCTGGACCTGCCCGGCGAGCACCATCCGGACCACGTCCATGGTCTCGGGGGTGGTGACGCGCAGGCCGGCGGTGAAGGAGGACTCCAGGCCGAGCTTCTCCAGCTGGGCGCTGATCTGCGGGCCGCCGCCGTGCACGACGACGGGGTGCAGTCCGGCGAACCGGAGGAAGACGACGTCCTGGGCGAACGCGGCCTTGAGGTCCTCGTCGACCATGGCGTTGCCGCCGAACTTGATGACCACGGTCTTGCCGTGGAAGCGCTCCAGCCAGGGCAGCGCCTCGATCAGGGTGCGGGCCTTGGGCAGGGCGGCGTTGCTGCGGGCCTGTTCGCCCTTGGGTGCGATCTGCATGGCGGTTGTCGGCCCCCGTGGGTCAGCTGGAGTAGGCGCTGTTCTCGTGCACGTACTCGGCGGTCAGGTCGTTGGTCCAGATGCTGGCCGAGGCCCGACCGGCCTTGAGGTCGGCGGTGATGACGACCTCGCGGTCCTTCATCGAGACCAGGTCGCGGTCCTCGCCGACGCCGCCGTCCCGGCAGACCCAGACGCCGTTGATGGCGACGTCCAGCCGGTCGGGGTCGAAGGCGGCGGAGGTGGTGCCGATCGCGGACAGCACCCGGCCCCAGTTGGGGTCCTCGCCGTGGATGGCGCACTTGAGCAGGTTGCTGCGGGAGACGGTGCGGGCGACGTCGACGGCCTCCTCCTCGGTGGCGGCGTTGACCACGTCGATCCGGATGTCCTTGGAGGCGCCCTCGGCGTCGCCGATCAGCTGGCGGGCCAGGTCGGCGCAGACGGTGCGCACGGCCTCGGCGAACTCGGCCTGCTCGGGGGCGACCGCGCAGGCGCCGGAGGCGAGCAGCAGCACGGTGTCGTTGGTGGACATGCAGCCGTCGGAGTCGACCCGGTCGAAGGTGGTGCGGGTGGCGTCGCGCAGCGCGGCGTCCAGTGCGGCGGAGTCGACCTCGGCGTCGGTGGTGAGCACGACCAGCATGGTGGCCAGGCCGGGGGCGAGCATGCCCGCGCCCTTGGCCATGCCGCCGACCGTCCAGCCGGCCGGGGCGGTGACCTGGGCGGTCTTGTGCACGGTGTCGGTGGTCTTGATGGCGATCGCGGCGCTCTCGCCGCCGGTCTCCGACAGGGCGGCGACGGCGAGTTCGACGCCGGGCAGCAGCTTGTCCATCGGCAGCCGGACGCCGATCAGGCCGGTCGAGCAGACCGCGACCTCGATCGCGCCGATCCCGAGTTCGGCGGCGACCTTCTCGGCGGTGGCGTGGGTGTCCTGGAAGCCTTCGGGGCCGGTGCAGGCGTTGGCGCCGCCGGAGTTGAGGACCACGGCCGCCAGCTCGCCGTCGTTCAGCACCTGGCGCGACCACTTGACCGGGGCGGCGTGCACCCGGTTGGAGGTGAACACGCCGGCGGCGGTGTGCCGCGGGCCGTCGTTGACGACCAGCGCGAGGTCCGGGGTGCCGGACGCCTTGATGCCCGCGGTGACGCCCGCCGCGCGGAAGCCCTTGGCCGCGGTGACGCCGGTGTTGCCGCCGGGCTGGCTCTGGGTGGTCACGGTGCGACTCCGTTCAGCGGGAGGCCGAGCTCCTCGGGGAGGCCGAGGGCGATGTTCATGCTCTGCACCGCGCCGCCCGCGGTGCCCTTCACCAGGTTGTCGATCGCGCTGATCGCGATGATCCGCCCGGCGTGCTCGTCCAGCACCACCTGCAGCACCGCCGCGTTCGACCCGTACACGGACGAGGTGTGCGGCCACTGGCCCTCGGGCAGCAGGTGGACGAACGGCTCGTCGCCGTACGCCTTCTCGTACGCGGCGCGCAGCTCGGCGCCGGTGGTGCCGGGCCTGGCCTTGGCCGAGCAGGTGGCGAGGATGCCGCGCGGCATCGGCGCCAGGGTGGGCGTGAAGGAGACGGTGACCGGCTCGCCCGCGAGCGGGGCCAGGTTCTGCGCCATCTCCGGGGTGTGCCGGTGGCCGCCGCCGACGCCGTACGGGCTCATCGAGCCCATCACCTCACTGCCCAGCAGGTGCGTCTTGGCGGCCTTGCCCGCGCCGGAGGTGCCGGACGCGGCGGTGATCACCGCCTCCGGCTCGGCCAGGCCCGCGGCGAACATCGGGTACATCGCCAGCGTGACGGCGGTCGGGTAGCAGCCCGGCACGGCGATCCGCCGGCTGCCGCGCAGCGCCTCGCGGTGGCCGGGCAGCTCGGGCAGGCCGTACGGCCACGTCCCGGCGTGCGGGGAGCCGTAGAACTGCTCCCAGTCGGCCGCCGACTTCAACCGGTGGTCGGCGCCCAGGTCGACCACCAGGACGTCCTCGCCGAGCTGGGCGGCGATCTCCGCGGACTGCCCGTGCGGCAGGCCGAGGAACACGATGTCGTGCCCGCCCAGCGTCTGGACGTCGGTCGGCTCCAGCACCCGGTCGGCCAGGCCGATCAGGTGCGGCTGCAGCGCGCCGAGCCGCCGGCCCGCGTTGGAACCGCCGGTCAGCGCCCCGATCTCCACCTCCGGGTGCGCCTGCAGCAGTCGCAGCACCTCACCGCCCGCGTACCCGCTCGCTCCGGCTACGGCTACTCGCAATACCATGGCATTCCCTCCTGAAACCCGGCATGAATATACGCAACCCAGCAAAATCATGCAAGGATGCGGCGGGCCCGAACCCTGTCGCACCCGCCCCCTGGGGTGCGCCCATGACCGATCTCGCCGTCGTGGCACGCCTGTTGGACGAAGACGACCTCCCGGTGCAGCGGCTGACCTGCCACCCCCGCCTCCCGCTGGCCGCCGGGACCGGCGCCGACGGCCGGTCGATCCGGGTATGGGACTGCTCGGGCGGGCGGCTGCGCACCCTCGCGTCGTTCCAGGTCGCGGCCGTCACCACCCCCCGGGGCGGCCCCGTCCCGCCCCCGGTCGCCTGGCACCCGCACGAGCCGCTGCTGGTGGTCGGCGACGGCGGCGCGCTGCGGCGCTGGACGCCCGACGGCCCGGCCGCCCCGCTGCCCGCCCGCACCGGCTACCGGCACCTGGCGTTCAGCCCCGACGGCCGCAGCCTGTGGGCCGCACCCTCCGGCGGCGGCGCGGAGACCTCGGACGTCCTCGACCCCGCCACCGGCGCCCCCGCCACCCGCTCCGCCCACTGGTGGGACACCGGTGTCGGCGTCCACCCCTCCGGCGGGCTCGTCGCCACCCTGGTCAGCGAGCAGGGCGGCACCCTCTGCCTGTTCGCCCGCTCCGGCGACGGCCCCGGCGGCGGGCCCGCCGCGATGCGACCGGTGCGGCGCGCCCTGGTCCTCGACGCCGACGGCTACGGCGCCCCGCTGTTCAGCGCCGACGGACGGCACGTCGCCCTCCGGGGCAACGCCTACGTCGACTCGCTGGACGTCTTCGCCTTCCCCTCGCTGCGCAGGGTCCTGCACGCGGTGCTCGGCACGGACGAGCAGTGGCACCGCCACGCCCTCGCCTTCGGCCCCCGCCCCGGCGCGCTGTGGATCGGCACCCCCGGCGGCACCCTGATCGAGCTGGACGCGGAGGCCCGGACGGCCGTCGAGCACCCCGGCCCGGGCGGTGCGGCCGTCACCGCGCTGGCCGCCACCGCGGCCGGCGAACTGCTGGCCGCCCGGGCCGACGGCGGACTCGCCCTCCTCTCGGCGGGCCCCGCGCCGACCGGCGCCGCCCCGGACGGAAGCCTCGCGGCCTTCCTCGCGGGCACCGAGGAGATCCCGGCGGACGGCGCGCCGGAGCCCCACCTCGTCCTCACCGACGGCCGCGGCACCTGGGACGCCGACAGCCTGGAGACGGTCACCGACGCCTCCCCCGCCGACCCCGGCTGGCTCCGGATCCAGGCCCACGTCAACCGGGCGAAGGCCCGGGAGAGCTGACACCCGGCCCGGTCGGTCGCGTGCGGGCCGGGCGGGGCGGGAGGATGAGTGAACTCCCCTCCGCAGTAAGTGATTTGACGATCGGTCAGCCGTGCGCGTCCGCGTCGGTGGAGGCGCGGACGACGAGTTGCGGGGGGAAGCGCTCGACGTTCTCGGCACGGTCGGCCGCCGGCCCCTGGAGGAGGGTGAGGGCGCGTTCGGCCATGTCGGCGAGCGGGTGGCGGATGGAGGTGATCGGGGGGTCGAGGAGTTCGAGCAGTTCGGTGTCGTCGAAGCCGGTGACGGCGATCTCGCCGGGGACGGAGACCGCCGAGCGCTGGAGGGTGCTGACCAGGCCGACGGCGAGGACGTCCGCGCCGCAGACGACGGCGTCGATCTCGGCGCGGCGTTCGGCGACGCGGCGCCCGGCGGTGCGGCCGGCGTCGGTGGTGAAGCTGGGCAGCAGGACGGTGGTGGCGTCGGCGCCGCGGGCGGCGGTGAAGGCGGCGAGGCGTTCCGCGCCGGAGGAGGACGCCTGGTCGGCGGCGACCAGGGCGATCCGGCGGCGTCCGAGGGCGTCGAGGTGGTCGAGGAGCAGGCGCATCGCGGCGGCGTTGTCGAGCGTGACGGCGACGGTGCCGGAGTCGTGCGCCCAGCGGTCGAACAGGACCACCGGGGCGCGCCCGGCGGCGGCCCGGACGGCGGCCCCGGAGGCGGCGGCGGAGACCGGGACGACCAGCAGCCCGTCCACCCGTCCGCTCAGCAGGGTCTCGATCTGCTCGGCCTCGATGGCCGGCGAGTTCGCCGCGTCGGAGACCACCAGCTGCCCGCCGGCCGCCCGGACCTGCTGGGCGATGGCGTCGGCGAGCTGGACGAAGTACGGGTTGGCGAGCGAGGGGACGACCACGCCGACGGTGCCGGTGGTGCCGGTGCGCAGCGCCCGCGCGGAGTGGTTGGTGCGGTAGCCGAGCCGCCGGGCGGCCTCCTCCACGCGGCGGGCGAGGTCGGGGTCGACGTTGCGCGGGGTGCCGGCCAGGACGCGCGAGGCGGTGGCGCGGGAGACGCCGGCGGCGGCGGCCACGTCGAGGAGTCGGGGCGCTGTCACGTGGGGGTCCTCCCCGGTCGGAGCGGTCGGAGCGGTTGAACGGCTGAGCGGTCGGAGCGGTCTTCGGCGGCGGCGCCGGTCCCGGAACGGTGCCCGCCGGACCTCGGAACGGCGGGTGGCGCCCCGGTGGACCCGAGTCGGCGCAATGCGCAGCACGAGGGTACTTGACGGCCCGTGAGCGCTGGTCCAGAGTGTGGGAGATCGATCTCCCGAGGAGTCCAGATGCCGTCCATCACCGTCGTCGGTTCGGTCAACCGCGACCTCGTCCTGACCGTCGAGGACCTGCCGCGGCCCGGCGAGACCGTGCTCGCGCGGGGCTTCGTCGAGGGCGTCGGCGGCAAGGGCGCCAACCAGGCCGTCGCGGCGGCCCGGCTCGGCTCGCAGGTGCGCCTGGTGGCCCGGGTCGGGGCGGACGCGGCGCCGATCCGGCGGGTGCTGGCCGCCGAGGGCGTGGACCTCGACGCGGTGCTCACCGCGCCGGACGCCGGCACCGGGATCGCCTCGGTGGTGGTCGACCGCGCGGGCGAGAACACCATCGTGGTCAACCCGGGCGCGAACGCCGTGCTCTCGGTCGAGGACCTGCCGCAGTGGCTGGCCCGCACGCCCGGCGAGGTGCTCCTGGTCCAGCACGAGGTGGCCGCCGAGGTGGTGGCCGCCGCCGTGCTGCGGGCCCGCGAGCAGGGCGGCACGGTCGTGCTCAACCCGGCCCCGGCCCGTCCGGTCGCCCCCGAGGTGCTGGCCGCCGTCGACGTCCTGGTCCCCAACCTGGGCGAGCTGGCCGCCCTGCTCGGCGCCGAGCCCGTCTCCGGACTGCCCGCCGCGCGCGAGCTGCTGGAGCGCGCCGCGCTGCCCTGCGGGGCGGTGGTGGTCACGCTCGGCGCGGACGGGGCGCTGATCAAGCGGCCGGGCCACCCCGGCAGCGTCCACCTGCCCGCCCCGGTGGTGGACGCCGTCGACACCGTCGGCGCCGGCGACACCTTCTGCGGCGCCCTCGCCGACGCGCTCGCCCGCGGCGCCGACCTGCCCACCGCCGCGGCCCGCGCCGTCCGGGCGGCCTCGCTGGCCGTCACCGGGCTCGGCGCCCAGTCCTCGATGCCCCGCGCGGCGCAGCTCGACTCCCCCGGGCCCGCCGCGTCCTGAACCGCCCGTGACGTCCCCGCGTCCCGAACCGCCCGCGACGTCCAGGCGTCCCGACCACCCCGCCGTACCGCTTCCCCCGCACCGCCTGTTCAACGGAGAACACCCATGCGCAGCCTCAAGCTCGGCCTGTTCGAGAACGCCCAGACCAACGCCAGCGGCACCGCCACCTGGCGGCACCCCGACAGCCGCCGCCACCTGTTCGACACCCTCGGCTACTGGCGCGAGGTCGCGCGGCTGTGCGAGGACGCCAAGCTGGACTTCCTGTTCCTGGCCGACGCCTGGGGCTGGTCGGAGATCGGCGGGGTGCGCCCGCCGATCGCCACCGAGGAGACGCTCGACCTGCCGCGGCTGGACCCGTTCGTGATCGCCTCGGCGCTGCTGGCCTCCACCACCGACCTGGGCCTGGTGGTGACCGGCTCGGTGCTGGTCGAGCCGCCGTACGCGTTCGCCCGCCGGCTGGCCACCCTGGACCAGCTCTCCGGCGGCCGACTGGGCTGGAACGTGGTGACCACCGGCACCGCCGACACCGCCGTGAAGGCGTTCGGGATGGACATGGTCGCGCACGACGACCGGTACGCGATGGCCGAGGACTTCCTCGACCTGGTCTACAAGTACTGGGAGGGCGCCTGGGAGCCGGACGCCCTGGAGAAGGACAAGGCCGGCCGGTTCGCCGACCCGGCGAAGGTGCACCAGGTCGCGCACGAGGGCCCGTACTTCCGCTCGCACGGCTACGGCAACACCGCCCGCTCCCCGCAGGGCACCCCGGTGCTGTTCCAGGCCGGCGCGTCCCCGGCGGGCCGCCGGGTCGGCGGGCGGCACGGCGAGTGCATGTTCGTCGGCAGCGGCAGCGTCGAGCAGTTGGCCGGCCACACCGAGGCGATCCGCGCGGAGGCCGTGCGGGCCGGGCGCGGGGCCGACGGGGTCAAGGTGATGTCGGCGTTCTCCTGCGTGGTCGGCGCGACCACCTCGGACGCCGAGCGCCGCTGGCAGCGCGTGCTGGACGCCCAGCGCCCGGAGGTCACCGTCGCCTCGTACGCGATGTTCACCGGCCTGGACCTGTCCTCGTACGCGCCGGACACCCCGATGACCGAGCTGTCCACCGAGATGTCGCAGACCCAGGTCGCCCGGTTCGCGGGGAAGACGGTCGGCGACGTGCTCGCCGACTGGCACACCCACGGCGTGGGCGCCCGCCCGGTGGTCGGCACCGCCGAGGAGATCGCCGACGAGCTCTGCGCCCTGGCGGAGGGCGCCGACCTGGACGGCTTCCTGCTCTCGCCGACCGTCCAGCCGGCCTCCACGGTCGAGTTCGTCGAGTCGGTGCTGCCGATCCTGCGCGAGCGCGGCGCGTTCCGCGGCGAGTACGCGGACGGCGAGTCGCTGCGCGAGCGCCTGACCGGCTCCGGCGACCGGGCGCTGCCCGCCAGTCACCCGGCCGCGCGGCACCGCCACTGACCCGCTTCCCCTCCTCCCCCTCCTCCTTTCCCCTCCCCCGCACCGCTTCAGGCCGCACGGGCACGACGCACCAGGCATGACGAGAGGACGGCGACGGTCATGGCCACCACCGACCGAAACCCCAGCATTTCTTCCGAGTTGGACGCGGGCGCGCTGCGGCGGGCGTTCGGGGCGTACCCGACCGGCGTGGTCGCGGTCGGTGCGCTGCGCGGCGGCGGGCCGGTCGGGTTCGCGGCCAGCTCCTTCGTGTCGATCTCGCTGGAGCCGCCGATGGTGGCGATCAGCGTGGCCCGCACCTCCACCACCTGGCCCCGGCTGGCCGGGGCCCCGGTGCTCGGCCTGAGCGTGCTCAGCCGCGGCCAGGGCGCGCTGTGCCGCAGGCTCGCCTCCCGGGCGGGCGACCGGTTCGACGGCACGCCCTGGCAGGCGACGGCCGACGGCGCGGTGCTGATCCACGACGCCGCGCTGTGGCTGACCGCCCGGGTCGGCCCGGCGTACGACGGCGGGGACCACGAGATCGTCCTGCTGGAACTGCTGAGCGCCGAACTGTTCCCGGGCGTGGAGCCGTTGGTCTTCCACACCAGCCAGTTCCGCGAGCTCACCCCGCATGCCTGAGCGGCGGCCGGCATCCCTGTCCGGCACCGTCGTCCACGGCGCCGGCCGGGGGCGGGGCCTGGGCCTCCCCACCGCGAACCTCTCCCCCGCGCCCGGCGCGGTCGTCCCGCCGCCCGCGATCTACAGCGGCTGGCTGACCCGCCCGTCGACCGGGGACGTGCACCGGGCGACGATCAGCATCGGCACCAACCCGACCTTCAGCGACTCGTCCGAGGTCCACGTCGAGGTGCACTGCCACGACGCCCCGGACGGCCTCGACCTGTACGGCGAACGGGTCGAGCTGTGGTTCGTCGCCCGGCTGCGCGACACCGAGAGGTTCGCCACCGTCGAGGACCTGCTGCGCGCCGCCCACGAGGACGTCCGCCGCTCGGCGGCCCTGCTCGCCACCGCACCCGCCCCCACCGCGGGTCCCCGCACCGCCACCCCCTGAACCCGGTCGGCCCCGCCGCTCCCCCGCTTCCCGGCGGGGCCGACCGTCCCCACCCCCTTCCGGCACGCACCCCCTCCCCCCACCACCTCGCTCCGAACGAACAAAGGTGTGAGTCATGAGCGCGTTCCACTGGCTGAACGAGCAGTTCGGCTTCTTCGGCCTCCCCGTCTACTGGTCCGACTTCCTGGGCAACATCCTGGCGCTCGCCACCGTCTGGCTGGCCCTGCGCCGGTCGCTGGTGGCCTGGCCGGTGCAGATCCTCGGCTCGGTGTTCCTGCTGATCGCCAGCCTGAACGTGCACCTCGGCGGCAACGCCGCCCGGCAGGTCGTGATCATCGTCTCGGCGTCCTGGGGCTGGGCGACCTGGAAGCGCAGCCGCGCGCAGGAGGGCACCATCAACGTCCGCTGGGCGAACTGGACCGAGCGCGCGGTGCTGGCCGCCGCGATGGTGCTCGGCACGCTCGCGTTCGGCGCGGTGCTCAACTGGCAGGACGCCTCGTTCTACCCGGGCGCGCCGCTGTGGATGGTGATGGCGGACGCGTGGATCTTCGTCGGCTCGATCATCGCGATGTACAGCCAGGCCCGCCGCTACGTGGAGTTCTGGTTCGTCTGGCTGGCGGTCGACCTGGTCGGCGTGCCGCTGGCGGTCCACTCGGAGCTGTACTTCTCCGGCATCGTCTACGCGATCTTCTTCGTCATGGTGGTGCTCGGCATCCGCGACTGGGCCTCCCGCAGCCGCCCGCAGGAGATCGCCTCCCCGCTGGAGCCCGCCGTCCTGATCGAAAGCCGCGAGGACACCCCCCGCTGACCCCGCCCCACCCCCACCCGGGCCGCCCCTCCCCCTCGAGGGCCGGCCCGGGTCGGCGCGTACGGGCAGGACGGGTGGTCCGGACGGCGGTTCCCCCACCCGCGCGTCCGCCCGCCCCTCCTCAGCCGCCGCCGAACGGCCCCTGCTGGCGTGCGATGGCCCGGACGAAGACCACTCCGTCGACCAGGCCCAGCGTCTCCGGGTCCAGCCCGAAGTAGGTGTGGTCGGCCGGGACTCGGGCCTTCACCGGTCCCGACTCGCGCAGGGCCGCCGTGAGGAGGGTCGGGTCGAGGACGGTGCGCGGGGCCGGGAGGGTGGTGAGGCGGCCTTCGAGGGTGTCGGGGGCGGGGTGGTCGTCGGGGGCGCGGTGGCCGAAGGTGGTGGCGAGGAAGGCGTAGCCGTCGCCGAGGCGGGATTCGAGGAGTGATCCGGCGCTCCACCAGCGGAGTTGGTGGTCGCCGAGCGGGATGCGGGCGGCCTCGCGCTGGAGGTGCCGGTTGTGGGCGAAGGCGAGGGTCGGTCCGCGGCGGGCCTCGCGGCGGAGGATCGCCTCGAGGTTGTCGGCGATCATCAGGCCGCGTTGCCGCATCAGGGAGTTGAGCCGGTCGGGCCCGCCCCCGGCGGTCGCGGCGTGGTAGCGGAGCAGGCCGGTCGCGGTGCGGGCGTCGAGTTCGGCCTGCCAGCGCGCGTCCTCGTCATCGTCGAACTGCGGGCGGTGCGCGGCCAGCAGGACGTTCAACTCGTCGGCGAGCAGGCGCAGTCGGACGGCGTCCTCGGTGCGGCCCACCGAGCGGGTCGGGTCGAGCGCGGCGGCGGGTTCGGTCCAGCGGTCGTCCGGCCCGCAGCGGCGCTGCAACTCCGCGCGGTCGGGCAGGAGTTCGCCGGGCAGTCGCGCGGCCAGGAAGTCGTGCAGCCGGAGGAGCGAAGGGCCGGGCGCGGCGGCCCCGGTGATCTCCAGCGGGCCGTCCGCCCCGTAGAACCTCAGCCGTTCGCCCTCCTCCGCCCCTTCGTTGAACTCCCGCATCCAGCGCACGAGTTCGCGGTTCCCGGCGAACTCACCGAACCCGTGGCCGAACCCCTCCCGCACCACGGTGTCCCAGTCGCCCGCCGCGCCGCCGACGTACGCGTCGACGGCGCGGGCGGCCAGGCAGTCGCTCTCGACCGCGATCGAGCGGTAGCCGTGGTCGGTGGCCAGGTGGCGGAAGAGTTCGTTGCGCAGGCCGAGGAACTCCTCGGCGCCGTGGGTGGGTTCGCCGAGGGCGAGCAGCCGGGTGCCGGCGGGGACGAGGGCGGCGAGGGAAGCGGCGGAGAAGGGGCGGGCGGCGTCCCCGAGCGAGACAGTCATGACTTCCACCGTATCGTTGAAGCCACGGTGTAGACTTTTCCGCTCTCAGCCCGGGAATCGAGCAGAAAACCCTCAACCACCATGCCGCTGCGCCCGATCGATCTCGCCCGCGAGCACGGCCTGTCCACCCAGGCGGTGCGCAACTACGAGGAGGCGGGCGTCCTGCCGCCCGCCGACCGCTCCGCGCACGGGTACCGGCGCTACGGCGAACGCCACGCGGCGGCGCTGCGCGCCTTCCTCGCCCTGCTCCCGGGGCACGGCCACCCGACCGCCACCGCGATCATGCGCGCCGCCAACGCGGGCGACCTGCCCGAGGCGCTGCGCCTGATCGACGGCAGCCACGCCCTGCTCGCCGAGGACCGCCGCACCCTGGACGCCGTCCGCACCGCCCTCGACCACCTGCCGCCCGAACCCGACGCTCCCGGCCAGCCGCCCGCCGCCGCGACCCGCATCGGACCGCTCGCCCACCGCCTCGGCCTGCGCCCGGCCACCCTCCGCGCCTGGGAGCGCGCGGGCCTGGTCACCCCGTCCCGGGACGCCCGCACCGGCTACCGCGTCTACCCGCCCGCGCAGGTCCGCGAACTGCTCCTCGCCGAACAACTCCGCCGCGGCGGCCACAGCCTGGCCCGCACCGCCGACCTCCTGCACCGCCTGCGCACGGCCGGCTCCCCGGACGCCGTCCGGCCCACCCTGACCGCCTGGCAGGACCGCCTCACCACCCGCGGCCGCGCCCTCCTCACCGGCGCGGCCGCCCTGCACGCCTACCTCGGGTCCCCGCCCTGACCCGGACCGGGGCGCCACCGGACCAGCGCACCGCCGGACCGCAGATCGCTCGAACTCGGCTACGCCCCGCCCCGGTTGGTCACCACGCCGTTCGACATGGTGAGCGGTACCGCCGAGCGGGCGAAGGCGTCCGGGTCGGCGGTGAGCGGGTCGAGGGCGAAGGCGGTGAGGTCGGCGCGCAGGCCGGGGGCGATGCGGCCGGTGTGGTCGGGTTCGCCGGCGGCGCGGGCCGCGTGGGTGGTGTAGCCCTCCAGGGCCATCAGCGGGGTGAGGGCCTGGCCGGGGTTGACGGGCGCGGTGTCGGTGCCGGCGTGGCGGCGCAGCCTGGCGTAGGCGAGGACGCCGCGCGGGTCGTGGTGGGCGATCGGCCAGTCGGAGCCGAGGGCGAGGGTGGCGCCGGTGTCGCGCAGGGTGCGGCAGATCCAGGCGCGGTCGGCGCGGTCGGGGCCGAGGCGGGTGGACCAGGCGTCGGTGTGGTCGGCCCGGGTGTACGCGGAGTGGGTGGGCTGCATGGAGGCGGGGACGCCCAACCGGGCGAAGCGGCGGGCCTGTTCGTCGCCGAGTGTCTCGATGTGCTCGATCCGGTGCCGGCCGCGGCCGTGCCCGGGCAGCGCGGCGACGGTGTCCAGGACGTGCCGCACGCCCGCGTCGCCGATCGCGTGCGTCGCGGTGCGCACCCCGTACGCGTCCAACTGCCGCACCACGTCGGTGTATTCGGCGGGGTCGAGCCACAGCCCGGCGGTGCCCTCGCCGTGGCAGTCGGGGCGCTCCAGCCAGGCCGAGCCGCCCTCCACCGTGCCGTCCACGAAGAGTTTGACGCCGCCGACCAGCCAGTTGCGTCCGGACTCGCCCTGGAGGGAGGCGAGTTCGCGCAGTCCCTCGGCGCCGGTGCCGGGCATGCACCAGGGGGCGATGCGCAGCCGCAGCGGCAGGTGGCGGGTGTCCTCGATGGCGCGGACGAGTTCCAGGATGTCGCCGCCGGCGTCCATCACGTGCGCCCCGGCGAGGCCGCCGGCGGCCATCGTCAGCAGCAGGTCGTGGAGGGCGTCGCGCCGCCGGTCCAGCGGGAGGCGGGGCAGGACGGCGGTGACCAGGTCCATCGCGGCGTGCTCGATCAGGTGGCCGGTGGGGGTGCCGTCGGGGTCGCAGACCACGGTGGCGCGCTGGGCGAAGGCGCGCGCTCCGGTGATGCCGGCGGCGCGCAGGGCGGCGCCGGTGGCGAGGGCGGAGTGGCCGTCGTAGAGCCGGACGAAGGCGGGGGTGTCGGGGCCGAGCACGTCCTCGATCACGGAGCGGTGGACGGGGTGGCCGCCGAAGGCGTTGTGGTCGAGGTTCCAGGCCAGCACCCAGCCGTCCAGGCGTTCGGCCCGGGCCAGTGCGGCGCGCAGGCCGTCCAGGTCGCGGACGGCGGACAGGTCGGCGCCGGTGGCGAGTTCGAGCCCGAACGCGGGGTGGCTGTGGCCGTCGACCAGCCCGGGGACGAGGACGGCGTCGCCGAGGTCGATCACCTCGGTGCCGGGGCCGCGCCAGTCGCGGGCGTCGGCGGCGGTGCCGACGGCGGCGATCAGCCCGTCCCGGACGGCGACGGCGCCCACCGGGGCGGCGGGGTCGGCGGCGCGGTGGCCGTCGTCGAGGGTGTGGACGGTGCGGGCGAGGACGATGGTGTCGGGCGACACGGTGAGCTCCTGGAACGAGGGGTCGGCGAGGGGTCGGCGAGAGGTCGGCGAGAACCGGTGAGGGGGTCTCGACAGCCGAGTGTGGGTCAGGCCGCGCCGCGCGCCGGGGAGTCGGCGGGCGACGGCGCGTCCCCGGCCGGTTCGGCGGCGAACGCGGCGTACACCCCGGGCCGGCGGGCCCGGGTGCGCAGCGCGTACAGGACGCCCGCGGCGAAGACGGCGGGGACGATCAGGATCAGGACGCGGTTGACGGTGTCGGACGCGCCGGTCAGCAGCCCGATGTGGTCGACCACCAGCCAGAGCGCGCCGGTCAGCAGCACGGCGGCGACGGCGGGCGCGACGACGGTGCGCAGCGCGCCCTCGCCGTGGCCGGGGCGGCGGCGGAACCAGCAGGGCACGGCGACGGCGGCGAGCAGTTGCAGCGCGACCAGGGCGAGCATGCCGGGGGTGTTCACCCACAGCAGCAGCTGGGTGTACGGGTCGGCCCCGGCGGCGGCGAACACCGCCACCACGACCAGGCCGAGCAGGCTCTGGGCGAGCCCGGAGACGTACGGGGAGCGGTGCCGGGGGTGGATCCGGCCGAGCGCGCGGGGCAGCAGGCCCTCCTCGGCGAGGGCGAGGCCGTAGCGGCTGGTGGCGTTGTGGAAGGCCAGCAGCGAGGCCAGGATGCTGGTGACGATCAGCACGTGCATCAGGTCGGCGGCCCAGGCCCCGACGTACCGGTCGATGGCGGTGAAGAACAGGCCGCCCGGGTCCTGGGCGGCGGCGGCGACCACCTCGGTGTCGCCGTACGCCTGGATGACGGTCCACACCACGAAGGCGTAGAACAGGCCGAGGAAGGCGACGGCCAGGTAGGTGGCGCGCGGGACGGTGCGGTCGGGGTCGCGGGCCTCGCGGCGGTAGATGACGGTGGACTCGAAGCCGGTGAACGCGGCGAAGGCCATCGCCAGGACGCCGGGCATGCCGCCGGTGAGCACGTGGCCGGGCGCGAAGGAGTGCAGGCTCAGCCCGTGCGCGCCGCCCTTGAGCAGCACGGCGGCGGCGAGCAGCACCAGGATGCCGGTCTCGGCGAGCAGCAGGACGCCGAGCAGCCGGGCGCCGAAGTCGACGGAGCGGAAACCGCCGTACCAGATCACGGCCAGGCCGATCAGGGCGGGCAGCAGCCAGGGGACGCGGTGCCCGGTGAGCGCCTGGACGGTGTCCCGGGTGGCGGAGCCGAGCAGGCCGAACACGCCGATGTTCATGCCGAGGTAGCCGAGCAGGGCGAGCAGCGCGGCGCCGAAGCCGGCGGGGCGGCCGAGGCCCCGGGTGATGTACGCGTAGAAGCCGCCGGCGTTGCGGACGTGCCGGCTCATGGTGGTGAAGCCGACCGCGAAGACGGCCAGCGTGACGCCCGCGGCGAGGTAGCCGGCCGGGGCGCCGGTGCCGCCGATCAGCAGGGCGAGCGGGGCGACGCCGGCCATCACGGTGAGCGGGGCGGCGGCGGAGACCACGAAGAAGGCGATGTCGGCGGTGCCGAGGCTGCCGCGGCGCAGCGTGGGCGCGTCACCGGGGGCGGTGGCGGTGCCCGGGGCGGTGGCGGCGCCCGGAACGGCGTGGGGGGTTTCGGTCATGGGGAGCCCTTCTGGCGGCCGGGTGGGGAGTCCGGCTGGTGGTCCCGACTGCGGACGACCATAAACCTAAAGGTTGATGGTTTCCGCACCCTAGCCCCGCGCACTACCCTCTGGGAAGACCCGGAATCCGAGGTCACGGCAGTGCGCGAGGACCAGGCGACGGAGGGGCGGCACCGGTGGGACGGCCCAGCAAGGCCCTGCTCGACCGCGAGCGGATCGGCGCGACGGCCCTCGCCCTGGTCGACGAGAGCGGCGATTTCAGCGTCCCGCAGATCGCCCGCCGGCTCGGCGTGCAGACCGCCTCCGTCTACCACCACGTGGACGGCCGGGCCGGGATCGTCGAACTGCTGCGCGTGCAGGTCTCCGCCGCGATCGACCTCTCCACCCTCGACCTGCGACCGTGGGACGCCGCGCTGGAGGCGTGGGCCCGCTCCTACCGCGCCGCGTTCGCCGCCCACCCGCGCACCGTCCTGCTGCTGACCACCAGCCAGGTGGCCGCCCCCGAGGTGCTCGACCAGTACGAGCGCGCCGTCGCCCTGCTGGTCGACAGCGGCTTCCCGCCGCCCGTCGTGATGCCGCTGCTGACCGCCGTGGAGAACGTGGTGCTCGGCTCCGTGCTCGACCTGGCCGCCCCCGAGACGGTCTGGGACCCGAACGCCGACACCCCCCGCCTCGCCGAGGCCCTGCGGGCCGCCGGCCCGGGGCGCACCGACGCCGCCTTCGACCTGGCCCTCACCGCCCTGCTGACCCGGGCCCGCACCCTGCTGCCGTGACATTCCGTCAGCACCACTTGTCACGACCCTACAAACTCACCGCATGCGACTCGGTCGCGCCCGGCAGCCGAACTTCCGCATCTCCCTTGGCAGAGTAGGCGGCATCGGATCACCCGGCCGACCGCCGGAGAACCCGATCATTGTGCTGCCATCACAACGGGAGTATCGCCATGCGCACCGCACACGACACCGTCGTGGTCTCCGGCCTCGGGGCCACCACCCCGCTCGGCGGAACCGCCCCGGCCACCTGGCAGGCCATGTGCGAGGGGCGCAACGGCATCCGCGCCCTCGACCGCCCCTGGGCCGCCGACCTGCCGATCCGGATCGCCGGGCAACTCGCCGTCGAGCCCGCCGCGGTCCTCGACCGGATCGAGGCCCGCCGCCTGGACCGCAGCGAGCAGCTCGCCCTGATCGCCGCCCGCGAGGCGTGGGCCGACGCCGGACGCCCCGCCGTCGACGGCGAGCGGCTCGCCGTGGTCATCGGCACCGGCACCGGCGGCGCGGTCACCATGCTCGACCAGGACGACGTCCTCGAACGCTCAGGCGTCCGCAAGGTCTCCCCGCACACCGTCCCCATGCTGATGGCCAACGGCCCCGCCGCCTGGGTCTCCATCGACCTGGGCGCCCGGGCCGGCGCCCACACCCCCGTCAGCGCGTGCGCCTCCGGCGCGGAGGCCGTCGCCCTCGGGCTCGACCTGATCCGCCTCGGCCGCGCCGACGTCGTCGTCGCCGGCGGCACCGAAGCCTGCCTGCACCCCCTCCCGCTGGCCGGCTTCGCCCAGGCCCGCGCCCACTCCCTGCGCAACGACGACCCCGAACGCGCCTCCCGCCCCTTCGACACCGGCCGCGACGGCTTCGTCATCGCCGAGGGCGCCGCGGTGCTCGTCCTCGAACGCGCCACCCTGCGCCCGGACGCCCGCCGCTACGCCGTCCTCGCCGGGGCCGCCGTCACCTCCGACGCCCACCACATCACCGCCGGCCACCCCGACGGCCAGACCCGCGCCGTCCGCCGCGCCCTCGCCGACGCCGGCCTGCCGCCCGAGGCCGTCGGCCTGGTGCACGCCCACGCCACCTCCACCCCCAAGGGCGACCTCACCGAGGCCGAGACGCTCGGCCGGGTCTTCGGCCCGCACCGCCCCGCCGTCACCGCCACCAAGTCCATGACCGGCCACCTGTTCGGCGCCGCCGGGGCCCTCGCCGCCCTCGCCGCCGCCTACGCCCTGCACCACCAGTACGCCCCCGCCGTCCGCAACCTCACCACCCCCGACCCGGGCCTGCCCCTGCGGCTGCTCACCACCCCCGGCCCGCTCCCGCACACCGCCGCCCTCACCAACGCCTTCGGCTTCGGCGGCCACAACGCGAGCCTGGTCCTCACCACCCCCTGACCCGCCCGCCCGCGACCTCCCCCCGGCCGCCCGCGTCCAGGGCCACCGCCAGCGCCGCCAGCTCCCCCGCCCGCAGCACCCGCCCGGTCGGGGGCAGCGGCACGTGCAGCGGCCCCAGCCAGGCGTCCGGGATCGCGTCCGCCCCGTACACCGCCCCCGCCAGCCCGCCGGTGACGGCCGCCGTGGTGTCGGTGTCGCCGCCGAGGTCGATCACCGCCCGCAGCGCGTCCGGGAAGCCGCCGGTCACCCGCAGCGCCCAGAGCGCCGAGCCCAGGCAGGCCCACACCGCCCCGTTGCTCTCGGTGGCCAGCTCCGGCCGCCAGTCCGGCGCGAGGACCCGCGCCCAGCGCTCCCGGTGCTCGGCCCGCACCGCCGCGAGCGTCCGCGGCACGGCCGCCAGCGGATCGCCGCCGTCCAGGGCGACCCGCAGCAGTTCGTGCAGGATCGCGGTGCCCTCCCAGGCCGCGCCGTCCCCGTGGGTGAGGGCGGTGATCCGGCGGGCCGCGGCCATCGTCGCCGCCCGCCCCTGCGGGGCGAACCACACCGCCCCGGTGACGGCCCGCATCAGCGCGCCGTTCCCGGCGGCCCGCCCCTCGGTCTGGAAGTGGACGGCGGCGGCGAGGTCCCAGGGCAGGCCGCCGCCGAGCACGATCTCGGTCTGGATGCCGATGTCCTTGGGGCCGCCCGCCGCCCACCCCCGGAACCGTTCGAACATGTCGGGCAGGTCGAGTCCCCCGGCCGCCAGCAGCGACTCGCCCAGGTGGACGGCCAGCTGGGTGTCGTCGGTGGCCTCGCCCGCGTCCCACCCGCCGCCGCCGCACATGGTGGCCGCGCCGGGGAAGCGCGCCCCGAACATCCCGGCCGGCCCGAACTCGAAGGGCGCGCCGAGCGCGTCCCCGACCGCCGAGCCGAGGACCGCCCCGACCACCCGTTCCCGCCGCTGCCGCACGTCCGCCCCACTCTCCGTCACCGGCCGGTGACCTGCTCGCCCTCCGCTAGCCTGGGGGCACGATGAACTGTTTCACCACCGCCTGGGGCGAGTTCGAGCTGGCCCGCTTCCCCGAGGACCCGCGCGAGCAGCTGCGCGCCTGGGACGCCGCCGACGAGTACCTGCTGCGCGACCTGGACGAGCGGGCGGTGCCGCTGGACGGGGCCGTCACCGTGCTCGGCGACCGCTGGGGCGCGCTCTGCACCGCGCTGGCCGCGAAGGGCGCCGCCGTCACCGCCGTCACGGACTCCCACCTCGCCTCCCGGGCGGTCGCCGCGAACCTGGCCCGCAACGGCCTCGACCCGGCCGCCGTCGAGGTCCGCAGCACCCAGGACGCCCCGCCGGAGCGGATCGACCTGCTGCTGGTGCGCGTCCCGAAGAGCCTCGCGCTGCTGGAGGACCAGCTGCACCGCCTCGCCCCGGCCGTGCACCCGGACACCCCGGTGCTGGGCACCGGCATGGTCACCGAGATCCACACCTCCACCCTGACCCTGTTCGAGCGGATCCTCGGCCCGACCCGCACCTCGCTCGCCGTCCGCAAGGCCCGCCTGATCCGCACCACCCCGGACCCCGCCCTCGCCCGCCCCGCCAACCCGTGGCCGCTGCGCTACCGGCTGCCGGACGGCATCGGCGTGCTCTCGGGGCGCCAGGTCGCCAACCAGTCGGGCGTGTTCTGCGCCGACCGCCTCGACATCGGCACCCGGTTCCTCCTCCAGCACCTGCCCGCCCCGGCCGGCGCCCCGCGCCGGGTCGTCGACCTGGGCTGCGGCAACGGCGTCCTGGGCACCGCCGCCGCCCTCGCCGACCCGGACGCCGAACTCCTCTTCGTCGACGAGTCGTTCCAGGCCGTGGCCTCCGCCGAGGAGACCTTCCGCACCAACCTCGGCCCGGAGCGCCGCGCCGACTTCCTGGTCGCCGACGCCCTCGCCGACCTCCCGGACGCCTCCGCCGACCTGGTCCTGCTGAACCCGCCGTTCCACTCCCACCAGGCCACCACCGACGCCGTCGCCCGCCGGATGTTCACCGGCGCCCGCCGCGTCCTGCGCCCGGGCGGCGAACTGCGCGTGGTCGGCAACCGCCACCTGGGCTACCACGTCACGCTGCGCCGCCTGTTCGGCAACTGCCGCACCGTGGCGGGCAGTCCGAAGTTCGTCGTGCTGAGCACCGTCCGCCGCTGAGCCCGGCCCCCGCCGCCCCGGCCCTCCCCTGCCGGACGCGCCGTCCGCGCCGTGCTCTAGGGTGAGCGCCGTTTCGCCGTGGGACATCGCCGTGGACGCCCCGCGGCCGAGCACCACCGGCCAGGGGAGGCCACACCATGGACACCGCACACCCCGCCCCGGGAGCCGACGCTCCCGAGGCGGCGTCACCGACCTGCTTCCGGCACGCCGGACGGGAGTCGTACGTCCGCTGCACCCGCTGCGACCGGCACGTCTGCCCGGACTGCCGGCGCGAGGCCGCGGTCGGTTACCAGTGCGTGGAGTGCGTCAAGTCCGGCCACCAGGGCGTCCGCCGGGCCCGGACGGCGTTCGGCGGGCGGATCACCACCCGCCCGTACGCGACGCTCGTGCTGATCGCGCTGAACGTGGCCGCGTACCTGGTGGAGCTGGTCCGGCCGGAGACGGTCGACCGGTTCGCGATGCTCGGCTCCGGCGTGCTGGCGCCGTCCGCGGGCACCGACCCGGCCACGTACGTGCCGCACCTGTCGGGCGTGGCGCACGGCGAGTGGTACCGGCTGATCACCCACGCGTTCCTGCACCTGGAGCCGACCGCGTGGCCGATGGGCGTGCTGCACATCGTGTTCAACATGTACTGGCTGTGGACGCTGGGCCGGGTGGTCGAGGAGCGCCTCGGCGTGCTGCGCTTCCTCGCGCTCTACCTGCTGTCCGCGCTGGGCAGCGCCGCGCTGGAGTACCTGTTCGCGCCGCACACCCTGACCCTGGGCGCGTCCGGCGCGGTCTTCGGCCTGGCCGGCGGCTACTGGGTGCTCAGCCGCCGCCAGGGCTACGACCCGCTCGGCGGCAGCCAGTTGCTGGTGACCTTCGTGGTGTGGATGGTGCTGTCGGCGGGCTTCTCGTCCTGGCAGGGCCACCTGGGCGGCCTGCTCGCCGGCCTGGCCGCCGGGGCCGGCCTCGGCTACGCGCCGCGGGAGCAGCGCGGGTTGGTCCAGACGATCAACCTGAGCGCGGTGCTCTCCCTGGTGGTGGTCGTGACGGTGATCGCCACCGACCGACTGGTCCACCTTTTCTGACGGACCGTCACCGGCTTCTCTCCCCGCCCGATCTGACGATCCGTCAGCTCACCTCCCGATGGGCCTGTCCGAGCAGCTCCGCCGCCTCGCGCAGCCGCTGCTCGGGCAGGACCGCGTAGCCGAGCGCGAGGGCCGGCCCGCCGGGGGCGAGCCGCCCGGGCCCGACGGCCGCGACCCGCACCCCGCGGCGCAGCGCCGCCGCGGCCAGCGCCGCCTCGTCCGCACCCGGCGGCAGGTCGGCGTACAGGTGCAGCCCGGCGGCGACGCCGCGCAGTCCGGCCCGCGGCAGGTGCGCGCGCAGCGCGTCCACCAGGGCGTCGCGCCGGGCCCGGTAGCGGGGGCGGACGGTGCGCAGGTGGCGGTCGTAGCCGCCGCTCTCCAGCAGCGCGGCGAAGGCGAGTTGGTCGATCGCCCCGGTGCCGAGGTCGGCGTACCGCTTGGCCTGCCGGAAGTCCTCGGCCAGCCAGCCGGGCAGCACCGCCCAGCCCAGCCGCAGGCCGGGCGCCAGGGTCTTGCTGAGCGAGCCCAGGTAGACCGTCCGCTCCGGCGCCAACCCCTGGACGGCGCCCAGCGGTTCGCGGTCGTAGCGGAACTCGGCGTCGTAGTCGTCCTCCAGCACCAGCCCGCCCGCCCGGGCCCAGCGGGCGAGTTCGGTCCGGCGCCGGGCCGACAGCGCGACCCCGGTCGGGTACTGGTGGGCCGGGGTGACCAGCACCGCGTCCGCCCCGCCGGCCGCCAACTCCCTTACCACCAGGCCCTCCTGGTCGACCGGGACGCCGACCGGCTCGACCCCGTGGGCGCGCAGCAGGGCCAGCGTGCCGGGCGAGCCGGGGTCCTCCACCGCGATCCGCCGCAGCCCGTGCCCGGCCAGCACCGGCACCAGCAGCGCCAGCCCCTGCCCGACCCCGCTGACCACCGCGACCTGCTCCGGCCCCGCCGCCACCGCCCGCACCCGGCCCAGGTACGCGGCCAACTCCCGCCGCAGCCCAGGCAGTCCGGCCGGGTCCCCGTACCCGAGGTCCCGGTTGGCCGCCCCCTGGAGGGCCCGCCGCACCGCCCCCGCCCAGGCCGTCCGGGGGAACGCCCCGAGGTCGGGCGAGCCCGGCTTCAGGTCGTAGCGCGGCTCGGCCGCCGGCGCCCGCACCGCTGCCCCGGCCCGCTCCACCGCCACCCCCGGCGCGACCCGGGTGCCCGATCCCCGCCGCCCCACCAGGTAGCCCTCGGCGGCGAGCCGCTCGTACGCCTCGACCACCACCCCGCGCGAGACGCCCAGCTCCGCCGCCAGCGCCCGGCTGGCCGGCAGCCGCACCCCGCCCGCCAGCCGCCCCTCCCGCACCGCCGCCCGCAGCGCCCGGGTCAGCCGCCCGGTCAGGTCCCCGCCGCCCGGCTCCCAGCTGATCAGCAACTCCCGCACCCCGACCGTCCCTCCGCCGCACCAGACCGGCCGCCCGGCCGACCGGCGGACCGGCCGAGGCCCGCCCCGGGCCCGGACGAGCCCCCAGGCTAGGCCCTGTCCGGCCGGTCTTGTCGGATCAGCGCGCGGCGTCGGGCGCCCGGCTGGGAGTGCCGGCGCAACGCCCTCGTACCGGGTGTACTCGGGTGTTTCGCCGGTGCTTCCAGCCGGGATGATCCGGCGTCGCGCGCCCGGCAAGACCGGCCGGACAGGGCCTAGCGGCCCGCACTCCGGATTGGTCCTCCATCGAGCCCCCCGAGTGGCCCTGGGAACCGGACCACCGTACTCCTAGCGTGGCAGCCATGCCCGACACCACCACCGCCGGCACCACCACCGCCGCCGTCACCGCCCCCGCCCGGCCGCCCGGCTCGCTGCGCGCGGCCGGCGCGATGACCCTGCTGGGCGCCTCCACCGGGGTGAGCGCCGCGTTCTCCGCCTACCCGCTGGCCGGCGGCCAGGCCCTGCGCTACACCCTGGCGGCCGCGATCCTGCTGCCGCTGGCCCGCCGCCGGCCGCGGCTCGCCCACCGGCTGACGCTCCGTGAACTCGCCCTGCTGCTGGCCCTGTCCGGCACCGGCCTGTTCGGGTTCAACCTGCTGCTGGTCGCCGCGCTGCGGCACACCGACCCGGCGGTGGTCGGCAGCGTGGTCGGCTGCACCCCGCTGCTGCTCGGCGTGGCCGGCCCGCTGCTGTCCCGGCGCCGCCCGGCCGTCCGGCTGCTCGCGGCGGCGGCCCTGGTGGTGTGCGGCGCGGCGCTCACCCAGGGCTTCGGCCACGGCGACGCGCTCGGCCTGCTGTACGCGGCCGGGACGCTGCTGTGCGAGGCGTCGTTCTCGCTGCTGGCCGTGCCGCTGCTGCCGCGGCTCGGCCCGGTCCGGGTCTCCGCGTACACCACCCTGCTCGCGGTGCCGCTGTTCGCCGCGGCGGCGGCGCTCTCGCCGTCCGCGCTGCGGGTGCCCACCGGCGGCGAGCTGCTCGCGCTGCTCTACCTGGGCCCGGTGCTGACCTGCGGGGCGTTCCTGCTCTGGTACTCGGCGCTGACGGTGCTGCCGGCCGACCGGGCGGGCCTGTTCGGCGGGCTGATCCCGCTCACCGCGACCCTCTCCGGCGCGGTCCTCACCGCCACCGTCCCGGCCCCGCTCCAGCTGCTGGGCGCCGCCCTGGTGACCGGCGCCCTGCTGTTCGGCGCGGCGACCTGACCCACCCCGCCCCGCCCGGCCGATCCCGCCGCAGCCCGGTGCCCGGGCCGGGCCGCTCACGCCCCGTCACCTTCCGGCCGGGCGGCCACTCGTCCGGGCGGCTGCCGTTTGCCGCCCCCGCGGAACCTCGGCTTAGCTGGGCCGCGATGACAGTCGACCGCCGCAGTGTTCTGCGTTCCGCTTCCCGCCTGGCCGCGCTGAGCGCCGCCGGCGGCCTGGTCGCCGCGTGCGGCGGCCCCTCCGACGTGCACGGCCCGGACGGCCCCTCGGTGGCGGCCCGTCCGCAGCCCGCGCACCTGACCGAGTCGCCGGCCGCGGGCCCGAGCGGGTCCCCGTCGCCGTCGCCCTCGCCGTCCCCGAGCGCCACCCCGTTCGCGCTGCCCCCGCTGGCCGCGGACACCCCGCAGGAGGTGGTGACCGGCCCGCGCACCAGGCCGCAGCTGGCGCTGACCTTCCACGGGCAGGGCGACCCGGCGATCGCCACCGCGCTGCTGACCACCGCCGAGCAGCGCGGCGCCCGGCTGACCGTGCTGGCGGTGGGCAGCTGGCTGGACGAGCAGCCGCGGATCGCCGAGCGCATCCTGTCCGGCGGGCACGAGCTGGGCAACCACACCCAGAACCACCTGGACATCTGCGCGCTGAGCGCCGAGCAGGCGCACGAGGAGATAGCCCAGTGCGCGCAGCGGCTGGAGCGGCTGACCGGGTCGATCGGCCGCTGGTTCCGGCCGTCCGCGGCGCAGTACGCGAACGCGATGGTGAAGGAGCAGGCCCAGCGGGTCGGCTACCCGCACGTGCTGTCCTTCGACGTCGACCCGCGCGACTACGCGGACCCGGGCGCGGAGACCGTGACCCGCCGGGTGCTGCGGGCGGCGGCGGCCGGCTCGGTGGTCGCCCTGCACATGGACCACCCGGGCACGGTGACGGCGCTGCCGGCCATCCTGGACGGCCTCGCCGGGCAGGGCCTGCACGCGGTGACGGCCTCCGAGCTCTGCGCCTGACCCGGCGTCACCCCCGGCCCCGGCCGTGCGATGCTCGACCCATGCGCTACCTCATCCTGGGCGCCGGCGCGGTCGGCGGCACCATCGGCGGACGTCTCCACCAGAGCGGGCGCGAGGTGCTGCTGGTCGCCCGCGGCCCCCACCTGGCGGCGCTGCGCGCCGACGGCCTGCGCCTGACCGTCCCGGACGGCACCCACCGGCTGGCGGTCCCGGCGGTCGGCGGCCCCGAGGAGGTCGGGCTGACCCCGGACGACGTGCTGGTGCTGGCGGTGAAGACCCAGCACTCGGCGGCCCTGCTCGACCGGTGGGCGCCGCGCCCGGTCGCGGGCGGCGGGACGGCGGGCGAGCGGCTGCCGCTGGTGTGCGCGCAGAACGGCGTGGAGAACGAGCGGCTGGCGCTGCGCCGCTTCGCCCGGGTGTACGGGATGTGCGTGTGGCTGCCGTCCTCGCACCTGGAGCCGGGCCGGGTCGCGGCGGCGGGCTCGCCGCGCTCGGGCGTGCTGCACTTGGGCCGCTACCCGCACGGCACGGACGAGCTGGCCGGGCGGATCGCCGCCGACCTGGCCGACTCGCACTTCGACGCGCCCCTCGCCGCGGACGTGATGGCCTGGAAGTACGCCAAGCTGCTGAGCAACCTGGGCAACGCGCTGGAGGCGGTGGCCGGTCCGATCGACGGCGAGCTTCGGCTGCGGGTGTGGCGGCGGCTGCGGGCGGAGGGGGAGGCGGTGCTGGCGGCCGCCGGGATCGCGCACCCGTCCGAGGAGGAGCAGCGGGCCCGGCGCGGCGACCGGGTGGCGCAGGTGCCGCTGGCGGGCGGGCCGCGGGCCGGGGGTTCGTCCTGGCAGTCGCTGGCGCGCGGCACCGGCGACATCGAGGCGGACTGGCTGAACGGCGAGGTGGTGCTGCTGGGCCGGCTGCACGGGGTGCCGGTGCCGCTCAACGCGGCCCTGCAGCGGCTGGCCGCCGCGTTCGCCCGCGAGGGGCACCCGGCGGGCTCGCTGCCGGAGGCCGAGCTGTCCGCCCTGCTGGAGCTCTGACCCGGCGGGGGGAGCGCCGGCCGGCGAGGGGGGCTCAGGCCAGCGGGTCGTCCGGTCCGTACGGGCGCAGTCGCAGGGTGCGGGCGTCGGTGGAGCGGATCGCGGGTGCGGCGGCGACCAGGGTCTCCAGGTTGTCGCGCCCGGCGTGCAGGAAGCGTCCGTGCAGTCCGTCGAAGCGGCCGCGGGCGGCGTCCACGGTGACGGCGACCATGTACGGGAGGGAGCCCCAGGCCCTGGTGTCCCGGAACACCGGCATGCCGGCGGTCATCTCGGTGGCGACCGTGCCGGGGCTGACGTCGAGCACGACGACGCCGTGCCGGCCGACCGAGTCGGCGATGTTGTCGGAGAGCCGGAGCAGCGCGCCCTTGGAGGTGGCGTACGCGGTGTAGTGGCCGTCGGGGCGCAGCGCGAAGTCGCTGTTGAGGTTGACGACCCGGCCGCGGCGGCGCTGCACCATGCCGGGCAGGACGTGGCGCAGCAGGTGGTAGGGGCCGCGCAGGTTGGTCTCGACGACCTGCCACCACTGGGCGGGGTCGGTCTCCCAGAGCGGCACCTCGGCGCGGTCGACCTGTCCGGCGTTGTTGACCAGCAGGTCGAGGGGGCCGAGGTCGCGCTCGATCGAGCGGACGGCCTCCCGGACGGCGCCCGGCCGGGTGACGTCGGCGGTGACGGCGACGCCGCGGGCGCCGTGCCGGACGCACTCCTTGAGGGTGGCGATCAGCGTCTCCTGGGTGCGGCCGAGCAGTCCGACGGCCATGCCCTCGGCGGCGAGCCCGATGGCGATCTCGCGGCCGATGCCGCGGCCGGCCCCGGTGACCAGTCCGACCTGCCCGGTGAGTGATCCCGTCCCCATCCGCCTGCTCCCTCCTCCGGCTGGACCTCCGCATTGTGGTCCCGCCCGAGGGGGCGCACGGGGAGCGCGCGCGGCGCACTGCCGACGCCCACCCGTTCGGCCCAGGGCCCGGCACGGGGGCCGTCGGCACGCACCGATGTGAACGGGCGTTAAGGCAGGTAGTACCGTCGTCCGGGCGGACCGCCCGGCCCCCACCGGGCCGCGGCGTCCGCGACACCACCGCCGGGTGATCCCCGGCTCCTTCCGAAGGGCATCTGAGTTGAGTGACATCGCACGCGTCGGAGTAGTCGGCTGCGGCCTCATGGGGTCGGGCATCGCCGAGGTGTTCGCCCGTTCCGGTCTGGACGTGCTGGTCTCGGAAGCCGGTGGCGAGGCCCTGGAACTGGGCCGGACCCGGCTGACCAACTCGCTGGAGACCGCGGTGCGGCGCGGCAAGCTGTCGGAGGAGGACCGGGACGCGGCGCTGGCCCGGCTGTCGTTCACCACCGAGCTGGCCGACTTCCACGACCGGGACCTGGTGGTCGAGGCGGTCGCCGAGCGCGAGGACGTCAAGGTCGCGATCTTCCGCACCCTGGACCAGGTGGTGACCCGCCGGGACGCGATCCTGGCCTCCAACACCTCCTCCATCCCGATCGTGAAGCTCGCCGCCGCGACCACCCGGGCCGAGCAGGTGATCGGCCTGCACTTCTTCAACCCGGCGCCGGTGCAGAAGCTGGTCGAGGTCATCCCGACCCTGACCACCTCCGCCGAGACCACCACCCGCGCCGAGCAGTTCGCCGTCGAGGCCCTGGGCAAGGAGCCGATCCGGGCCCGCGACCGGGCCGGTTTCGTGGTCAACGCCCTGCTGGTGCCGTACCTGCTCTCCGCGGTCCGGATGTTCGAGTCGGGCGTGGCCACTGCCGCCGACATCGACAAGGGCATGGAGGCCGGCTGCGCCCACCCGATGGGCCCGCTGCGGCTGTGCGACCTGATCGGCCTGGACACCATCGTCTCGATCGCCGAGTCGATGTACGACGAGTACAAGGAGCCGCTGTACGCGGCCCCGCCGCTGCTGTCCCGGATGGTCGACGCGGGCCTGCTGGGCCGCAAGTCCGGCCGCGGCTTCTACGACTACACCGCCGCCTGACGGACCGCGTCCTGACGCACCGACACCCGGCGCCCCGACACCCGGCGCCACGCCGCCGGGCCGCTCCGACTTCGTGGGGGACGCGGCCCGGCGGCGGGGGCCGTCAGGGGGTGGCGTAGCGGACGATGTCGGCGACCCGGCAGCTGACCGGGCCGTGCGGGTCGGCGGTGCCCTGGGCCTGTTCGACCGCGTCCTGGCCGGGCGGGAGCGAGCCGGCGGCGGCGACGCCCTCGGTGACCTGCCGGCCGCTGCCGTCCTCGAAGGCGATCTGCACCACGTAGTTGCTGGTGGTCGCGGTGTGGTTGGTGATCCGGACGGTGGCGGCGGGCCACTGCAGCGCGTCGTCCACCCCGCAGGCGGTGACCTCGACGTCGCCGAACGCGGCCCGTCCGGCGTCCTGCGCGAGCTGCGCCCCGGTGCCGCCGGTCCGCCCGCAGCCCGCCACGGCCAGGGCCGCCGCGGCGGCCAGGCAGGCGGTGGCGGCGATCGCTCGGATGCGCATGGTCTCCCCTCGGGACGGACACGGGTCAGGGCCGACGCTACGAGCCGCCGGGGCCACCCGTCCGGGATGTGTCCGATCCGTAATAACCGTGCGCAGCAAGTGTGTTGACGGTACGTCAGCGAATCGTCCGGCACACGGCGAACGGCCCGGCGCGCACGGGCGCCGGGCCGTTCGGACCGCTCGGGCTACTTCCGGCCGTTTCGGGCCGTCTCCGACCCGGGGGGTCAGGAGTTGATCTGGTACGGGTCGCCGTAGACCTTCCACTTGAGCGGCGGGTTGAGGTCGAAGTTCTTGGCGTTCAGGAACACCAGCTGCTCGGTGTCGACCCGGCTGGTGTCGGCGTGCGCCTCCTCCTGCTTCATGATCACCTTCCGGGCGTCCAGGAAGGCCTTCAGGTAGGTGGTCTCGTCGCCGCCCTGGGCCGGGGTCTTGGCCTTCTTCATGGCGGCGGCGCGGATGCCGCCGAAGCTGTCGGAGCTGTTGCCGGGGCCGTGCATCACGATGGCGTCGTAGTAGATGAACTGGCCGAGCGCGCGCAGCCCGTCCGCCTTGGCCTGCTGGACCGAGGGGTTGAAGTAGACCCGGTCGCGCTCGTCGTTCTGGGCCTGCTGGAAGACGGTGTCCTTGGCGGCGGTCTTCCAGTCGTTGACGAAGGCGGTGCCGAGGCCGGAGTGCGAGTCGCTGCCGTTGACCTTCTTCAGCGCGGGCAGGTACTTGGCCAGCACGTTGCCGGACTTGAGGTCGGTGTAGTGCTGCACCAGTTCGAGCATGTCGCCGGTGCCGGAACAGAAGCCGATGATGCCCGCGGTGTAGCCGCGGCCATCGCCGATGTCCTCGATGTACTTGTACTGGGCCTTCCAGTCGAGCGAGGAGTTCTCCGCCGAGGAGACCAGCTCCATGGCGATCTCCTTCTTCGCCGGGTCGTCCAGTCCGACGGCGGCCACCGCCACGGCGCTCGCGGGGCTCGCCGCGGGGGTGGCGGCGTGGCCGGTGCCGGCCGCGGCCAGGGTCAGCGGGAGGGCGCCGACCAGGATCGCGAGGGCGGCCCGGGTGGTGCGGGCGGTGCGGTGCTTGCTGGGGTGCATTCTGACGCTCCGTCTGCCGGCTGCGGGCATGGGGGTGCCCGCAGCAGAGGGTTAGGAAACTTTCCTAACGAAGATTGAAGCGTCCGCCTCACGCTCCCGCAAGACGTCCGGCCGCATCCGGTTCAACTCGTCCGCCCGGACCGCCCGACGGGCCGTCACCCCGCGCCCCGCCCGCCCCGGCCGCCGCCACCCGGACACCGCCGGAAAACCGCTGGCCGGACGGGGCGCCGGCGGCCATGCTGGGCCGGATGGAGATCCGCGAAGCCACCGCCGGGGACTGGGACGCCGTCTGGCCGTTCTTCCACCGCGTCGTCGCCGCCGGCGAGACGTTCACCTACCCCACCGACCTGACGTCCGACACCGCCCGCGGCTGGTGGATGCTGCCCGCCCCGAACCGCACCGTGGTCGCCGTCGACGAGACCACCGGCGCCGTCCTGGGCACCGCCAAGATGAACAACAACCAGGCGGGCAACGGCGCGCACGTCGCCAGCGCCAGCTTCCTGGTCGACCCGGACCACGCCGGGCGCGGCACCGGCCGCGCCCTGGGCGAAGAGGCCCTGCGCTGGGCCCGCGCCCGGGGCTTCCGCGCCATGCAGTTCAACGCCGTCGTCGCCACCAACGCCCCGGCCGTCGGCCTCTACCGCTCGCTGGGCTTCGAGATCGTCGGCACCGTCCCCGAGGGCTTCCACCACCCCCGCCTCGGCTACGTCGGACTGCACGTCATGCACCGCCCGCTGTAGCCGCCTCCGCGCCCACCCCGGCCCCTGCCCCTGCCCCCGGCCGCCCCGCCGCCCCCTCGCGCCGCACCGCCGGGCGCGAGAGCACCGTCACCAGCAGCGACACCCCGGCCAGCGCGCCGATCGCCCAGCGCACCTCCACCAACTGCGCCAACCCGCCCGCCAGCGCCGCACCGACCCCCTGCCAGGCGATCCGGCCCGCCGACTCCACACCCTGCACCTGCCCCTGCGCGGCGGTCGGCGTCAGCGCCAGCAGCCGCTCCTGGAGCGGCAGCGTCGCCGCGAACCCGACCCCCGCCGCGCCCACCGCCGCTGCCGCCGCCCACACCGGCGGCCCGGCCGCCAGCAGCAGGAACGGCCCCGCCAGCAGCAGCCGCAGCCCGTACGCCAGCCGGGCCCGCCGCGCCGCGTCCAGCAGCCGCCCCACCAGCAGGTCACCCGCCAGCATCCCGGCCGCGCCCGCCGCCAGCAGCGTCCCGGCCGCCGACGGCGCGTACGGCAGCAGCAGCGCCTCGCAGCCCACCACCAGCCCGTTGGGCACCCACAGGTTCAGCAGCAGCGCCCGCCGCCCGGGCCGCCCCAGCAGCTCGGCGTTGCCCCGCCAGGTCTCCCGCAGGCCCGGCCGGCGCGGCGGCCGCACCGACCGCTCCCGCACCGTCACCGCCACCACCGCCGTGGCCAGCGCCGTCAGACCGCCCGCCGCGCCCAGCACCTGGTACGGCGTCAGCACCGCCAGCAGCGCCCCGCCCAGCGCGAACCCCAGCACCGCCGCCCCGCCCGCCGTGACGTTCATCAGCGACCGGGCCCGCGCGTACCCGCCCGGCGGCACGATCTCCGCCAGCAGGCCCATCCGCGTTCCCGTCCCCAGCGACTGGAAGAACCCGACCAGCAGTAGCAGCCCGAACCGCGCCGCCAGCGGCAGCCCCGGCACCGCCTGCCCCAACGTCGCGGCCAGCGCCAGCAGGTGCAGCGCCACCAGCGTCCGGCGCGGCCGCGCCCCGTCCGCGACCGACATCAGCGTCAACGCGCCCAGCACCGCCGCGAACGACGACCCGTACATGCTCACCGCCGTCAGGAACGGCGACCCCGTGCGCGCCTGCACCAGCGTGCCCAGCGCGAACCCCGACAGCGTCCCGGCCCCCGCCAACAGCGTGAAACCTGCGTACAGCCCCGCGAACTCCCGCTGCCGCAGCAGCGCCAGATACCCGTGATCAGTCATGAAAAAAGCCTCCGACGCTGCCGCGGGGGCGCGTTCGAAGGCCGACCACGAGAACCTAGCAGCCCCGTCCCGAACCGCGCAAAACCCGGAACCCGCACGGGTGCTCGCCACCCGCGCCGTCCTGCGCCCGCCCACCCCGCCCTCGGCCAAGGACCCCGACGGGCGCGCCCGCAGCACGGCGGACCACACCGCCCTCGGCACCGGCCACCCGGACCACACCGCCCTCGGCACCGGCCACCCGGACCAGGCCGATGTCGGCCGGCTCCTGTCCGCGCTGCGGGACACCACCTGCGTCTGACCCCGGACACGGCGGAGCCCCGCCGCTCCCCCACCCGGGGGACGCGACGGGGCTCCGACGGGCCGTCAGGCCCCGCGCAGCACCGCGCCGGTGCGCTCGGCGGCCACCGCGACCGCCGACGCGCGGGCCGCCGACGCCTCGTCGGCCGTCAGCGTCCGGTCGGCGGCCCGGAAGCGCAGCGTGTACGCCAGCGACTTCTTGCCCGCGCCCGCCTGCTCGCCGGTGAACACGTCGAACAGCCGCAGCGACTCCAGCAGTTCGCCCGCGCCCTCGCGCAGCGCCGCCTCCACGTCCGCGGCGTGCACGCCCGCGTCCACGATCAGCGCCACGTCCTGGGTCGCCACCGGGTAGGCGGAGACCGGCGGGCCGGAGACCCGGCGGCCGTCCTCGAACAGCAGGTCCAGGTCGAGCTCCATCGCGCTGGTGCGCTCCGGCAGGTGCAGCGCCTTGACGACGCGCGGGTGCAGCTCGCCGGCGTGGCCGACGACCTCCTCGCCGACCAGCAGCTCGGCGCAGCGCCCCGGGTGCCACGGCGCGTACTGCGCCTGGCGGACCGTCAGCTCCACGCCCGCGGCGGCGGCGACCACCCGGGCCGCCTCGACCGCGTCCGCCCAGCCGGACGGCGCGCCCTTGCCCCACCAGCCGGACGGCAGCCGCTCGCCGGTCAGCGCGACGGCGACCCGGCGCGGCTGGTCCGGGAGGGCGGCGTCCAGCTCGGCGAGCTGCTCCTCGGTCGGGCGGCGGTCCACCGGCAGCCGCGGCGCGACCTTCGGCTCGGCCTTGGGCAGGAACACCGTGCCGGTCTCGAAGATCGCCAGGTCGGTGTTGCCGCGCCCGACGTTGCGCCGCAGCGCGCCCAGCAGGCCCGGCAGCAGGGTGGTGCGCAGCGCCGGCTCGGCGTCGTTCAGCGGGTTGACCAGCTTGACGGTGCGGCGGCGCGCGTCGTCCGCGTCCAGCCCGAGGCCGTCGAAGGAGGCGTCGCCGACGAACGGGTACGCGTTGATCTCCACGTAGCCCGCGCCGGCCAGCGCCACGCCGACCCGGCGGTGGAAGCGCTGCGCCTCGGACAGGCCGCGCCCGGGCGGGGTGACCGGCATCCGGGCCGGGACGTTGTCGTAGCCCTCCAGCCGGATGACCTCCTCGGCGAGGTCGTACGGGTCGGTCAGGTCGGGCCGCCAGGACGGCGGGGTGACCTCCAGGACGTCCGCCCCGACGACGGTGCAGCCGACCTCCTGCAGGCGGCGGGTGACCGTCTCGCGGCCGTACTCGGCGCCGGCGACGCGGTCGGGCAGGTCGGCGTCGATCGGGATGGTGCGCACCGGGTGCGGGGCGGCGATGTCGGTGACCCCGGCCTCGGCGGTGCCGCCGGCGATCAGCACCAGCAGGTCGACGGCGCGCTGCGCGGCGGCCCGGGCGGCCTCCGGGTCGACGCCGCGCTCGAAGCGCCTGGACGCCTCGGAGGGCAGCTTGTGGCGCTTGGCGGTGCGGGCGATGGCGACCGGCTCGAAGTGCGCGGCCTCGATGATGATCTCGGTGGTGCCGCTGGCCAGCCCGGTCTCCGGGTCGACGACCGGGTCGAGGATCTCGGTGCTGGCGCCGCCCATCACGCCGGCCAGGCCGATCGGGCCGGAGTTGTCGCAGATCAGCAGGTCCTCGGCGGACAGCTCGCGCTTGACGCCGTCCAGCGTGGTGAGCTGCTCGCCCGCCACCGCCCGGCGGACCTGGATCGGCCCGTCGACGCGGTTGCGGTCGTAGGCGTGCAGCGGCTGGCCGACCTCCAGCATCACGTAGTTGGTGATGTCGACGGCCAGCGAGACCGGGCGGACGCCGGACTTCTGCAGGCGGCGCTGCAGCCAGATCGGCGACTTCGCGCCCGGGTCGACGCCGGTCACGGTGCGCGCCACGAAGCGGTCGCAGCCCACCGGGTCGGCGACCTTCACCAGGTAGCCGTACGCGTTGGCCGGCGGCACGTCCAGCAGCGCCGGGTCGGCCAGCGGCAGGCCGTACGCGGCGGCGGCCTCGCGGGCCACGCCGCGCATCGACAGGCAGTAGCCGCGGTCGGGGGTGACCGCGATGTCGAGCACCTCGTCGACCAGCTGGAGCAGCTCGATCGCGTCGGTGCCGGGCTCGTACTCGGGCGGCAGCACGATGATGCCGTGGTGGTCGTCGCCCATGCCCAGCTCGCGGGCGGAGCAGATCATGCCGGCCGAGGTGTGGCCGTAGGTCTGCCGGGCGGAGATCGGGAACGGGCCGGGCAGCACGCCGCCGGGCAGGATCACCACGACCTTGTCGCCGACCTGGAAGTTGGTGGCGCCGCAGACGATCTCCTGCGGCTCGCCGGTGCCGTTGGCGCCGCCGACGTTGACGAAGCAGTGCCGGATCGGCTTCTTGAAGCCGCTCAGCTCCTCGATCGAGAGCACCTCGCCGACCACCAGCGGGCCCTTGACGTCGGTGCCGAGCTGCTCGACGGTCTCCACCTCGAGACCCGCGCGGACCAGCCGGGCCGCGACGTCGCGGCCGGTCTCGCCCGCCGGCAGGTCGACGTACTCGCGCAGCCAGGAAAGCGGGACGCGCATCAGATCTCCATCCCGAACGGGAGGGTGAAGCGGACGTCACCCTCGACCATGTCGCGCATGTCGGCGACGTTGTGACGGTTCATCAGGATCCGCTCCAGGCCCAGGCCGAACGCGAACCCGCTGTAGCGGTTCGGGTCGATGCCCGCGGCGACCAGCACCCGCGGGTTGACCACGCCGCAGCCGCCCAGCTCGATCCAGCCCTCCGAGGAGCAGGTCCGGCACGGGCGGTCGGGGTTGCCCACCGAGGCGCCGCGGCAGACGAAGCACTGGAGGTCGATCTCGGCGCTGGGCTCGGTGAACGGGAAGTACGAGGGCCGCCAGCGCAGCTCCAGGCCACCGCCGATCAGCTTCTCCACCAGCACCTCGATGGTGCCCTTGAGGTGGCCGAAGGTGAGGCCCTCGTCCACCGCGATCGCCTCGACCTGGCGGAACACCGGGGTGTGGGTGGCGTCCAGCTCGTCGGTGCGGTAGACCCGGCCGGGGCTGACCGCGTACAGCGGCGGCTCGCCGGCCAGCATCGCCCGGATCTGCACCGGCGAGGTCTGGGTGCGCAGCACCATGCCGGAGTCGGCGGTGCCGTCGGGGGCCTCGACGAAGAAGGTGTCCTGCATCGAGCGGGCCGGGTGGTCGGCGTGCAGGTTCAGGGCGTCGAAGTTCAGCCACTCCGCCTCGACCTCGGGGCCGGACGCCACCTGGTAGCCCATCGCGACGAAGGTGTCCTCGATGCGCTCGGCGAGCGTGGTCAGCGGGTGCCTGGCACCGCGCGGCACCCGGCCGTACGGCAGGGTGACGTCCACCGCCTCCTCGACCAGCACCCGGGCGTCGCGCTCCGCCTCCAGCTCGACCTGGCGCTCGGCCAGGGCCCGGTTGACGGCGCCGCGGGCCTGGCCGATCAGCTTGCCCGCGGCGGCCTTGGCCTGCGGGGGCAGGGCGCCGATCTCGCGGTTGGCGAGCGACAGCGGGGAGCGGTCGCCGGTGTGCGCGACCTTCGCCTGCTTGAGCTCGTCGAGGTCGGCGGCGGCGGCGAAGGCGGCGAGCGCCTCGTCCCGGGCCTGTTCCACCACCTCGGGCTTGAGGGCCTCGACCTCGACCGGGTCGTACGACTTATTGGGTGCCGACATCTCTATCTTTCCCGTGCTCCTGCTCGTGATCAGGTCTGCTGCGTCGCCGGGCGTCCAGGAACGCCAGGGGTCGAGTGTAGTCGCAGGCCGCGACCCCCCACGGCGGCGGACCGCGCCGCGGTCCGGGTCAGAGCATGAAGTCGGGGACGCCCGCGGGCAGCACGAACCGGAACCTGGCGCCGCCGCCGTCGGCCCGGCTGATCCGGATCACCCCGCCGTGCGCCTCCACGATGCCCTTGACGATGTACAGGCCCAGGCCGGTGCCGCCCCGCCTGGAGCCCCGCCAGAACCGGGTGAACACCCGCGGCATCGCCTCCTCCGGGATGCCGGCGCCCTGGTCGCTGACGATGACGGCGGTGCCCTCGATCGTCCGGGGCGGCGTCCCGGCCCGCTCCACCAGCTCCTTGGCCGGCCCGACCTCGATGGTCACGGTGCCCTCGCCGTGCCGGACCGCGTTCTCCAGCAGGTTGGCCAGCACCTGGTCGAGCTTGTCCGGGTCGCCCCACTGCTCGGCCGGCGGCCCGGCCACCCGGATGTCGAAGCGCTCGGCGGGGATGCCCGCCGCGACCTTCCCGGCCACGTGCCGGCGGACCGCCGCCGCCAGGTCGATCCGCTGCTTGCGGATCTCCAGCCGGCCGGCGTCGATCCGGGAGATGTCCAGCAGTTCGGCGATCAGCCGCACCACCCGGTCGGCGTCCGCGTCGACGGTCTCCAGCATGACCCGCTTCTGGCCGTCGTTGAAGCGCTCCCACTTGGCCAGCAGCGTCGCCGTGAAGCCCTTCACGCTGGTCAGCGGCGAGCGCAGCTCGTGCGCGACGGTGGCGATCAGCTCGGCGTGCGAGCGCTCGGTGCGCCGCCGCGCCTCGGTGCCGCGCAGCGTCACCACCACCTGCCGCACCGGCCCGGCCGCCCGCTCGCGCACGTACCTGGCGCACACCAGCACCTCGCGCCCGTCCAGCAGCAGGTTCCGCTCGGGCTGCCCGGTGCGCACCGCGAGCCCGCCGTACGGGTCGGTGAGCGGCCACCAGCGGCGGCCGTCCAGGTCCTCCAGCGGCAGCGCCCGCTCCAGCGGCACGCCGATCGCGCGGTGCGCGGAGCGGCCGGTGATGCGTTCCGCGGCCCGGTTGAAGACCACCACCCGGCCCTGCCCGTCCGCGACCACCAGTCCGTCCGGCAGGTCGTCAGGTTCGACCGCTGCCCAGTTGACGCCGCCCATGGGTGTCCTCCCCCGCCCGCCCCCTCGCCGGCCCAGGGACCGACCCTAGCGCGCCCGGCCCTCGGCGCGACACCCGTCGTGGGAGCGCTGGGCGCGCGCGGAGGCGTACAGGCACACGGCGGCCGCCGTGGCGAGGTTCAGGCTCTCCGCGTGCCCGTGGATGGGCACCCGCACCACCTCGTCCGCCAGCGCGCGGGTCTCCTCCGGCAGGCCCCAGGCCTCGTTGCCGAACACCCAGGCGCACGGGCCCTCCAGGGTGCCCTCGTCCAGCTCCTGGTCGAGGTCGCGCCGCCCGGCCCCGTCCGCGGCCAGCACCCGCACCCCGGCCGCCCGCAGCCGGGCCACCGCCTCCTCGACCGGCACCCCGGTCGCCACCGGCAGGTGGAACAGGCTCCCGACGGACGCCCGGACCGCCTTCGGGTTGTACGGGTCCACCGAGGCGTCGGTGAGCACCACCGCGTCCGCCCCGGCCGCGTCCGCGGTGCGCAGCACGGTGCCCGCGTTCCCGGGGTCGCGCACGTGCGCGAGCACCGCGACCAGCTTCGGGCGGGCGGCCAGCACCTGCTCGAACGGGGTGTCGATGAACCGGCACAGCGCCACGATGCCCTGCGGGGTGACGGTGTCGCAGATGTCCGCGACGACCTCCTCGGTGGCGGTCAGCACCGGCCGGCCGGCGTCCCGCGCGGCGGCCACGATCTCCGGGTGCCGCTCGGCCGCCTCCGCCGTCACGTACACCTCGACCACGGCGTGCTCGCCGTCCGGCAGCCGCCCGAACGCCACCGCCTCCCGGACCGCCTGCGGGCCCTCGGCCAGGAAGCGCCGCTCCTTGCCGCGCTGGTTGCGCTTGGCCAGCCGGCGGGCGGCGACGACGCGCGGGGAGCGCAGGGAGGTCAGCAGGGGGGTCTCGGTGCTCATGCTCACGATCTTCGTCACGGGCGGGCGGGGGCGCGGTACGCGACGGACCCGCAGGCCGGGCGGCCTGCGGGTCCGGGGCAACGCTTCGGGGCGACGGCCTGGATCAGGCGGCGACCTTGGGGGCGTTGACGTCCTCCGGCAGCGCCTTCTGGGCGACCTCGACCAGGGCGCGGAACGCCACCGAGTCGTTCACCGCGAGGTCGGCCAGCATCTTGCGGTCGATCTCGACGCCCGCGGCCTTGAGGCCCTGGACGAAGCGGTTGTAGGTGATGCCGTTGGCACGGGCAGCGGCGTTGATGCGCTGGATCCAGAGCTGGCGGAAGTCGCCCTTGCGCTTCTTGCGGTCGTTGAAGTTGTAGACGAGCGAGTGGGTGACCTGCTCCTTGGCCTTGCGGTACAGGCGCGAGCGCTGACCGCGGTAGCCGGAGGCCCGCTCGAGGATGACCCGGCGCTTCTTGTGGGCGTTCACTGCCCGCTTGACGCGTGCCACTTCATTACTCCTTGGTTCCGGACCTCGGATCGTGCCGGCGGTCCGTTATTCGATTCGGTCGGTAAGGATCAGCGGGTGCCCGCGGCGGCGCCGCGGGCGGGCGATCACTTGCCGAGAAGCTTCTTGATCTTCTTCGCGTCGCCCGGGGCCATCTCGGCGTTGCCGGCCAGCTTGCGGGTCAGCGTCGAGGGCTTGTGCTCGAGCAGGTGGCGACGGCCGGCACGCTCGCGCAGCACCTTCCCGGAGCCAGTGATCTTGAAGCGCTTGCTGGCGCCGCTGTGCGTCTTCTGCTTCGGCATGTCGCCGTATCTCCTCGTCGGTCCGTTCCGGCCCGCGCCGTGCGGCGCGGGCCGGAACTGGATGGATCTCGTCTCCAGGGCGGGACGCCCCGGAACCGGGTGCCTCGGCCTCCCGGCTCCCGAACCCGAAGGCTCAGGCGTCCTGGGCGGCCTCGGCGGGCTGCTCGACCTCGGCGGCCTCGGCGTCGTCGTCCGCGGTCTCGGCGGCCTCGGTCTCCTCGACCTCGTCCACCTCGCCGTCCACGTCGTCCGCCTGGTCCGCAGCCGGTCCGCGACCCTGCCGCTCCGCCTTGCGGGCGTCAGCGGCGGCGCGGGCCTCGGCCATGGCCTCGGTCTTCTTCTTGTGCGGGCCGAGAACCATGATCATGTTTCGGCCGTCCTGCTTCGGAGCGGACTCCACGAAGCCCAGGTCCTGGACGTCGTCCGCGAGCCGCTGCAGCAGTCGGAAGCCCAGCTCGGGGCGGGACTGCTCACGACCGCGGAACATGATCGTGATCTTGACCTTGTCACCCTGCTTGAGGAACCGGACGACGTGACCCTTCTTGGTGTCGTAGTCGTGCGGGTCGATCTTCGGCCGGAGCTTCATCTCCTTGATGACCGTGTGCGCCTGGTTCTTGCGCGCCTCACGGGCCTTCATGGCCGACTCGTACTTGAACTTGCCGTAGTCCATGAGCTTGCACACCGGCGGTCGCGCCGTGGCGGCGACCTCGACCAGATCCAGGTCGTACTCCTGGGCAAGCTCCAGCGCCTTCGCGAGCGGGACGATGCCGACCTGCTCGCCGCTGGGACCGACGAGTCGCACCTCGGGGACGCGAATCCGGTCGTTGATGCGGGGCTCGGTGCTGATGGGGCCTCCTCGGTTGCACCTTTTCCGATGCGGCCGTCGGGCGGCGGTCGCACGTAGTGGTTTCGACCACTGGGCGGGGCTTCATTCATGCTTCGCTGCCGCTGCCCTCTGGCAGGAGCACCGAACGCACGAAAAAAGCCCCGCACGGTACAGGCGGGGCTCCACACGTTCCGGGATGTCCTGACGGACACCACTGGCAGCGGGCAATCCTCGCGGCGCCCACCACGGACCGGACCCGCCGGCCCTTCGGCCGATCAGGTGGGAGACTTTCGCGGTTGCCCTCTCGGGCCTCCTGGAGTGGAGCCTCCACTTGCTGGCCGGGCAACCCGAAGGCTCGCCTGGCCGGTCAGTCTCGAATCATACCAGCGTTCCGGGGCCGACCGGTATTCCGACCCCCCGCCACCCGCCTTGTACGCTCCATCCGTACCCCGCTTTCGCACCAGCACTCCGGAGTGACGCCTTGACCAGCCAGCCCGACCACGCGCCCGAGTCCGACCAGGCCCTCGGCTTCGACGACCTGACCCGTGACATCGCCGAGGTCCCCGCCGTCGAGGTGATCACCACCGTCGCCGTCCACCTGATGAGCGCCGCCGCCGTCAAGTGCGGCCTCGCCGAGGGCGGCGAGGCCGACAAGGACCTCGACGAGGCCCGCAAGCTGATCACCGCCCTGGCCGGCCTGGTCACCGCCGGAGCCCCCGAGATCTCCAACTTCCACGCCGCCCCCCTCCGCGACGGCCTCCGCTCCCTCCAGCTCGCCTTCCGCGAGGCCTCCCTCGTCCCCGACGCCCCCGGCACCGGCCCCGGCGAGAAGTTCACCGGCCCCGTCTACTCCTGACACCCCCGGGCCCCGGGGCCCCACGCCGAAGCCGCCCGACCGGGGGAACTCCCCCGGCCGGGCGGCTTCCGCGCTCACGCGTCGTACTCGTCCAGCGGCGGGCACGAGCAGACCAGGTTCCGGTCGCCGTACGCGCCGTCGATCCGCCGCACCGCCGGCCAGTACTTGTCCGCCGGGTTGACGCCCGCCGGGAAGACCGCCTCCTCGCGGGTGTACGGGTGCGCCCACTCGCCGGCCAGCATCGCCGCGGTGTGCGGGGCGTTGCGCAGCGGGTTGTCGTCCGCCGCCCACTCGCCCGCGCCGACCTTCTCGATCTCGCCGCGGATGGCGATCATCGCCTCGCAGAACCGGTCGATCTCGTGCAGGTCCTCGGACTCGGTCGGCTCGATCATCAGCGTCCCGGCGACCGGGAACGACATGGTCGGCGCGTGGAAGCCGTAGTCGATCAGCCGCTTGGCGATGTCGTCGACGCTGACGCCGGTCTCCTTGCTGAGCGGCCGCAGGTCGATGATGCACTCGTGCGCGACCAGCCCGCCGGGGCCGGTGTAGAGCACGGGGTAGTGCGGGGCGAGCCGCTTGGCGATGTAGTTGGCGTTCAGCACGGCCACCTGGGTGGCGCGCTTGAGTCCCTCGCCGCCCATCAGGCGGACGTACGACCAGGAGATCGGCAGGATCGCCGCCGAGCCCCAGGGCGCGGCCGAGATCGGGCCGACGCCGGTCGCGGGGCCGGCCTCGGCCTGGAGCGGGTGGTTGGGCAGGTACGGCGCGAGGTGCGCGCGCACCGCGACCGGGCCGACGCCGGGGCCGCCGCCGCCGTGCGGGATGCAGAAGGTCTTGTGCAGGTTGAGGTGCGAGACGTCCGCGCCGAACTTGCCGGGCTTGGCCAGGCCGACCAGCGCGTTGAGGTTGGCGCCGTCGACGTACACCTGGCCGCCGGCCTCGTGGACGAGCTCGCAGATCCGGGTGATCTCGGTCTCGAACACGCCGTGGGTGGACGGGTAGGTGACCATCAGCACGGCCAGCTGCTCGCCGTGCTGGGCGATCTTCGCCTTCAGGTCCTCGACGTCCACGTCGCCGTCGGCCAGCGTCTTGACGACCACGACCCGCATGCCGGCCATCGCCGCCGAGGCGGCGTTGGTGCCGTGCGCGGAGGACGGGATCAGGCAGACGTCGCGCTGGGTGTCGCCGTTCGCCCGGTGGTAGGCCCGGACGGCCAGCAGCCCGGCCAGCTCGCCCTGCGAACCGGCGTTGGGCTGGATCGAGACGGCGTCGTAGCCCGTCACCTCCACCAGCTGCTGCTCCAGCTCCCGGATCAGCGTGAGGTATCCGGCCGCCTGGTCGACCGGCGCGAACGGGTGCAGCTGCCCGAACTCGGGCCAGGTGACCGGCTCCATCTCGGTGGTCGCGTTGAGCTTCATGGTGCAGGAGCCCAGCGGGATCATGCCGCGGTCGAGCGCGTAGTCGCGGTCGGAGAGCCGGCGCAGGTAGCGCAGCATGGCGGTCTCGGAGCGGTGGCTGTGGAAGACCGGGTGGGTGAGGTACTCGTCCTCGCGCAGCAGCCCGGCGGGCAGCGCGTCGGCGTCCTCGGCGATCTCGGCGCCCTCGACCCCGAACGCGGCGAACACGGCCGCCAGGTGCGCGCGGGTGGTGGTCTCGTCGCAGGACACCGACACCCGGTCGCCGTCGACCCGGTGCACGTTGACGCCGCCGGCCAGCGCCGCGGCGACGACCTGGTCGGCCCGGCCGGGCACCACGGCGGTGACGGTGTCGAAGAACGCGTCGTGGGCGAGCTCGACGCCGCCCGCGCGCAGGCCGGCGGCGAGCGCGGCGGCGTAGCGGTGGGTGCGGCGGGCGATGTCGGCGAGGCCGTCGGGGCCGTGGTAGACGGCGTACATGGAGGCCATCACGGCGAGCAGCACCTGCGCGGTGCAGATGTTGGAGGTGGCCTTCTCGCGGCGGATGTGCTGCTCGCGGGTCTGCAGGGCGAGCCGGTAGGCGCGGTTGCCGTCGGCGTCGACGGAGACGCCGACCAGGCGGCCGGGCAGGTTGCGGGCGTACTCGGCGCGCACGGCCAGGTAGCCGGCGTGCGGGCCGCCGAAGCCCATCGGGACGCCGAAGCGCTGCGAGGTGCCGCAGGCGATGTCGGCGCCGAGCTCGCCGGGCGAGCGCAGCAGGGTGAGGGCGAGCAGGTCGGCGGCGACGGCGACCACCGCGCCGAGCCCGTGCGCCTGCTCGATGACGGCCTTCGGGTCCCGGACCGCGCCGGACGCGCCGGGGTACTGGAGCAGCACGCCGAACACGCCGCGCTCGGCGATCTCGGCGGGGATGCCGTCGGACAGGTCCGCGGTGACGACCTCGACGCCGGTCGGCTCGGCGCGGGTCTCGATCACGGCGAGGGTCTGCGGCAGGGTGTCGGCGTCGACCAGGAAGACGCCGGCCTTGTTCTTGGTGACGCGCCGGGCCAGCGCCATCGCCTCGGCGGCGGCGGTGCCCTCGTCGAGCAGCGAGGAGCCGGAGGTGTCCAGGCCGGTCAGGTCGGCGACCACGGTCTGGAAGTTGAGCAGCGCCTCCAGGCGGCCCTGCGAGATCTCCGGCTGGTACGGGGTGTAGGCGGTGTACCAGGCCGGGTTCTCCAGCACGTTGCGCAGGATGACCGGCGGGGTGAAGGTGCCGTAGTAGCCGAGGCCGATCATCGAGGTGAGGACCTGGTTGCGGCCGGCCAGCTCGCGCAGTTCGGCGAGCACCTGGGCCTCGCTGCGGCCGGCGGGCAGGCCGAGCGCGGTGAGGCTGCGGATGGCGTCGGGGACGGCGGCGTCGGACAGCTCGTCCAGGGAGGCGTAGCCGACCTGGGCCAGCATCTTCTGCTGGGCGTCGCTGTCGGGGCCGATGTGGCGGTGCTCGAAGGGGCTGGCCTGCTCAAGGTCGCTGAGCGTCGGCTGGGCGTTCATGGGGGTCGGGCCTCCTGGTCGCGGACCGGCGGTGGTACGCACGCGGTCGGCGGCCGTGGGAGCGCCTGGGCGTACGAACCCGTCAGCCTCCCCCTCTGTCATCGGTACCTGAGAGCTTCGCACGTCCGGACCGCGCGGGCCCGCCCGGCTTGCACCGTCGGCGAGGGCCGGGTCGGCCGGCTCCGGTGCCGACCGTCCTGCCCTGCTTTCCAGAGTGACCTGGCCCGTTCGGTACGGATGCCTGAGAGATTCCGGGGAGGGGTTGCTCCTTCGGCGCCCCGCACCCCGCCGTTCGGGCGGTTCCGGGACTCTCCCGAGCGGGCTCGGCGGTCGCCTCCGAGGTTACCAGCGCGGGCCTCCCGTATCACCGGTGCGGCCCTGTGATCTGCCCCGGACGGCGGTGTCCGGGGTGCCGCCGTCCGTGACGTGCCGTTTGGTGTGAAGTGGCGGCCCGGCACGCTCCTCCGGCCGCCTCCGGACGGATCTTCCCAGGAGCAGCAGGACTGGAGGACAGCGTGCAGACCGATATCGATCCGCGCGACCTGATCGGACACAAGGCGGTCGACCGGAACGGTGACAAGATCGGCACGGTCGACGAGGTGTACCTGGACGACGCCACCGGCGAACCGGAGTGGGCGGCCGTCCGCACGGGGATCTTCGGCCGGGACGCCTTCGTCCCGCTGACCACCAGCGAGTTCGCGGGCGACGAGCTGCGCGTCCCGTACGACAAGTCGCTGATCAAGGAGTCGCCGGACTTCGGCGTGGGCCAGCACCTCTCGCCGGCCCAGGAGCTGCAGCTGTACCGCTACTACGGGCTGGACACGGGCGGCGACGCCGGTTCGGGCCGGGCGGCGGTGGACGGCACGGCAGCGGCGACCGGGACGGCAGCGGCGGCCGGGACCGCCGGGGCGGCGGCGACCGCGAAGGAGCACCCGCGCGAGGAGCCCGCGGCGCCCGCCGCGGACCGCGACTTCGGCACCGTCGCCTCCTCCCCCACCCCGGCGCCCGCCCCCGGCGCCGCCGCCGCGGCCCCGGCCGCCCACGCCGCGGGCAGGCACCAGCAGGCCCAGCCGCAACCGCGGTCGCAGCAGCAGCCGTCCGCCCGGTCGGCTGCGGCGGAGCCGACCGCGCCGGTGGAGATCACCTGCCGCGAGGAGCGGATCGACATCAGCACCGAGTGGCACGAGGTGGGCACCACCCGGCTGCGCAAGTACGTGACCACCGAGCAGGTGGAGCGCCGGGTGCCGGTGGTGCGCGAGCGGGTGCGGGTGGAGCGGATCCCGGTGTCGGACGCGGAGCGGGCGGCGCTGAGCGAGCAGGAGATCGCCGAGGCGGTCGAGGAGGTCACGCTGCGCGAGGAGCGCCCGGTGGTGCACAAGTACCTGGCGCCGATCGAGCGGGTGCGGCTGGTGGTGGAGCGGTACACCGAGGAGGAGGTGGTCCGCGAGGAGCTGCGCCGCGAGCAGGTGGAGGTGCACGACGCGACCACCGGCGAGGGGGACGGCGAGGGGCCGCGGCAGCGCCAACCGTGGAACGCGCAGCCGCAGTCGCCGGCGGCCCGGCCGCAGTCGGCCGCGAACGGCAGCGCGGAGCACGCCCGCCCGGAGCCGCTGCGCTCCTGACGGCCCGTCGGCCGTCCGGCCCCGGCCCGCTCCGGCGGGCCGGGGCCGGCGCTTTGCCAAAGCTTCACCGATCGATATTTGACAGAGTGAAGCATCTCCCGACATCGTTACTTCAGTCCCTGCACTATCGCCTTTCTGAAGCAACCTGTCGGAGGAGTCCCCGTGAGTGAGGCACCACAGCCCACCCCCACGGCCGCCAAGCCCACCAGCGCCCGGGTCCTGCCCGCCCTGATCCTGGCCATGCTGGCCTTCAGCGTGGTGCAGACCGCGGTCGTCCCGATCCTGCCGGGCCTGGCCCGCGAGCTGAACGTCTCGGGCTCCAACATCACCTGGCTGATGACCGCCAACCTGCTCTCCGCGGCGGTGCTCACCCCGCTGCTGGGCCGCTTCGGCGACCTGCGCGGACGCAAGCCCATGCTGCTGGTCTCGCTGGCCGGCCTGGTGCTCGGCTCCGGCCTCGCGGTGGCCACCCACTCCTTCACCTGGCTGGTGGTCGCCCGGGTGCTGCAGGGCGCGGGCGGCGGCGTGCTGCCGCTGGCGATCAGCATCGTCCGCGACGAGCTGCCCCGGCACAAGGTGACCGGCGGCGTCGCCGCGATCTCCGCCTCGATGGGCGTCGGCTCCGGCCTCGGCCTGGTCGCCACCGGCCTGCTGCTGGAGCACTGGAGCTACAAGTCGATCTTCTGGATGGGCCTGGTCTTCGGCCTGATCGCGGTCCTGCTGGTGGTCCTGCGGGTCCCCGCCGACCCGGTCACCGACAAGGAGGGCGGCGCCGACCCGCTCGGCGCGCTCACCCTGGCCGGCTGGCTCTCCGCCCTGCTGGTCGCCGTCAGCCAGGGCAACCACTGGGGCTGGACGTCCACCCGCACCCTCGGCCTGTTCGCCGTCGCCGCCGTGGTCGCCCTGGTCTGGCTCCTGGTCGAGTCCAAGGTCGCCCACCCGCTGGTCGACCTGTCGATGATGGCCCGCCCCGCCGTCGCCTTCACCAACATCTCCGGCCTGCTGATCGGCTTCGGCATGTACGGCTCGTTCATGGTGATCAGCAACTTCGCGCAGACCCCGGAGAAGCTCACCCACTACGGCTTCACCGCCACCGTCCTGCACGCCGGCGTCATGCTGCTGCCCTCCGCGATCGGCTCGATGGTCGCCGCCCCGCTCGGCGCCCTGCTGATCGCCCGCCGCGGCCCCCGCCTCCCGCTGGTGCTCGGCGGCTTCCTCGGCGCCGTCTCGATGGCCTACCTGGCGCTGCGCCACGGCGCCGAGTTCGACATCTACTTCTCCTCCGCGGTCTTCGGCCTCGGCGTCGGCCTCGCCTACGCCGCGATGCCCGCCTACATCAACGGCGCCGTCCCCGCCGAGCAGTCCGGCATCGCCAACGGCATGAACGCCGTGCTGCGCACCGTCGGCGGCGCGGTCGGCACCGCGGTGATGAGCGCGATCCTCACCGGCGACATCCTCAAGCTCCCGGTGCCGATCCAGCTCCCCACCGAGAACGCCTACCGGAACGCCTTCTGGGTGGCCGGCGCGATGTGCCTGGTGGCCGCCGCCGTCCCGTTCGCCATCCGGGCCGTCAAGTCCGCCCCGGCCCCCGCCGAGCAGGCCGCCCCGGCCCTCACCAAGACCGACGCCTGACGGCGTCCCCCTCGCGTACTGGACACACGCGAGCAGCAGGAGCACCCCCCGCCACGGGCATCGGCGGGGGGTGCTCCTGCTCCCTCCGCCCCCGCACGCCCTTCACCCCGCCGGGGGCCGCAGCGGCAGCGCGCCCGAAGCCTCCAGCTCCTCGTCCCCGACCGCGAACGTCCGCACCCGGCCCACCCCCGAGTACGGCGTCTCGAAGCGCACCGTCACCCGGCCGACCCCGCTGCCCTGCACCCAGCCGGGGCCGAACTCGCGGTGCGTCACGTCCTGCCCGGGCCACCAGCGCCGGGCCGCCGGATCGGCCGCCACCGGCTCCGCCACCGCCTCCTCGACCACCGCCGCCGTCCCCGACTCCCGCTCCTCCCGCTCCAGTTGGGCGAACAGGTCCTCCTGGGTGTAGTCCGCGAGCTGCGCGACGCCCACGCCCAGCAGCCGCACCCCGCCGGTGACGTCGACCTGGAGGGCCAGCCGGCGCGCCGTCGCCGCGATCACCTCCTCGTCGTCCGTCGGCCCGCGCAGCGTCTCGGAGCGGGTCAGCGTCGAGAAGTCGAAGCGGCGGACCTTGAGCACCACCGTCCGCCCGGAGCGCCCGGCCGCCCGCAGGCGGCGCACGCACCGCGCGGCGAGCTGCTCGATCTCGCGCAGGATGCGGTCCCGGTCGGCCAGGTCGACCTCGAAGGTGTCCTCCACCGACACCGACTTGGCGTCTCGGTCCGGCACCACCGGCCGCTCGTCCCAGCCGATCGCCATCTGGAACACGCCCGCCCCGTGCGCCTTGCCGAGCAGCCCGACCAGCTCCCCGAACCCGGCCTCCGCCAGGTCCGCCACCGTGGTCAACCCGGCCCGGCGCAGCGCCTGTTCGGTGGCCGGGCCGATCCCGGGCAGCGCCCGCACCGGCATCGGGGCCAGCACCGCCCGCTCGGTGCCGGGCTCGACCAGCACCAGCCCGTCCGGCTTGGCCCGCTCGGAGGCGATCTTCGCCATCAGCTTGGAGGCCGCGGCGCCGACCGAGGCGGTCAGCCCGGTGCGCTCCAGGATGTCGGCCCGCAGGTCCTCGGCCAGCGCCAGCACCAGCTGGGCGCCCGCCGCGGGCGTGGACGCGGCGGCCAGCGCGGGCCCGTACGGCCCGGCCTCCAGGTCGACGAACGCCTCGTCCAGGCTGAGCGGCTCGACCAGCGGGGAGCGCTCCCGCAGCAGGCCCATCACGATCTCGCTGTTGGCCCGGTACGCCTCGAACCGGCCGGTCAGGAACGCCGCGTTCGGGCAGAGCCGGCGGGCCTGCGCCATCGGCATCGCCGAGTGCACGCCGAACTTCCGGGCCTCGTAGGAGGCGGTGGAGACCACGCCGCGCCCGCCGAGGCCGCCGACGACGACCGGCTTGCCGCGCAGGCTCGGCTTGGACGCCTGCTCCACCGCGGCGAAGAAGGCGTCCATGTCGAGGTGGATGATGCTCGGCACGGTCCGCACCGCCCGATCATCCCGCGCCCCACCGACAATCCCCCGGCGCTCCCCCGGCGCGGCCCCGGCTCAGCCGGTCCCGCCCGCCCCCGCCGCGTCCGCGTCCGCGAGCGCCCGCGCCACCCCGTCCTCGCGCGGCCCCAGCAGCGTCGGGTCCGGCCGCAGCAGCACGTTCACCGCCGCCTTCAGCGCGCCGCCGACCTCCCGCGCCTCGCCGTACTCCCAGGTGACGTCGTGCCACTCCTCCACCCTGACCCCGTACGCGTCGATCCCGGCCGCCGCGCACAGCGCCAGCGCCCGCCGGACGTGGAAGGTCTGACTGACCAGCAGCGCCCGGTCGACGCCGAAGATCCGGTGCGCCCGGCTGCACGAGTCCCAGGTGTCGAAGCCCGCGTAGTCGCCGACCACCCGCACCGCGGGCACCCCGCGGTCGATCAGGTAGCCGCGCATCGCGTCGGTCTCGTCGTACCGGACGGTGCCGTTGTCGCCGGTCACCAGGATCGCCCGCACCTTGTGCGCCCGGTACAGCTCCAGCGCCGCGTCCAGCCGGTGCGCCAGGTACGGGGAGGGCGCGCCGTCCATCAGCCCGGCGCCGAACACCACCGCGACCGGCGCCTCGGGCGCGTCGGCCACCGTGCCGACCCGCCCGGACTGGGTGAGGTGCAGCCAGGCGTCCGGCGCCAGCCCCAGCGCGGAGCAGAGCACCACCGCCTGGAACCAGCGGCGCTGCCGCCGCCGGTCCACCGGGCGCACCGCGCGCCACACCGCCCGGGCCCGCCGCCCCGCACACCTCAAGATCGTCGACACACGGACCAGGACGGCCCGGACCGGCCCGCCGGTTCCCCGACCCGGCCGGACGGCCGCCGCGCCGTCAGCCCGCGCGGTTGCGGCGCTGCGCCAGCTCGTCGCCCGGGTCGTTGCCGAGCAGCGTCTCGCCGGTGTCGGTGCGCTCGCCGTGCAGCCGCCCCAGGGTGGCCTCCAGCTCCTGCCGGACCGCGCCGACCGCGATGCCGAACACGCCCTGGCCGCCGTTCAGCAGGTCGACCACCTGCTGCGGCGAGGTGCACTCGTAGACCGTCGCCCCGTCGCACATCAGGGTCAGCCCGGTCAGGTCGGCCGGGTCGGCGGACTGCAGGTGGGTGACGGCCACCCGGATGTTCTGCAGCGACACGCCGGCGTCCAGCAGCCGCTTGACGATTTTCAGCAGCAGAATGTCCCGGAAGCTGTACAGCCGCTGCGCGCCCGCCGGGTACGCGGAGCGCACCGAGGGCTCCAGCAGCCCGGTGCGCGCCCAGTAGTCGAGCTGCCGGTAGGTGATGCCGGCCGCGGCGCAGGCCGTCGGGCCGCGGTAGCCGACCAGTGCGGAGGTCGGGGCGAGCCGCTCGATCGCGGGCTGCCCGGGCTGGACGGCCGGGAAGCGGCCGAGCCGCGGCAGCTCCTCCGCCTCGGGTTCGGGCCGCCAGGGCCGCCCGATCAGAGCCCGGCCGGCGCGCGGCAGGTGCACCGCGCACAGCGCTCCGGAACGCGTCTCGTCGCCGGTGCCGCTCATCGCCAACCTCCGTCCATTCCGCCCAAGGCCCCACGGGACCCGCAGGAGCCCTGCCGGGCCCCGGGCTGCGGGTGGCCCGTCCGGCGGGCCATCACCTGACGGTAGGCAGTCGCCAAAGCACCGTCAACGATCGCCACGCCGGGGGCTTCCAGAAACTTCACCCCATCGAGTGGTTATTCGTGCCCCATGCGCGGGTAGCGGAATGGTTTTCCGGTCGAGCCGAGTTGCGGCGCACCGCCGACCGGGCTAGCGGAACGGGGGGCCCGGGGCCTACTGCGGGCCGCCCCCGAAGTCCTCCGGCGAGACCTGGTCCAGGAACTCCCGGAACTTCTCGACCTCGTCCTCCTGCTCGTCCGGGATCGAAATGCCGGCCTCCGCCAGCACCTCCTCGCTCCCGTAGATCGGCGTACCGGTGCGCAGCGCCAGCGCTATCGCGTCCGAGGGGCGCGCGCTCACCTCGACACCACCGGCGAACACCAGCTCCGCGTAGAACACCCCGTCCCGCAGATCGTTGATCCGCACCTCGGTCAGCTGCTGCCCCAGCGCGCCGAGCACGTCCTTGAACAGGTCGTGCGTCAGCGGCCGCACCGGGGTCATGCCCTGCTGGGCGAAGGCGATCGCGGTGGCCTCCCCCGGCCCGATCCAGATCGGCAGGTAGCGGTCACCGCCGACCTCCCGGAGCAGCACGATCGGCTGGTTGGAGGGCATCTCCACCCGGACACCCACGACGTCGAGCTCATTCACACCAGCAACCCTATGGCGCGCGCCCCCGATAGGAAAGCGCAGCAGGCAGCGGCCACCGCGATCAGGACCGCCGCCCGCCCCCGCGCCACCGGCCGTTCAGCCCCGGGAGCGCAGCCCCGCCTGCACCATCGCCGCGTGCAGCCGCACCGACAGGGTGGCCAGTTCCCGCGCCGTCGCCTCCGCGTGCGCGCGGGTCTGCGGGTTGCGGTGCCGCCGCAGCGGCGCCACCACCTGCTCCACCAGCGCCACCTCGCGCTCCGCCGCCGCCTTCATCGCCCGCAGGTGCCGCGGCTCCAGGCCGAACCGGCCCAGCTCCGCCACCAGCCGCGCGATCTGCAGCGCCTCCCCGTCGTACCCGCCGTCCGGCCCCGGCTGCACCAGGCCGTACGACTCCCACTCGACGAGTTCGCGCTCCTGCGCCTCGGCCGCCGCGATCAGCTCGGCCCGGCCCAGCCGCACCCCGCTCGGCCCGGCGGCCGCGGCCGCCAGCTCCCGGTCCGCCTCCTCCAGCGGCCCCGGACGGGACTCCGCCCCCGGCAGCGCCGGCGGCTGCTCGCCGCGCTCGATCGCGTCCAGGTGCTCGCGGATCACCCGCAGCGGCAGGTAGTGGTCGCGCTGCATCCGCAGCACGTACGCCAGCCGCTCCACGTCCGCCGCCGAGAACTTCCGGTAGCCGGACGGGGTGCGCTGCGGCTCGACCAGGCCCTCCGCCTCCAGGAAGCGGATCTTGGAGATCGTCACCTCCGGGAAGTCGTCCCGCAGGAAGGCCAGCACCGCGCCGATCGACAGCAGCTCGTCACCCCGCCGGCGCGCCTCGCCCGTGCGGCGCGAGGCCGGCACGGGCGAGGACCCGAGGGACGGGGTAGGAATCTGTGGGGTCACTCGGGCTCCAAACGGAGAAGTGGTCAGTACCCCCGGTGGTGGCTGGCGAAGAACACCAGCCGGTACTTCCCGATCTGCACCTCGTCGCCGTTGCCGAGCAGCACCTCGTCGATCCGCTCCCGGTTCACGTAGGTGCCGTTCAGGCTGCCCACGTCCGCGACCGAGAAGCCGCCGTCGGGCTGCCGACGGAACTCCACGTGCCGACGCGACACCGTCACGTCGTCCAGGAAGATGTCGCCCTGCGGGTGCCGCCCCGCCGTGGTCACGTCCGAGTCCAGCAGGAACCGGCTGCCCGAGTTCGGGCCGCGCTGCACGATCAGCAGCGCCGATCCCGGCGGCAGCGCGTCGATCGCCGCCATCACCTCGGCCGACAGCGCCGGCGTGGCACCCGTCGAGGTCGCCGTCGGGTCGTACGACTCGATGCCGGAGATCGAGATGGTCGAGGTGGTCTCGGCCGCGCCCTCCGGGAACCCGCCGCCACGCAGCTGAGTACCGCAGTTCGAGCAGAACCGGGCCTGGGCCGGGTTCCGGTTCCCGCACCGCGGGCACGGGCTGGTGCCAGCCATGTTCACAGCCTCCTGGCGCGGCACACCCGACTGGACGTGCCCGGCATAGGGGTCCGGGGCAAACCCTCCACCGGAGGTTGAGGGTCCTGCCGGGAAACCTATGCGCGGCCCGCCCGGGGAATCAACCGACGCGCCGTAGGCCCCGTCGAACTGCCCGGTCGGGATGCCCGCGCCCTGGGTCACGTCGTCCCGGTACATCGGGCGCTGCCCCTCCGGCGCCGGACGCATCGGGGGCACCCCGGCGTCCTCCTGCCGGTAACGCGCGGTCGGCGCCTCGGCGGCCTTCTTGTTGCGGCCGAAAAGCTTCGAGAGAAAACTCACGGGCGAATCCCCTTGCGTGTGACAGAACCGCCCGCGGGGCAGGGTTCAAGGCTCGGTGTGGCGGTGGGCCCGGCATCCGGCCGGGGACTGACGAACGGTAAGACCCAGTGTCGCCGACCCGCCGCGGAAACCCACCACCGGGGGCTGCCCGCAGCTGACGAACCGTACGGAGCGCGCCCCGTCACTTCGCCGCCGGCTTGCCGTACTGCAACGGCTTCGGGGTGGCCAACGCGTCCACCAGCACCTTCTGCTGCTGGACGATGGTCGCCCGCGCCTGGTGGTTCTCCAGGCTGCGCACCACACCACCGGGAATGTTGAGCGCCGGAGCCAGGTCCTGCGGGTTGCCCACGACGGTGAAGCGGAACGGCTGCGAGACGCTCTTCCCGTCGATCTGCACGCCGCCGCCCGACGAGTTGTCGGTGAAGTACGTACCGGCCACCACGCGCACGTCGTTGATCTGAATCGCCTCCGCCCCCGCCGCTCGGAGTTCCTGCAGGGTGTCCAGCAGCATATCCGCCTTCACCTGCCCTTGGGGATCATCGATCGTCAGCACGATCCCCGGGCCGGTCGCCTTCTCCGTCCCCGCCAGCACGCCCAGTTCGGCCGCCTTCTTGCGGGTCTGCTCCTGGGCCTCCTTGGCCTGGTTGGACGAGTTCTCCAACTGCGCCAGGGACTGCTCCAGCTGCGTCCGCTCCGACTGCAGGCGCTGCTGCTTCCCGTCCAGCTCGTCCAGGATGCGCACCAGGTCCTCCTGCCGGGCCCCGCGCAGCTCGCTGTGGTCGTTGGTCGACCGCACCTGGATCGCCAGCGCCAGCCCCAGCGCGAACAGCAGCAGCGCCACCACCAGTTGCCCCCGCGACACCCGCGGCGGCCACACCGCCGCCCTCAGCCGGGTCCGCCCGTCCGCGGGCGGCTCCACCGGCTCCGACCCCGCGGACGCCACCACCGGCGGCTCCCCGGACGCCTCCCGCGCCGCCGCCGCGGACCGCGCGCCGGGCGTGTCCCCCGCCTCCGGCACCACCGGCACCTCCGGCTCCGGCCGTCCCGCGTCCCGCTCCCGCGGCTCCCGCTCCTCGCTCACAGCCGCTCCCTACGCCCTGAACACGTGCCGGCGGATCGCCGCCGCGTTCGAGAAGATCCGGATGCCCAGCACCACCACCACGCCGGTGGACAGCTGCGACCCCACGCCCAGCTGGTCGCCCAGGAAGACGATCAGCGCCGCCACCACGACGTTCGACAGGAACGACACCACGAAGACCTTGTCGTCGAAGATCCCGTCCAGCATCGCCCGCACGCCGCCGAACACCGCGTCCAGCGCCGCCACCACCGCGATCGGCAGGTACGGCACCACCGCGTTCGGCACCTCCGGCTGCACGAACACGCCGACGATCACGCCGATCACCAGACCCAGTACGGCAATCACGGTGTAGCAGCTCCTGTTCCAGTGGAAGTGGACTTCGTCGCGGTCGACCGCGCGGACTTCGACGGCGCCGCACCCGGCGACCCCGAGGGCGCACCGGACGGCGACGGTGAAACGGACGGGGACGACGAGGGGGAGGACGACGGCTCGGCCGGGGACTCCGGGGACGGGGACGCCTCCGGCCCGGCCACCCGGAGCGTCACGCCCAGCGCGGCCGGCAGCGTCAGCGACTTCTGCGCCGACACCGTCGACCGGATGCCGTAGCTGTCCTGGATGATCTTCAGGTAGCGGCCGCCCTCGTTGTCCTGGAACGCCTGCGCCAGCCGCGGCCCGTCCCCGATCGCCAGCACCGTGTACGGCGGCACCAGCGGCCGGTTGTCCACCAGGATCGCGTCGCCGGCCGCCCGGATCGCCGACAGCGCGGTCAGCCGCTGCCCGTTCACGGACACCGCCTCCGCGCCGGCCAGCCACAGCCCGTTCACCGCGTACTGCAGGTCGTGGTCCTTGACCCGGCCGTCCTTGCCGTAGCCGCCGGTGTTCCGCGGATCGCTGACGTTGCCGCCCGAACCGCTCCCGGACGCGTCGTCGATCACCAGCTTGACGCCCGGCCCGGTGATCTCCCCGGTCCCGGTGCGCGCCGCCAGCTGCGCCGCCGCGCTGTCGTCGCCGGTCTGCAGCGCCGCCTCCTGGGCCTTCTCGACCCTGTCGCGGTCCGCCTCGACCTGCCGCTGCAACTCGTCCGCCGCCTTGTTGGCGTCGTTCACCCGGGTCACCAGGGCGTCCCGCTCCTGGGCCAGGACGGGCGCCGCGGCGTGCGTGTTCACCGCCCCGACCGTCACCACGACCGCGGCCAGCGCCAGCCCCAGGGCCAGCACCAGCCGCCCCCTGGCCGTCGACGGCATCCGGGAGCTGCCCTCCGCCCCGCGCGCCCGGGCCGCCGCCGCGTACCCGTCGTCGAGCGAGTGCTCCATGACCGTGGTCAGCAGGGACATCGAGGCGTCCGGGCGGCGGAAGCGCCCCTCCGGGTCACTCGGCGTCGGCGTTGCTGGCATGCGCCACATCGTTTCACGACCACGAGGTGCCCCACGACCAGCCCCGGGCCCCGCAGGAGGGTTTCGGCACAGGATCGTGACAAACGCCGGTGGGGGCGGACCCGCGGGCCCGCCCCCACCGGGATTTCTCCGCACTACCTCCCGGCGCCGTCCACGACCGCGGCCCACTCGTCGAGCAGCCGCTCGGTCGCCTCGTCGTCCGGGCCCTCCGCCCACAGGTGGGTGACGGCCTCCGCCGGGTCCGGCAGGACCAGCGTCCACCGGCCGTCCGGCTCGACCACCCGCACGCCGTCCGTGGTGTCCAGCTTCCGGTTCCCGGCCGCCTCCACCACCGAGCGCATCACCATGCCCTTGGCGGCCCACGGCGTCGCGATGTCCCGCTTCTGGATGTGCGCCTGCGGGATGCGCGCGTCGATCTGGCTCAGCGTCAGCTGCGTCCGCGCCACCAGGCCGACCAGCCGCACGAACGCCGCCGCCCCGTCCAGCACCCCGGAGAACTCGGGCACCACGAAGCCGCCGCGCCCGTCGCCGCCGAAGATCGTGCCGTCCGCCGCCGCGGCCTTCGCCAGGTCGTCCGGCGAGGTCGTCGTCCAGATCACCTGGGTGCCGTGGTACGCCGCCACCTGCTCGGCGATCCGGGTCGTCGTCACCGGCAGCGCCACCTGCCCGGAACGGCGCTCGGCCGCCACCAGGTCCAGCAGCACCAGCAGCGCCCGGTCGTCCTGGATCACCCGACCGAGCTCGTCCACGAAGGACACCCGCTCACCCACCGGGTCGAACCGCACGCCGAACGCGGCCTGCGAGGAGGCCACCAGCCCGCCCAGCCTGGCCAGCGCCGCCTTCCGCTCCTCGGCGCCCTCGGTCGGCTTGGACTCGTCCAGACCGCCGGCCACCGTCAGCGCCTCCACCCCGAGCCGCCCCAGGATGCTCGGCAGCACCAGCCCGGCACTGCCGTGCGCCGCGTCCACCACGACCTTCAGCCCGGCCTCCCGCACCCCCGAGGTGTCCACCGACCGCAACAGGTTCGTCGCGTACGAGTCGAACACGCTCGCCGGGTGCAGCAGGTCGCCGATCTCGCCCGGGAACGCCCGCCGGAACTCCTGCCGCGCGTACACCCGGTCCAGCTTCCGCTGCCCGGCCTGCGACAGGTCAGCCCCGCGCTCGTCGAAGAACAGGATGTCCAGCGAGTCCGGCACCCCCGGCGTGGTACGCAGGAAGATCCCGCCCGCGCTCCCCCGCGCCGTCGCCTGCCGGGCCACCGGCATCGGCACGTTCTCCAGGTCCCGGACGTCGATCGCGCTGGTCTGCAGCGCCGAGATCATCGCCCGCTTCAACGCCCGCGCACCACGCGAGTGGTCACGCGCGATGGTGACCGTCGCGCCCTTCTTCAACGTGGTCGCGTACGCCCCCGCCAGCCGCACGGCCAGCTCGGGCGTGATCTCCACGTTCAGGATGCCCGACACGCCGCGCACCCCGAACAGGTGCTCCTGGCCGCGGGACTCCCAGATCACCGAGGTGTTGACGAACGCGCCGGCCTCGATCGTCTTGAACGGGTAGACCTTGACGTTGCCCGCGACGATCGACTCCTCGCCGATCAGGCACTCGTCACCGATCACCGCCCCCTCGTCGATCCGGGCGGCCCGCATCACGTCGGTGTTCTTCCCGACCACGCAGCCGCGCAGGTTGCTCTGCGGCCCCACGTACACGTTGTCGTGCACCACGGCCTTGTGCAGGAACGCCCCGCGCTTGACGACCACGTTCGACCCCAGCACGGTGTGCTCGCGCAGCTCCACGCCGGCCTCGACCTTGGCGTAGTCGCCGATGTACAGCGGCCCCCGCAGCACGGCCTCCGGGTCCACCTCCGCACCCTCGGCCACCCACACGCCCGGCGAGATCTCGAACCCGTCCAGCTCGACCTGGACCTTGCCCTCCAGGACGTCCGCCTGGGCCTTCAGGTAGCTCTCGTGCGTGCCCACGTCCTCCCAGTAGCCCTCGGCGACGTAGCCGAAGACCGGCTTGCCCTCCTTGAGCAACTGCGGGAACACGTCGCTCGACCAGTCGACCGACTCGCCGGCCGCCACGTAGTCGAAGACCTCCGGCTCCATCACGTAGATACCGGTGTTCACGGTGTCCGAGAACACCTGCCCCCAGGTCGGCTTCTCCAGGAAGCGCTCGACCTTCCCCTCCTCGTCCGTGATGGTGATACCGAATTCCAGTGGGTTCGGCACCCGGGTCAGGCACACCGTCACCAGCGCGCCCTTCTCCCGGTGAAAGGCAATCAGATCGGAGAGGTCGAAGTCCGTCAGTGCGTCGCCGGAGATCACCAGAAAGGAATCGTCCCGCAGGGCGTCCTCGGCGTTCTTCACGCTGCCGGCCGTGCCCAGCGGGGTTTCCTCGTTGGCGTAGGTGAGGTGCATGCCCAGTTCTTCGCCGTCACCGAAGTAGTTCTTGACCAACGAGGCCAGGAACTGCACGGTCACCACGGTGTCATTGAGGCCGTGTCGCCTCAGCAGCCGCAGCACGTGCTCCATGATCGGCCGATTGGCCACCGGCAGCAGCGGCTTGGGCATGCTGGAAGTCATGGGGCGGAGTCGGGTGCCCTCTCCGCCCGCCATCACAACGGCTTTCATTACGGGTGCGTCCTCCTTCGCGGTGGTGAACCCCTGCGGGTCCATCAAACCGGTCCGACGCATCCCTACCCGGAAGCAAACGTCCGACTCACCGCGGAGGGCGTGTAAAACGTCTCAGGCTGATCTCAAACGGCAGCAGCGTGCTCCGCCTGGAGGATCTGCCGGGCCTGCACCGCATACAGCGCACCGGCCCACCAGTACAGCGTCGTCCCCCACCAGATGAACGCCCAACTCACCACTCCCGCAACCTGGTGCACCCACCCTGTGCCCACCCCCAGCAGCAGAAGCGGAAACGCGTACATCAGATTGAACGTAGCCGCCTTCCCGAGGAAACTCACGTTCAACGGCCCGTAACCCGCCCGGTTGAGCCGCAACAGCACCACCCCGACGAACGCCTCCCGCGCCACCAGCAGCGCCGTCAGCCACCAGGGCAGAATCTCCCGCCAGGTCAGACCCACCAGCGTCGACACGATGTACAACCGGTCCGCGGCCGGGTCCAGCAACTGCCCCAGCCGGCTGATCTGCCCCCACCGCCGGGCCAGCTTCCCGTCCAGGTAGTCACTGACCCCGCTCAACATCAGAACGACAATCGCCCACCCGTCGTTCTTCGGCCCCCCGAAGACCGGCCACAGCACCAACCACAGGAAGATCGGCACGCCCACCAGCCGAGCCATGCTCAGCAGGTTCGGGATCGTGAGGACCCGGTCGGTCTGAACGCGCGTCTCCTGGACCTCCACTGTGCGGAGCCTCCTGTTTTCACCACCGACAACTGTGCGGGACCGACCCTACAACAAGAAAGCCCCCTGACATCCCGTCAGGGGGCTTTCCCACAAAGATTGTTCGGCGGCGTCCTACTCTCCCACAGGGTCCCCCCTGCAGTACCATCGGCGCTGTGAGGCTTAGCTTCCGGGTTCGGAATGTAACC
>NZ_JBIVKJ010000013.1:0-126406 GCF_044750705.1 Kitasatospora sp. NPDC088783
AGGGACGCACCTGGCGCGGCTGGCACCACCACGTCACCCTCGTCACCGCCGCCCAGGCATTCCTCACCCTCAGGCGGCTCGACCCAAAAGCACCGGCGCCGGACTGACCCTCTACCAGGCCCTGGACCTCCTCCAGGACCTGCTCAAGGGCTGGACCGGCACCTGCGCCACCTGCAACCGCCCCCTACCCCGCACAAGAACCAGACGCAGAACCAGAACCTAACGAAGCACTACTAGGCGACGTCCACGCCGTGGTCGCGGGCCAGGCCGGCCAGGCCGTCCGACCAGCCCTGGCCGACCGCGCGCAGCTTCCAGCCGTCGGCCGGGTGCCGGTACACCTCGGCGACCAGCATCGCGGAGACCGCCGGGTCGGCCGGCGGCCGGAACAGCCAGCTGCCGTCGCCGGAGGAGAGCTCCACCACCGGGTCGACCAGGTCCGCGCAGCTGCCGTCGCCGTCCGCGTCCAGGTTGACCGAGACCGCCACCCGCCGCACCGCCGCCGGGAGCCGCCCGGTCCGGACGGTGGCGCTGCGCTCGTCCGGACGGAGCGTCACGGCGCCGCCCTCCGCCTCCGGTTGGTGGTAGAAGACGAAGTCCCCGTCGTGCCGGACCTTGCCGTCCGCGTCGAGCAGCAGCAGCGTCAGGTCGGCCTCCGCGCCGCCGGCCCGGAACACCACCCGCAGCTCGCCGTCGGGCAGCACCAGGTTCTGGCCCGGCACCAGTTCGGCGGCGGGGGCGGCGGTGCGCGGCACGGCGACGGCGGGGGCCGCGGGGGCCGGGCCCAGCCGGCCGGGGAGGCCGTGCTCGCGGAGCAGCGCGAGCAGCAGCGGGCCGTCCACCAGGGTGAGCGGTTTGTTCTCGGCGTGCTTGCGGGAGCCCGGGCCGAAGCCCGAAGTGGTCACCAGGATGCCCCGGTTGGCGCCCTGGTGGCGCATGGTGGACTCCAGGTCGCGCACCGCGCCCGGCGAGACGGTGTGCCGGTAGCGCTTGGCCTGGATGACGATCTTCCCGCCGGTGATCGGGTCCGGGTCCTCGGCCAGCACGTCCACGCCCTCGTCGCCGCTGCGCGCGGTGGTGCTGGTGCGCAGGCCCCGGCGGCGGAACAGCTCGGCGATCAGCCGCTCGAACTCCAGCGGGTCCATGGCGAACAGGTCGGGCTCCTCGCCGGCCGCGGCGAAGGCGGTGGGGAGCTCCGGGACGGCCTCGCCCTTCTCCGGCCGGGCGGAGATCCGGCCGCCGAGCGCGTCGACCAGGCAGTCCAGCGGGGCGACCCGGTCCAGGGCCAGCGCCTCGAAAGCGGCGCGGTCGGCCTCCACGGTCAGCAGGCAGCGCTCGCCCTGCTGCCCGGTCGCCGGATCGGGGGCGACCACCACGCCGTTCAGGCCCACCGAGGCGAGCAGGCCGTCGGTGTCGGCCCGGAACACCTCGGCCAGCACCCGCAGCGCGCACTGCGCCAGCACCTCGCGGTAGAGCTCCCGGCGCTGCCCGGCGGGCCGGGCGACCTCGTCCTCGCGGTCCTCGGAGCGGACGTAGCGGTACCGGCCGACGCTCGGCACCACCTCGTACGGCGGCAGCTCCCAGCGCACCACCAACCGCCGGGTCGAGGCGTCCCAGGAGGTCTCGCCGTCGGCGGGGAAGCCGTCCGGCCAGTCCTCGCGCCAGTCGACCACCGCCTCGAAGTACTCGGCGACCGCCGCCGGCTCGCCCGCCCGCAGCCGCGCCGTCAGCTCGCCGGCCTGGGCGGACCGCCCGGCCAGCAGCCGGTGCCGCTCGGCCGCCCAGGCGTCGTACTGGGCGCGGTAGTCGGCGAGTTGGCGCTGCCGGTGCTGTTCGGCGGCCCAGGCGGCCTGCCAGTCGTACTCGAACCTGGCCCGGGCCTGCGCGGACTGCTCCTCCCACTGCCGGCGCGCCCCCGGCTGGTACGCCTGCGGGCCGGACGGGGGCGGCACCAGGTACCAATCCTGGTCGGGCATCGGCACCGGCACGCCCAGCGGACCGGGGTCGAACGGCGGCACCGCGGGACGCCCGCCCCCGGCCAGCACGAAGCCGGGGCCGGCCAGCCCGGCCGCCAGCACCCCGCGCAACTCGGCGACCCGCCCGTCCAGTTCGGCGCTGCGCCGGGCGGCGTCCGACTCCCGCCCCTGCTGGTACGCCTTCACCGCCTCGCGCTCACCCCGGGCGGCCGCCCGCTGCGCCTCTCGCTGCGCCCGTTCGCTCTCGCGCTGCCGGGCGGCGGCCGCCTTGCGCTGGGCCTCCGCGCGGCGATGCTGCTCGCGCTGCGCCTCAGCCAGTACCGACCACACCCCGGAAGACCGCCGCCGTGCCACGCCCGCCCCACCCACGTCCAAGACCGTTCGGAAGAAGATCCAGTCTTCCACGCGGGCGGGCGGGCGCGGAGCCTACTCGGCGGGCTCGAACCGCAGCGAGATCGAGTTGATGCAGTACCGCTGGTCGGTCGGGGTGTCGTACCCCTCGCCCTCGAAGACGTGCCCCAGGTGGCTGCCGCACTTCTTGCAGCGCACCTCGACCCGGCGCATGCCGAGGCTGCTGTCCTCCAGGTACTCCACCGAGTCACCGGCCAGCGGCGAGTAGTACGACGGCCACCCGCAGTGGCTGTCGAACTTGGTCTCGCTGCTGAACAGCTCCGCGCCGCACGCCCGGCAGCTGTACACGCCGACCGTCCGGGTGTCGGTGTACTCGCCGACGAACGGCCGCTCGGTGCCGGCCTCGCGGAGCACGTGGTACTCCTCCGGAGTCAGCTCGGCGCGCCACTCGGCGTCGGACTTCTGGACCTCGTAGCTCACGGCACTCTCCAGCTCGGACGGGGACGTCAGACAGCAGGTGCAACGTCGGCCAGGGCGGCCAGAATTTCCGGGCCCAGGTTGGTGACGTCGCCCGCGCCCATGGTCAGCACCAGGTCGCCGGGGGCGGCCAGCGCGGCCAGCAGCGCGGGGGCGGCGGCGAAGTCGTGCTCGGCCCGGACGTCGGCGCCGGCCCGGCGGGCCGCGTCGATGATCAGCTCGGCGGTGACGCCGGGGATCGGGTCCTCGCGGGCCGGGTAGATGTCCAGCACCACCGAGGCGTCGGCCAGCGCCAGCGCCCCGCCCATCTCCTCGGCGAGCTGCTGGGTGCGGGAGAACAGGTGCGGCTGGAAGACCACCAGCACCCGGCCCGTGCCCGCCGCCTCCCGGATCGCCTCCAGGTCGGCGGCCATCTCGGTGGGGTGGTGCGCGTAGGAGTCGATCACCTGCACGCCGCGCGCCTCGCCCTTGAGCTGGAGCCGCCGCCGCACCCCGGTGTACGCGCCCAGCGCCTTCGCCAGCCCGTCGGCCGGGACGCCCAGCGCGATGCCCGCGGCCAGCGCCGCGACCGCGTTGTGCGCGTAGTGCCGGCCGGGCACCGAGACGGTGAAGGTCAGCGGCTCGCCGTCCAGCTCGACCGTCACCTCGCTGGTCATGCCGCGCGCCTCGACCTTCAGCACCCGCAGGTCGGCGTCCTCGGCGGCGCCGACCGTCACCACGTTCAGCCCGTCCCGCCCGGCCACCCGGCGGGTCAGCTCGCGGGCGCCCGCGTGGTCGGCGGAGACCACCAGGGTGCCGCCGGGCTGGATCCGGCCGACGAAGGTCTCGAAGGACTCGTAGATCTCCTCGATCGACGCGTAGTTGGCGTGGTGGTCCAGCTCCACGTTCAGCACGATCGCCACCTCGGGCGCGTACTTGTGGAAGCTGCGGTCGCTCTCGTCCGCCTCCGCGACGAAGATCTCGCCCGCCCCGTGGTGCGCGTTCGACCCCGGCGCGTCCAGGTCGCCGCCGATCGCGTACGAGGGCTCCAGGCCCAGCTCGCCCAGGCTGACCGCCAGCATCGAGGTGGTGGTGGTCTTGCCGTGGGTGCCCGCCACCGCGAGCGCCCGGCGACCGCCCATCAGCGCCGCCAGCGCGTCCGAGCGGTGCACCACCGGGACGCCGCGCTCCCGCGCGGCCACCAGCTCCGGGTTGTCGGCGCGGATCGCACTGGAGACCACCACGCTGCTGGTCCCGGCCGGGAGGTGCTCCGCCGCGTGCCCGACGAACACCGTCGCGCCCAGCTCGCGCAGCGCCCGCACGGTCTCCGACTCCTTCGCGTCGGACCCCGAGACGGTCGCGCCGCGCACCGCGAGGATCTTCGCCAGGCCGGACATGCCGGCGCCGCCGATGCCGATGAAGTGCGGGGCGTGCAGGTCGTGGGCGGCGTCGTTCAAGGCTGGCTCCGTACGGGCGTGAGGAGGTGGGATCGTCCCGTAGCTCCGTGGAACGTCTACGGGACTACGGGACGATTCTGCCCTAACCGGGAGGGCGGTCAGGCTTCGCTGGCGAACAGTTTGAGCACCGGGACGCCCACCTCGTGCCGGGCGCGGGAGGCCCAGTCCCGGTGGAAGAACTCCTCGACGAAGTGCGGCGAGGTCAGCACCAGCACCTCGTCGGCCCGGTTCTCCTCCACCACCTCGCGCAGCCGCACCAGCGGGTGCGCCTCGACCACCTCGCCGACCGCCTCCGCCCCGGCGCGCCGCAGGTGGCGCAGGCTGTGTTCGAGGGATTCGCCCGCGAGGGTCGGCGTCTCCTCCTCGCCCTCGTCGCGTTCGTGCACCGCCTTGTCCAGATGGCCGAGGGCCACGTCGTCCAGGGCACGCAGCAGCTCGTCCTGCTTGCCGCGGGGTTGCATCAGGACGACGAAGGAGACCTTCTCCTCGCCGTGGAGCGTGGTGACCAGCTCCACGTCGGCGTCGGAGAGCGCCTTTTCGATCATCAGTACGGTCTTGAACACGTGAGTCCCTTCGCTGGTGCGGGCCCCCGGGTCCGGCTCCCTGCTCCCCTCCTTCATAGTGCCCGGAGGAAGGATTCCTCACGCTGCACACGCGCCACACGGATCACATGATCCACATCGGTCAGGATGTGGCTCGGGTGCGGGCTGGGACGCTCGGGGAGCGGTCCGGATCGGTCGGCCGCAGATAGCGGGTGAAGAGGAAACCTTTCTCCTCGATCAATGACACCAGCCGCATCGGTCGGACGTCCGGGATTCCCGGCCCGTTCACGATCCTCGGTGAATCACCCGCCGTCACCAGGGGCGCCACCGACAGGCACAACTCGTCCAGCAGGCCGTCCGCCGCGAGCTGACCGAGCAGGCGGGGCCCGCCCTCCGTGAGCTGGCGGCGCCAGCCACGCTCCGTGAGCGCGGCCACCGCCCGGGGGAGGTCCACCGAGCCCGTTCCTGCGGTGATCACATCGGCTGCGGCGGCGACCTCGGCCAGCCGGTCGGCCGGCGCGTCGACGGTGGTGACCACCACCGTGGGCACCAGCGGCTCGGTGAACAGCGGCGCCGACAGGTCCAGCTCCAGGCTCCGCGACACCACCGCGATCACCGGCGCCGGCAGCTGGCCCGCGGCGGCCCGCCGCGCCGCGAAGCCGGCCCGGGCCCGGGCCGGCCGGTAGCCCTCCGCCCGCACCGTCTCGGCCCCCACCAGCACCACGTCGCACAGCGCCCGCAGCACCCCGAAGATCCGCTTGTCCGCCTCGCCGGACAGCCCCTCCGAGAGGCCGTCCAGCCGGGCCGCGCCGTCCAGCGAGGTGACCATGTTCGCCCGCAGCCACGCCCCCTCCGCCGGGTACGCGTACGCCTGCGCCAGCCACTCGGGGCTGCCGGGAGGGCCGGGGGTGTCGCCGATCAGTTGCCTCATGCCCCGAGTCTCTCAGCCGGAGGCGTTCGGCCGGAGAGCGCGCAACAGGGGCGCGGGGAACTGCGCGCTGCGGGAGGAGCGCGTCAGCGAGGTCGCGGCACGGTGCAGGCTCCCGTCCCGCGTCGCGATCTCGCGGTGCGTGCTCGGTCGGCCGCGCAGTTCCCCGCGCCCCTGCCTTCGCCCTGTCGCGCAGCGGTTCTCGTGGCGCGAGTACCCTGTTGTTCCGTGTCTGCTGCCTCGGAGTCCGATATTCACACCGCGATAGCCCTGACCGACCGGCGCCCGGTGGTGCCGGCCGAGCGGCTGGTCGCCGAGATGGTGCCGCCGCCGCGCTTCGCCGGGGTGAGCTTCGGCAGCTACCTGCCGGACTCCTCGCAGCCGAGCCAGTACGAGGCCGTCCAGATCCTGGAGTCCTTCGCCGCCGGGCTGAACAGCGCCGCCGAGCCGCCGAAGCGCGGCTGGTTCCGCCGTGCCGCCCCCGCGCCCACCGGGCCGGCCGGGATCTACCTGGACGGCGGGTACGGCGTGGGGAAGACGCACCTGCTGGCCTCGCTCTGGCACGCGGTGCCCGGCCCGAAGGCGTTCGGGACGTTCGTGGAGCTGACCAACCTGGTGGGCGCGCTGACCTTCCAGGGCGCGGTGCGGACGCTCAGCTCGCACCGGCTGCTCTGCATCGACGAGTTCGAACTGGACGACCCGGGCGACACCGTGCTGGTCTCGACCCTGCTGGGCCGGCTGGTGGAGAACGGCGTCAAGCTGTGCGCGACCTCGAACACGCTGCCGGAGAAGCTCGGCGAGGGCCGGTTCGCCGCCGCCGACTTCATGCGGGAGATCCAGGGCCTGTCCGCGCACTTCCGCCCGGTGCGGATCGACGGCCAGGACTACCGGCACCGCGGGCTGCCCGACGCCCCGCCGCCGTACACCGACGCCGAGGTGACCGCCCGCGCGGCCCGCACCCCGGGCGCGTCGCTGGACGACTTCGACGCGCTGCTGGAGCACCTGAAGGAGGTGCACCCCAGCCGGTACGGCGCGCTGCTGGACGAGGTGGGCGCGGTGTTCCTGCGCGGGGTGCGGCAGGTGGACGACCAGGCGACCGCGCTGCGGCTGGTGGTGCTGGCCGACCGGATGTACGACCGGGAGCTGCCGGTCACCGCCTCGGGCGTGCCGTTCGACCGGGTGTTCACCGAGGAGATGCTGCGCGGCGGCTACCGCAAGAAGTACCTGCGGGCGGTCTCCCGGCTGGTCGCGCTGGCCCGGGACTCCGCGAAGTAACCACCGCGTTGTCGGTGGCCGGTCGTACCGTGGAGGGCGTGCGTCCCATCACGAGTATCGAGCGGTCCGTGGCGCCCTTCGAGGTCGTCAGCCCCTACCAACCCAACGGTGACCAGCCGGCGGCCATCGCCGAGCTGGAGCGCCGCGTCCGCGCCGGCGAGAAGGACGTCGTCCTGCTCGGCGCGACCGGCACCGGCAAGTCGGCCACCACCGCCTGGATGATCGAGAAGCTGCAGCGCCCCACCCTGGTGATGGCGCCGAACAAGACGCTGGCCGCCCAGCTGGCGAACGAGTTCCGCGAGCTGCTGCCGAACAACGCGGTCGAGTACTTCGTCTCGTACTACGACTACTACCAGCCCGAGGCGTACGTCCCGCAGACGGACACCTACATCGAGAAGGACTCCTCGATCAACGAGGAGGTCGAGCGGCTGCGCCACTCCGCCACCAACAGCCTGCTCACCCGGCGGGACGTGATCGTGGTCGCGTCCGTCTCCTGCATCTACGGCCTCGGCACCCCGCAGGAGTACGTCGACCGGATGGTCCGCCTGAAGGTCGGCGAGGAGGTCGACCGGGACGCCCTGCTGCGCCGCTTCGTCGACATCCAGTACACCCGCAACGACCTGGCGTTCACCCGCGGCACCTTCCGGGTCCGCGGCGACACGGTCGAGATCTTCCCGGTCTACGAGGAGCTCGCCGTCCGGATCGAGATGTTCGGCGACGAGATCGAGGCGCTGTACACGCTGCACCCGCTGACCGGCGAGGTGATCAGCCAGGACGACTCGGTCTACGTCTTCCCCGCCTCGCACTACGTGGCCGGCCCGGAGCGGATGGAGCGGGCGATCGGCGGCATCGAGGCCGAGCTGGAGCAGACGCTGGCCCGGATGGAGAAGCAGGGCAAGCTGCTGGAGGCCCAGCGGCTGCGGATGCGCACCACCTACGACATCGAGATGCTCCGCCAGATCGGCACCTGCTCGGGCGTGGAGAACTACTCGATGCACTTCGACGGCCGCGAGCCCGGCTCCCCGCCGAACACGCTGCTCGACTACTTCCCGGAGGACTTCCTCCTGGTCATCGACGAGTCGCACGTCACCGTCCCGCAGATCGGCGCGATGTACGAGGGCGACGCCTCGCGCAAGCGCACCCTGGTCGAGCACGGCTTCCGGCTGCCCTCGGCGATGGACAACCGGCCGCTGAAGTGGGAGGAGTTCCAGCAGCGGATCGGCCAGACCGTCTACCTGTCGGCCACCCCGGGCAAGTACGAGCTGGCCCGCGGCGACGGCCAGGTCGAGCAGATCATCCGCCCGACCGGCCTGATCGACCCCGAGGTGATCGTCAAGCCGACCGAGGGCCAGATCGACGACCTGGTGCACGAGATCCGGCAGCGGGTGGAGAAGGACGAGCGCGTCCTGGTCACCACGCTCACCAAGAAGATGGCCGAGGACCTCACCGACTACTTCCTCGGCCTCGACATCCGGGTCCGCTACCTGCACAGCGACGTCGACACGCTGCGCCGGATCGAGCTGCTGCGCGAGCTGCGGGCCGGCGAGTACGACGTGCTGGTCGGCATCAACCTGCTCCGCGAGGGACTCGACCTGCCCGAGGTCTCGCTGGTCGCGATCCTGGACGCGGACAAGGAGGGCTTCCTGCGCTCCGGCACCTCGCTGATCCAGACCATCGGCCGCGCCGCGCGCAACGTCTCCGGCCAGGTGCACATGTACGCCGACAAGATCACCCCGGCGATGGAGCTGGCGATCAGCGAGACCAACCGCCGGCGCGCCGTCCAGCAGGCGTACAACGAGGAGCACGGGATCGACCCGCAGCCGCTGCGGAAGAAGATCGGCGACCTGCTCTCCACCATGGCCGGGGAGGACGTCGACACCGAGGAGCTGCTCGCCACCGGCTACCGGCAGCAGGGCAAGGGCAAGGCGCCGGTCCCGGCGCTGGGCATCGAGCGCAAGCCCGCGAAGAGCCTGCCCGCGGCCGAACTCGCCGAGCTGATCCAGGGCATGACCGACCGGATGCACACCGCCGCGGCCGAGCTGCAGTTCGAGGTGGCGGCCCGGCTGCGCGACGAGGTCAAGGAGCTCAAGCGCGAGCTGCGCCAGATGCGCGAGGCGGGAATGGCCTGATCCGGCGTCACCCGCGGTCGGACGGGGGCGATTCCCCGTCCGGCGGGTGCCGTTGTGTCGTAGTTTGGCCACAGCCCGACCCTTCGGCGCCGCACCGGCGGTGCAACGGCGGTGCGTCGGCGTAGGGTGGGGCGCGGTCTGCCCGGGGCCGGGATGTTCCGGGTACGGCCGGAGGTGCGACAGGACGCCGGGCGGGGCCCGGAGGAAGCAGAGGTCGGCAGCGTGTCCGTGAACCTGGCCAAGGGCCAGAGCGTGAGCCTGTTGAAGTCCACCGGCGAGACCCTGTCCGTGGTCCGGATGGGCCTCGGGTGGAAGTCCGCCCCCGGCAAGCGCGGCTTCTTCAGCCGCCGCCCCAAGGAGATCGACCTCGACGCGTCCGCCCTGCTGTACGACGGCAAGGCGATGAGCGACGTGGTGTTCTTCTCCCACCTGGTCAGCAACGAGGGCTCGGTCCGGCACACCGGCGACAACCTGGTCGGCGGGGTCGGGGCGGGCGGCGACGACGAGAGCATCCTGGTCGACCTGACCAAGGTGCCCCAGCGGGTCACCCAGATCGTCTTCACCGTCAGCTCGTACAGCGGCCAGAACTTCATGGAGGTGCAGAACGCGCACTGCCGGCTGGTCGACGAGACCACCGGCAAGGAGCTGGCCCGCTACGAGCTGACCGGCGGCGGCCCGCACACCGGGCAGATCATGGCCAAGGTCGAGCGGGACGGCGAGAGCGGCTGGAGGATGACCGCCATCGGCGCCCCGGCCAGCGGCCGCACCTTCCGGGACATGCTGCCCTTCATCGAGCCGTTCCTCTGACCCTTCGACAGCGGGGCTTCTTTACCTTCTTTACCTTTCCTTGGGCTTCCTGTTAACCTTCTGGGAGCGGAGGGGAGTATTCCCCGTTCAGCGACCCCGTCATCACGGGCGCCCATCGCGGCGCCCCGGGGCGCTGGCCGTGCGGTACCCGCCGGGAGCGGGCCGCGCGGCGGAAGAGACCTCCGGCAGTGACGAGTGTTCGCCTATCTGCCGGAGGAGCAGACATGGACGTATCCGCGGGCCTGTGGGCCGGCACCATCGCGGTGCTGATCGCCCTGATCGTGGCCGACTTCTTCATCGGCGGCCGCAAGCCGCACGAGGTCTCCGTGAGGGAGGCCGGCATCTGGACGGCGGTCTGGGTGGCCCTGGCCGGGCTGTTCGGCGGCTTCCTCTGGTGGTACGGCGGCGGGAAGCCGTCCGGCGAGTTCTTCGCCGGCTACATCACCGAGAAGTCGCTCAGCGTCGACAACCTGTTCGTGTTCATCCTGATCATGGGCAAGTTCGCGGTGCCCAGGATCTACCAGCAGCGGGTGCTGATGTTCGGCGTGATCATCGCCCTGGTGCTGCGGGCGGTCTTCATCGCCGGCGGCGCGGCGGTGGTGTCGAACTTCTCCTGGGTGTTCTACCTCTTCGGCGCCTTCCTGGTCTGGACGGCCTGGAAGCTGATCAAGGAGGCCCGGGCCGACGAGGACGAGGAGGAGTTCGAGGAGAACCGCCTGCTCAAGTCGATCGAGCGACGCTTCCCGTCCACCGACCGCTACCACGGCACCAAGCTGCTGATCCGGGAGAACGGCCGCCGGCTGATGACCCCGATGCTGATCGTGATGCTGGCGATCGGCACCACCGACGTGCTGTTCGCCCTGGACTCGATCCCGGCCATCTTCGGCCTCACCCAGGACCCGTACATCGTCTTCACGGCCAACGCCTTCGCGCTGATGGGCCTGCGCCAGCTGTACTTCCTGATCGGCGGCCTGCTGAAGAAGCTGGTCCACCTCTCCTACGGCCTGTCGGTGATCCTCGGCTTCATCGGCGTCAAGCTGGTGCTGCACGCGCTGCACGAGAGCGGCGTGCACGTCCCGGAGATCAGCATCCCGGTCTCGCTGGGCTTCATCGTGCTGACCCTGGCGGTCACCACCGTGACCAGCCTGGTCGCCGCGCGGAAGCAGCAGCGGGCCGAGCGGGCCGAGGAGCCCGCGAAGATCGACGCCTGATCCGGCCCGCGGCCCTGATCCGGTCGTGCCCGCCCGGGGCCCCGCCGCACTGCTGCGGCGGGGCCCCGGGCCGTCGTGCTCACCAGCCGCGCTCGCGCCACTCCGGCAGGTGCGGGCGCTCGGCGCCCAGGGTGGTGTCGTCGCCGTGGCCCGGGTAGACCCAGGTCTCGTCCGGGAGCCGGTCGAAGACCTTCTCGTTGACGTCCCGGAAGAGCGAGTCGAAGGCGGCCGGGTCGCCCCAGGTGTTGCCCACGCCGCCCGGGAACAGGCAGTCGCCGGTGAACAGGTGGGGGTGGCCCTGCGGGTCGTCGTAGAGCAGCACGATCGCGCCGGGGGTGTGGCCCACCAGGTGGCGGACGGTCAGCTCGATCTGCCCGAAGCGGACCACCGAGCCGTCCTCCAGCGGGAGGTCGGTGGGCACGTCGATGCCCTCGGCGTCGATCCGCCCGGCCATGGTGCGGGCCCCGGTGACGGCGACCACCTCGGCCAGCGCGCCCCAGTGGTCGCGGTGCCGGTGGGTGGTGACCACCGCGGCCAGCCGGGGGCCGACGGTCTCCAGCAGCACCGGCGCGTCGGCGGCGGCGTCGATCAGCAGCTGCTCGTCGGTGGCCCGGCAGCGCAGCAGGTACGCGTTGTTGTCGTGCGGTCCGACCGCGACCTTGGTGATGATCAGGTGGGCCAGCTCCCGGACGTCCGGTGCCCCGCCGACCTTCACCGCTCCGTGGTACGTCATCACGCCGCTCCTCGCTCGCCGCCGGGCTGTTCCGCCGATTCCGTCAATTCCGTCCACTCGCAGCCCATCATCCCATCGGGGGGAGCGCGGGCAGTGCGCCGCGGGGGTCGACCAGGCCCTCGTCGCCGCGGTGGACCTGGAGGCCGTCCCCGTCCGAGCGGCCGGACAGCCAGCCGGTGAGCGCCCGCACCGGGCCCTCGGCGACCAGCCCGGGCGCCCCGCCGTCGCCGGCGCCGGTGCCGTCGCTGCTGTCACCGCCGCCGCCGAGCCGGACCCGGAGCCCGGCGTCCTCGGCGACCAGCAGCAGGTCGGGCAGGTCGTCCCGCGCGGCGAGGCGCGCGCCCAGCCGCTGGAACTCGGCGACGGCGAACGGCTCGGGCCAGTGTGCCGGGGTGTAGCCGGCGTTCAGGTCGACGTGGTGGTACTCCAGCTCGATCAGCCGCTTCCCCGGCACCTGCCAGGCCGGGAAGACGGTGCCGTCGCGGTGGGTGATCGGGGCGGCCCAGTGCTCGGGCTCCAGCCCGGCGGCGAAGTCCTGGAAGCGCCGCTGGCTCTCCCGGAGGTCGGCGACCTGCTCGGCCAGCGGGCGTCCGGCCCCGGCCTCGATGTCGGCGTCCCGCGTCTGCGGGGTGGCGTACTGCGGGACCTGCCGCCCGGTGCGGGCGCCGGTGAGCAGGTTGACCAGGGAGTCCGCGTTGCGGGCGAGGTGGGTCAGCAGGTGCCCGCGGGTCCAGCCGGACAGGGCGGAGGGTTCGAACACCGCCGCGGGCTCCAGCTCGGCGAGGGTGTGCAGCAGCAGGTCGGTGCTCTCCGCGGTGGCCCGCAGCCGCTCGGCTGCGGCGGCCGCGGCGGTGGTGGCCGCGGTGGTGGCGTCGCTCATCGGGCATGGCCTTTCGACGGTCGGGAAAACGGGTCGAGGCGGTGCGGTGCGGGCCCGGGGCGTTGCCCGGTCCGGTTGTCAGTCGTTGACGCTACCGTCGAGCGCGGGTGCCGTTCACCCGTCCGGGTGGCTCCGGCCGACCGGCTCAGATTCGAACGAATGAGCCAGTACGCTGGCGGGCGCATCCTGGAAGAAGCACGAAGAAGCACATCCCCCTCCTCCCTTCGACCCGGAGAAAGGCGCCAGTAGCAGTGGCAGACCGCCTCGTCGTCCGTGGTGCACGTGAGCACAACCTCAAGAACGTCTCGCTCGACCTGCCCAGGGACTCCCTCATCGTCTTCACGGGCCTCTCCGGGTCCGGCAAGTCCTCCCTCGCCTTCGACACGATCTTCGCCGAGGGCCAGCGGCGCTACGTCGAGTCGCTGTCCTCGTACGCCCGGCAGTTCCTCGGGCAGATGGACAAGCCGGACGTGGACTTCATCGAGGGCCTCTCCCCGGCCGTCTCGATCGACCAGAAGTCCACCAGCCGCAACCCCCGTTCCACCGTCGGCACCATCACCGAGGTGTACGACTACCTGCGCCTGCTGTTCGCCCGGATCGGCAAGCCGCACTGCCCGCACTGCGGGCGCCCGATCGCTCGGCAGTCGCCGCAGGCCATCGTCGACAAGGTGCTGGAGCTGCCCGAGGGCACCCGGTTCCAGGTGCTCAGCCCGGTGGTCCGGGAGCGCAAGGGCGAGTTCGTCGACCTCTTCGCCGACCTGCAGTCCAAGGGCTACGCCCGGGCCCGGGTGGACGGGCAGACCGTCCAGCTGACCGAGCCGCCGGTGCTCAAGAAGCAGGAGAAGCACACCATCGAGGTGGTCATCGACCGCCTCACGGTGAAGGCGGGCGCCAAGCGCCGGCTCACCGACTCGGTGGAGACCGCGCTCAAGCTGGCCGGCGGCATGGTGGTGCTCGACTTCGTCGACCTGGCGGAGGACGACCCCGAGCGCGAGAAGATGTTCTCGGAGCACCTCTACTGCCCGTACGACGACGTCTCCTTCGAGGAGCTGGAGCCGCGCTCCTTCTCCTTCAACTCCCCGTTCGGCGCCTGCCCGGACTGCTCCGGCCTGGGCAACCGGATGGAGGTCGACCCGGAGCTGCTCGTCCCCGACGAGGAGAAGTCGCTGGACGAGGGCGCCATCCACCCCTGGTCGCAGGGCGCCACCAAGGAGTACTTCCAGCGGCTGGTCAACGCGCTGGCCGGCGAGCTCGGCTTCCGCACCGACATCCCGTGGGCCGGGCTGCCGGTCCGGGCCCGCAAGGCGCTGCTGTACGGCCACAAGACCCAGGTCGAGGTCCGCTACCGCAACCGCTACGGCCGCGAGCGCTCCTACACCACCGCCTTCGAGGGCGTCGTCCCGTTCGTGACCCGCCGGCACTCCGAGTCGGAGAGCGACGCCGGGCGCGAGCGCTTCGAGGGCTACATGCGCGAGGTGCCCTGCCCGACCTGCAAGGGCACCCGGCTCAAGCCGGTGGTGCTGGCCGTGACGGTGATGGAGAAGTCCATCGCCGAGGTCTCCGCGATGTCGATCAGCGACTGCGCGGACTTCCTGGGCGCGCTGCGGCTGGACCGCCGGGACAAGCAGATCGCCGAGCGGGTGCTCAAGGAGGTGCTGGAGCGGCTGCGCTTCCTGGTGGACGTCGGCCTCGACTACCTCTCGCTCAACCGCGCCGCCGGCACCCTCTCCGGCGGCGAGGCCCAGCGCATCCGGCTGGCCACCCAGATCGGCTCCGGCCTGGTCGGCGTGCTGTACGTGCTGGACGAGCCGTCCATCGGCCTGCACCAGCGCGACAACCACCGGCTGATCGAGACCCTGGTCCGGCTGCGCGACATCGGCAACACGCTGATCGTCGTCGAGCACGACGAGGACACCATCAAGACCGCCGACTGGATCGTCGACATCGGCCCCGGCGCCGGCGAGCACGGCGGCAAGGTGGTGCACTCCGGCTCGCTGAAGGAGCTGCTGGCCAACGAGGAGTCGCTGACCGGCCAGTACCTGTCGGGCAAGCGCGCCATCCCGATCCCGGAGACCCGCCGCCCGCGCGACAAGAAGCGCCAGCTGGTGGTGCACGGCGCCCGCGAGCACAACCTCAAGGACGTCACGGTCGCCTTCCCGCTGGGCACCTTCACCGCCGTCACCGGCGTCTCCGGCTCCGGCAAGTCCACGCTGGTCAACGACATCCTGTACGCGCACCTGGCCCGCGAGCTGAACGGCGCCCGCAGCGTCCCCGGCCGGCACACCCGGATCACCGGCACCGACCTGGTCGACAAGGTGGTGCACGTCGACCAGTCCCCGATCGGCCGGACCCCGCGCTCCAACCCGGCCACCTACACCGGCGTCTTCGACCACGTGCGCAAGCTGTTCGCGGAGACCCAGGAGGCCAAGGTCCGCGGCTACCTGCCCGGCCGGTTCTCGTTCAACGTCAAGGGCGGCCGCTGCGAGAACTGCTCCGGCGACGGCACCATCAAGATCGAGATGAACTTCCTGCCGGACGTCTACGTCCCCTGCGAGGTCTGCCACGGCGACCGCTACAACCGGGAGACGCTGGAGGTCCACTACAAGGGCAAGTCCATCGCCGAGGTGCTGAACATGCCGATCGAGGAGGGGCTCGACTTCTTCGAGGCCGTCCCCGCGATCGCCCGCCACCTCAGGACGCTCAAGGAGGTCGGCCTCGGCTACGTCCGGCTCGGCCAGCCCGCCACCACCCTCTCCGGCGGCGAGGCCCAGCGGGTCAAGCTCTCCGCCGAGCTGCAGAAGCGCTCCACCGGGCGGACGGTCTACGTCCTGGACGAGCCCACCACCGGCCTGCACTTCGAGGACATCAGCAAGCTGATCAAGGTCCTGGAGGGGCTGGTCGAGAAGGGCAACACCGTCATCGTCATCGAGCACAACCTCGACGTCATCAAGACCGCCGACTGGCTGGTCGACATGGGCCCCGAGGGCGGCTCCGGCGGCGGCAGCGTGGTCATCGAGGGCACCCCGGAGGAGGTCGCGGCCTCCACCGCCAGCCACACCGGCAAGTTCCTGCGCGACATCCTGCCGGGCGTCTCGGACGCGGCGCCCGCCGCCAAGCGGCGCAGGAAGTAGCACCGGGGGCGAGCGAGGACCGCCCGGGGAGCGCAGGCCGCTCCCCGGGCGGTCCGCTGCGCGCGTGCTACGTTGCTCGGCGCCCCTTCCCGCACCGAGGAGTCCCGATGCCCGAGCCCACCGCCTCCCGCCGGACCGTCCTGTGCTGCGCGGCCGTCGCGCTCGCCGGGGCCACCGCGGCCGGGTGCTCCTCCGCCGCCCAGGGCGACGGCAAGGGCGCGTCCGCCGTCCCGGTCGACCTCGGCGCGGCCGCGGACGTCCCGGTCGGCGGCGGGAAGGTGTACCGGGAGCAGGGCGTCGTGGTGACCCAGCCGACCGCCGGGGAGTACAAGGCGTTCAGCGCCAAGTGCACCCACGCCGGCTGCCTGGTCAACGGCGTCGTCAAGGAGCAGATCCAGTGCCTGTGCCACGGCAGCCGGTTCGGGATCTCCGACGGCGCGGTGCAGGACGGCCCGGCCCCCGCGCCGCTGCCCGCCTACCGGGTCGCGGTGCAGAACGGGAACCTCCAGGTCACCAAGAGCTGACGAACCCCGCCGGACGCCGCGGAGTGTCCGCGCCAGTCGGTACGGTAGGGGCATGGCAGACCCGTCCACCTACCGACCGGCGCCGGGGGCGATCCCGCTCTCGCCCGGGGTGTACAAGTTCCGTGACGCGCACGGCCGGGTCATCTACGTGGGGAAGGCGAAGAGCCTGCGCCAGCGGCTCTCCTCGTACTTCCAGGACGTGGCGAACCTGCACCCGCGCACCGCGACGATGGTGACCACCGCGGCGTCCGTGGAGTGGACGGTGGTGTCCACCGAGGTCGAGGCGCTCCAGCTGGAGTACTCCTGGATCAAGGAGTTCGACCCGCGGTTCAACGTCAAGTACCGGGACGACAAGAGCTACCCGGAGCTCGCCGTCACCCTGAACGAGGAGTTCCCCCGGGTCCAGGTGATGCGCGGGGCGCACAAGAAGGGCGTGCGCTACTTCGGCCCGTACGGGCACGCCTGGGCGATCCGCGAGACGGTCGACCTGCTGCTGCGGGTCTTCCCGGTGCGGACGTGCTCCAACGGCGTCTTCAAGCGCGCCCAGCAGGTCGGCCGCCCCTGCCTGCTCGGCTACATCGGCAAGTGCGCGGCGCCCTGCGTGGGCCGGGTGAGCGCCGCCGAGCACCGCGAACTCGCCGAGGAGTTCTGCGACTTCATGGCCGGCCGGACGGGCGGTCACCTGCGCCGGCTGGAACAGCAGATGCAGCAGGCCGCCGCCGAGATGGAGTACGAGAAGGCCGCCCGGCTGCGCGACGACCTGGCCGCGCTGCAACGCGCCATGGAGAAGAACGCGGTGGTGCTCGGCGACGGCACCGACGCCGACCTGCTGGCCCTGGCCGAGGACGAACTCGAGGCCGCCGTGCAGATCTTCCACGTCCGCGGCGGCCGGGTGCGCGGCCAGCGCGGCTGGGTCACCGACAGGGTCGAGGACGTCGACACCGCGGGCCTGGTCGAGCACGCCCTCCAGCAGCTGTACGGCGAGGGCAGCGAGCAGGTCCCGCGCGAGGTGCTCGTCCCCGCGCTGCCCGAGGAGGCCGTGCACGAGTGGCTCACCGGCCTGCGCGGCGCCCAGGTCGACCTGCGGGTCCCGCAGCGCGGCGACAAGAAGGACCTGATGGAGACCGTGCAGCGCAACGCCCAGCAGGCGCTGGCGCTGCACAAGACCAAGCGCGCCTCCGACCTCACCACCCGCAGCCGCGCCCTCCAGGAGATCGCCGAGGCGCTGGAGCTGGACTCGGTGCCGCTGCGCATCGAGTGCTTCGACATCTCGCACCTCCAGGGCGAGGACGTGGTGGCGTCCATGGTGGTGTTCGAGGACGGCCTGGCCCGCAAGAGCGAGTACCGCCGGTTCCAGATCAAGGGCTTCGAGGGCCAGGACGACGTCCGCTCGATGCACGAGGTGATCACCCGCCGCTTCCGCCGCTACCTCCAGGAGCGCGAGCGCACCGGCGAGTGGGCGGTGCCCGAGGAGGCCCCGGAGGAGGACGGTTCGCCGCTCGACGAGAACGGCCGCCCCAAGCGCTTCGCCTACCCGCCGCAGCTGCTGGTGGTCGACGGCGGGCAGCCCCAGGTCGCCGCCGCCGTCCGGGCGTTGGACGAGCTGGGCATCGACGACGTCGCGGTGTGCGGGCTGGCCAAGCGGCTGGAGGAGGTGTGGCTGCCCGGCCAGGACGACCCGGTGGTGCTGCCGCGCTCCAGCGAGGGCCTGTACCTGCTCCAGCGGGTCCGCGACGAGGCGCACCGCTTCGCCATCACCTACCAGCGGGCCAAGCGCGCCAAGCGGCTCACGGCGGGGGAGCTGGACTCGGTCCCCGGGCTGGGCGAGACTCGCCGCCGGGCCCTGCTCAAGCACTTCGGTTCGCTGAAGAAGCTGCGGGCGGCGACCGTCGACGAACTGTGCGAGGTCCCCGGGGTCGGGCGCCGCACCGCCGAGACTGTTGCCGCAGCCTTGGCCTCCCGTACACCCGCCGCATTCGCGGTCAACACCGCGACCGGCGAGATCATCGAAGACAGCACGGCCACAGCAGTACCGAGAAGCGGGGAAGAGACGTGACAGTGTCCAACGGGGGGGAGACCACCCCCGAGCTGGTGATCATCTCGGGCATGTCGGGGGCGGGTCGTTCCACCGCCGCGAAGTGCCTGGAGGACCTCGGCTGGTTCGTGGTCGACAACCTGCCGCCCGCGCTGATCCCCACCATGGTCGACCTCGGGGCCCGCTCGCAGGGCGCGGTGCCGCGGATCGGCGTCGTGGTCGACGTCCGCGGCCGGACCTTCTTCGACGACCTGCTGACCTCGCTGGAGGAGCTGGAGAAGCGCGGCGTGCGGCTGCGCGTGGTCTTCCTGGACTCCTCCGACGACGCGCTGGTGCGCCGCTTCGAGTCGGTCCGCCGCCCGCACCCGCTCCAGGCCGACGGCCGGATCGTCGACGGCATCGCCCAGGAGCGCGAGCTGCTGCGCGAGCTGCGCGGCGAGGCCGACCTGGTGGTCGACACCTCCAACCTCAACGTGCACCAGCTGCGCGCCAAGATGGACGCCCAGTTCGCCGGCCAGGACGAGCCGGAGCTGCGCGCCACCGTGATGTCCTTCGGCTTCAAGTACGGCCTGCCGGTCGACGCCGACCTGGTGGTGGACTGCCGCTTCCTGCCCAACCCGCACTGGGTGCCCGAGCTGCGGGCCCGCACCGGCACGGACCCGGAGGTGGCGGAGTACGTCTTCCAGCAGCCCGGGGCCCAGCAGTTCGTGGACGGGTACACCGAGCTGCTGCGGATCGTCACCGAGGGCTACCGCCGGGAGGGGAAGCGCTACATGACGCTTGCCGTAGGCTGCACCGGAGGCAAGCACCGCAGCGTGGCGATGTCCGAGCAGCTGACCAAGCGTCTGATCGCGGACGGGGTCGAGACGGTGCTGGTCCACCGGGACATGGGCCGGGAGTAGGCGGCCGGGGAACCCCCGCACCGCCGCCCCGGCCGAGCACGAGACAGGAACATGGGGTCGGCGTGACGGGATACCTGCCAGCGCGGCTGCAGCTCCGGACCAGACCGGCCGAGCGGGCCGTCCAGCCGCGCCCCGGCGTGCCGAAGATCGCCGCGCTGGGGGGCGGCCAGGGTCTGTCCGCGTCGCTGTCCGCGCTGCGCCGGCTCACCACCGAACTGACCGCCGTGGTCACCGTCGCCGACGACGGCGGCTCCAGCGGCCGGCTGCGCACCGAGCTGGGGGTGCTGCCGCCCGGCGACCTGCGCAAGGCGCTGGCCGCGCTCTGCGGCGACGACGAGTGGGGCCGGACCTGGTCCGAGGTGATCCAGCAGCGCTTCGCCGGCACCGGCGAGCTCGGCGGCCACGCGGTGGGCAACCTGCTGATCGTGGCGCTGTGGGAGAAGCTTGGCGACCCGGTGGAGGCGCTGAACTGGGTCGGCCGGCTGCTGAACGTGCAGGGCCGGGTGCTGCCGATGTCGGCCGTCCCGCTGGACATCGAGGCGCAGGTCCGCGGCCACGACCCGCTGCGGCCCGGCGAGGTGTCCGCGGTCCGCGGCCAGGCCGCGGTGGCGGTCACGCCCGGCACCGTGCAGTCGATCCGGCTGCTGCCGGACGGGCCGCCGGCCGTCCCGGAGGCCGTGCAGGCCGTCCTGGAGGCGGACTGGGTGGTGCTCGGCCCCGGCTCCTGGTTCACCAGCGTGCTGCCGCACCTGCTGGTCCCCGAGCTGGCCAAGGCGCTCACCGAGACCCGGGCCCGCCGCCTGCTCACCCTCAACCTCGCCCCGCAGCCCGGCGAGACCGAGGGCTTCACCCCGCAGCGCCACCTGGAGGTGATCGCCGACCACGCCCCCGGCCTGGCGGTGGATGCGATCCTGGTGGACGAGCGGGCGGTCAGCGGCGGCGCCTTCGGCGTGGCCGACCTGGCCGGCCTGGAACAGGCCGCCGAGCGGATGGGCGCCGCCCTGGTGCTCGACTCGGTGGCCCGCGACGACGGGACGCCGCGACACGACGCGGAGCTCTTGGCCGCCGCGTACGACCGGATTTTCCGGACTCATGGAAGGATCGGCCCATGGCGATGACGGCAGCGGTGAAAGACGAGATCTCCCGGCTTCCCGTCACCCGTGCCTGCTGCCGCAAGGCGGAGGTCTCGGCGATCCTGCGTTTTGCGGGCGGACTGCACATTGTGAGCGGCCGCATCGTGATCGAGGCGGAGCTGGACACCGGCATTGCGGCCCGGCGGCTGCGCAAGGACCTCCTGGAGATCTTCGGACACTCCTCGGATCTGGTGGTGATGGCCCCCGGCGGGCTGCGACGCGGCAGCCGGTACGTGGTGCGGGTGGTGAAGGACGGCGAGCTGCTGGCCCGGCAGACCGGGCTGGTGGACGGACGAGGGCGGCCGATCCGGGGCCTGCCCCCGGCGGTGGTCTCCGGGGCGACCTGCGACGCGGAGGCCGCCTGGCGCGGCGCTTTCCTCGCCCACGGCTCGCTGACCGAGCCCGGCCGCTCCTCCTCCCTGGAGATCACCTGCCCCGGCTCGGAGGCGGCGCTCGCCCTGGTCGGCGCGGCCCGCCGGCTCGGCATCCCGGCCAAGGCCCGCGAGGTGCGCGGCGTCGACCGGGTGGTGATCCGCGACGGCGACGCGATCGGCGCGCTGCTCACCCGGCTCGGCGCGCACGAGTCGGTGCTGGCCTGGGAGGAGCGCCGGATGCGCCGCGAGGTGCGGGCCACCGCCAACCGGCTGGCCAACTTCGACGACGCCAACCTGCGCCGCTCGGCCCGGGCCGCGGTCGCCGCGGGCGCCCGGGTGCAGCGCGCCCTGGAGATCCTCGGCGAGGAGGTGCCCGAGCACCTGGCCGCGGCCGGCGCGCTGCGCATGCAGCACAAGCAGGCCTCGCTGGAGGAGCTCGGCGCGCTCGCCGACCCGCCGCTGACCAAGGACGCGGTGGCCGGGCGGATCCGCCGGCTGCTGGCGATGGCCGACAAGCGGGCCGCCGAACTCGGCCTGCCGAACACCGAGGCCAACCTGACCGAGGAGATGGCCCTGAACTGACGGCCCGTCAACCGTCCCGAGGCGCACCGCAGGGGGCGTGCGCGGCAGGCAGCGGCACCCGCCGCCGCCCGTCGCGCACGCCCCCTGCGCACGTCCGGGCCGCCGCGCCCTACCGGTGAGGCGATGTGCCTTGCGACACTTGGGCGAGGTAGGGTCAGCAGTGGTCGGGGACAACCCAAATTTCACCCCCGTCGGGCTCCGGCCCGGCGTACCTAAGAGGAGATCGGTTCGTGACGATCCGGGTAGGCATCAACGGGTTCGGCCGCATCGGCCGCAACTTCTTCCGTGCGGTCAAGTCCCAGGGCGCTGACATCGAGATCGTCGGTGTCAACGACCTGACCGACACCAAGACGCTGGCTCACCTGCTCAAGTACGACACCACTCTCGGTACCTTCCCCGGCGAGGTCTCGCACACCGAGGACAGCATCACCGCCGACGGTCACACCTTCAAGGTCACCGCCGAGCGCGACCCCGCCAACCTTCCCTGGGCCGAGCTGGGCGCCGACATCGTCGTCGAGTCCACCGGCATCTTCACCAAGGCCGAGGCTGCGAAGAAGCACCTCGCCGCCGGTGCGAAGAAGGTCATCATCTCGGCGCCCGCCACCGACGAGGACATCACCATCGTGCTGGGCGTCAACGACGACAAGTACGACGCGGCCGCGCACGACATCATCTCCAACGCCTCCTGCACCACCAACTGCGTGGCGCCGATGGCGAAGGTCCTGCACGAGAACTTCGGCATCGTCAAGGGCCTGATGACCACCGTGCACGCCTTCACCAACGACCAGGTCACCCTGGACTTCCCGCACAAGGACCTGCGCCGCGCCCGCGCCGCCTCGCAGAACATCATCCCGACCTCGACCGGTGCCGCCAAGGCCACCGCCCTGGTCCTGCCGGAGCTCAAGGGCAAGCTGGACGGCACCTCGCTGCGCGTCCCGGTCCCGACCGGCTCCATCACCGACCTGGTGGTCACCCTGGAGCGCGAGGTCACCAAGGACGAGGTCAACGCCGCCTTCCAGAAGGCCGCGCAGGAGGGCCCGCTCAAGGGCTACCTGGCGTACACCGAGGACCCGATCGTCTCCTCGGACATCGTGAACGACCCGCACTCCTGCATCTTCGACTCGCAGCTGACCATGGCGCAGGGCAACCAGGTCAAGGTGCTCGGCTGGTACGACAACGAGTTCGGCTACTCGAACCGCCTGGTCAACCTGGTCTCCCTGGTCGGCGACCAGCTCTGACCCCGGCGGTAGTCGACGTGACGTGAGGGGCAGGGCCCGGACGGCTGTCACCGCCGACCGGGCCCTGCCGCTGCGCCCACCCTCGTCCGTCCCACTCCCCGATACCGGTGGCCCGCCGTCGTGTCGCCGTCTGCGCACCGTTCCACCCCCTGAGGAGCAAGACCGTGAAGACGATCGAAGACCTGGAGGTCTCCGGCAAGCGGGTGTTCGTCCGCGCCGACCTCAACGTGCCGCTGTCCGGTGACACCATCACCGACGACGGCCGGATCCGCGCCGTCGCGCCGACCATCGCCAAGCTCGTCGAGCGCGGCGCGCGCGTGGTGGTCGCCTCGCACCTGGGCCGTCCCAAGGGCGAGCCGGACCCGAAGTTCTCCCTCGCGCCGGTGGCGGTCCGCCTCGGCGAGATCCTCGGCCGTCCGGTGGCGTTCGCCACCGACACCGTCGGGGACAGCGCGAAGGCCACCGTCGCCGCCCTCGGCGACGGCGAGGTCACGCTGCTGGAGAACCTGCGCTTCAACGCCGGCGAGACCGCCAAGGACGACGCCGAGCGCGGCGCGTTCGCCGACGAGCTGGCCGCCCTCGCGGACCTGTACGTCGGCGACGGCTTCGGCGCGGTGCACCGCAAGCACGCCTCCGTCTACGACCTCCCGGCCCGGCTGCCGCACGCGGTCGGCGACCTGATCGCCACCGAGGTGGGCGTCCTCAAGCGCCTCACCGAGGACGTCGCCCGCCCGTACGTGGTGGTGCTCGGCGGCTCGAAGGTCTCCGACAAGGTCGGCGTGATCGAGAACCTGCTCGGCAAGGCCGACCGGATCCTGATCGGCGGCGGCATGATGTACACCTTCATCGCGGCCCAGGGCCACGGCGTGGGCGCCTCGCTGCTCCAGGAGGACCAGATCCCGGTCGTCCAGGACTACCTGAAGCGCGGCGCCGAGCAGGGCGTCGAGTTCGTGGTCCCGCTGGACACCGCGGTCTCCGGCAGCTTCCCGGACGTCAAGACCGGCGCCCCGGTCGAGGACTACGCGGTGGTCGACGTGGACGCGATCCCGGACGGCGCGCTCGGCCTGGACATCGGCCCGAGGACCGCCCAGCTGTTCGCGGAGAAGATCGCCGACGCGAAGACCGTGTTCTGGAACGGCCCGATGGGCGTCTTCGAGCACCCGGCGTTCGCCGACGGCACCCGGGCGGTCGCCCAGGCGCTGCTCGACTCCGACGCGTTCACCGTGGTCGGCGGCGGCGACTCGGCGGCGGCGGTGCGCACCCTGGGGTTCGACGAGGCGAAGTTCGGACACATCTCGACCGGCGGTGGCGCGAGCCTCGAGTACCTGGAGGGCAAGACCCTTCCCGGTCTCGCCGCCCTGGAGGACTGAGAAAGACATGACTGAGCGTCTCCCGCTGATGGCGGGCAACTGGAAGATGAACCTCGACCACCTCGAGGCCATCCAGCACACCCAGAAGCTGGCGTTCTCGCTGGCCGACAAGGACTACGAGGCCGTCGAGGTCGCCGTCCTGGTCCCGTTCACCGACCTGCGCTCGGTGCAGACCCTGGTCGACGGCGACAAGCTGAAGCTCAAGTACGGCTCGCAGGACATCTCGCAGCACGACGGCGGGGCCTACACCGGCGAGGTCTCCGGCCCGATGCTGGCCAAGCTCAAGGTCGCCTACGCGGTGATCGGGCACTCCGAGCGCCGCCAGTACCACGGCGAGAACGAGGAGATCGTCAACGCCAAGGTGAAGGCCGCCTACCGCAACGGGATCACCCCGATCCTGTGCATCGGCGAGCCGCTGGAGATCCGCAAGGCCGGCACCCACGTCGCGTACACCCTGGCCCAGCTCGACGGCGCCCTCGACGGCGTCCCGGCCTCGGACGCCGAGAGCGTCGTCGTCGCCTACGAGCCGGTCTGGGCGATCGGCACCGGCGAGGTGGCCACCCCCGAGGACGCGCAGGAGGTCTGCGGCGCGATCCGGGCCCGGCTCGCCGAGCTGTACGGCGCCGAGCTGGCCGGCAAGGTCCGCGTGCTGTACGGCGGTTCGGTGAAGTCCTCGTCGGCGGCCGGCCTGATGGCCAAGCCCGACGTCGACGGCGGCCTGATCGGCGGCGCCTCCCTGGACGCCGACGAGTTCGTCAAGATCGTGCGCTACCGTGAGCAGGCAGTAGGCTAACGCCACTGCAGCAACGTAGGCTTTGGGGCCGGACCGCGAGGAGCGGGCCCGGCCCCTTCGCCGAAGATTCGAGAGAGTTGGTCCGTCGTGGTTCTCGGGTTCGAGATTGCTCTGATCGTCCTCAGCGTGCTGCTGATCCTGCTGGTGCTGCTGCACAAGGGCAAGGGCGGCGGCCTGTCCGACATGTTCGGTGGCGGCGCGGCCTCGACCGGTGGCGGCTCCGCGGTGGCCGAGCGCAACCTCGACCGCATCACCGTGATCCTCGGGATCTCGTGGTTCGCGTGCATCGTGGTGCTCGGGCTGCTGCTCAAGAACAACTGACAGGAAGTCGGCGGGCGATGGTGGCGCCGGCTTAACTCGCGCTTACACTAGGACGACTTCGCCACCGTCCGCCCAGCCGCGGCCGGACGGCACCAGCACGCAGGGAGTCAGACCGTGGCAAGTGGCAACGCGATCCGAGGCAGCCGAGTCGGCGCCGGCCCGATGGGCGAGGCGGAGCGCGGTGAATCCGCCCCGCGCAACCGCATCTCCTTCTGGTGCGCCAACAAGCACGAGACCCGCCCCAGCTTCGCCGCCGAGGCGGCGATCCCGGACACATGGGACTGCCCGCGCTGCGGCTTCCCCGCCGGCCAGGACGAGCACAACCCGCCCGCCCCGGCCCGCAACGAGCCCTACAAGACCCACCTCGCCTACGTCCGCGAGCGCCGCACCGACGCCGACGGCGAGGCGATCCTCGCCGAGGCGCTGGCCAAGCTGCGCGGCGAGATCTGAGCGCACGGCAGTACGAGAAGAGCCGCCCACCCGGAGAGTCCTCCGGGTGGGCGGCTCCTTTTCGCGCCGGTGCGTCAGGCGAGCTTTCCCGCCGCCTTCTCGTCGAGGAGCCACAGGGTCCGCTCGGTGCCGGTGACCGCGCCGGCCGGGGCCGTGGTGGCGTCGGGGGCGGTGCGGGCCAGGGCGACCGCGTCGGCCTTGTCCTCGCCGGCGGCCAGCAGCCACACCTGGCGGGCGTGGTGCAGGGCGGGGAGCGTGAGGGAGAGGCGGGTGGGCGGGGGCTTGGGGGAGTCGTGGACGGCGATGACCGTGCCGTCGCTCCGTTCGGTGCCGGGGTGGCCGGGGAAGAGCGAGGCGACGTGCGCGTCCGGGCCGACGCCCAGCAGCAGGACGTCGAACAGCGGCAGCCGCTCGCCGGGGGCGGCGGCCGCGGCCAGTTCGGCGGCGTAGCGCTCGGCGGCCCGCTCGGCGGTGGTGGTGCCGTCGGCCGGGGGCATCTCGTGCACCCGGGCGCCGAGCGGCCGGACGGCGTCCAGGAACGCGGCGGCCTGGACGGCGTTGCGCTCCGGGTCGCCGGCCGGGAGGTAGCGCTCGTCGCCCCACCACAGGTCGACGTGCGCCCAGTCGACCGCGTCGCGCGCCGGGTGGGCGGCGAGCGCGGCCAGCAGGGCGTTGCCGTTGCGGCCGCCGGTGAGCACCAGGTGCGCAGTGCCGCGGGCGGCCTGGGCGTCGGCCGCGGCGGTGAGCAGCCGGGCGGCGGCGGCCTGGGCGAGCAGCGCCGCGTCCCGGTGGACCAGGACCCGGTCGGTGCTCACTGGCCGCTCCGCTTGCGCGGGGCGGTCTTCTCGGCCGTCGCGGCCTTCTTGGCCGTCGCGGCCTTCTTGGCGGGGGCCGCCTTCTTGGCCGGGGCGGCCTTGCCGGGCAGCTTGGCGCTGACCCGGGCCGGGGCGGCGACGGCGGCCTCGACGACCTTGGCGTCCGGTTCCGCGGCCGCGGGGGCCGCGGCCTCCACGGTGCCGCCGGGGCCCGCGTGCTCGACTCCGGCGATCCGCTCGCGCAGCCGGTCGACCGGGGTGCGGACGGCGGTGGCGTAGATGTCGTCGGGGTCGAGGCGGCGCAGTTCCTCGGCGATCAGCTCGGCGGTGTCGCGGCGCTTGAGGGCGACCATCCGGTCGGGCGCGCCGGGCATGCAGAGCGTGCCGAGCAGGCCGTCGGGGCGGTCGAGCGTGATGTCGCCGTCCTCGGTGTGCAGCCGCACCGCGGTGATGCCGGGGCCGCCGGTGACGACCCGCTCGACCGGGACGCGCAGCCGGTTGTTCAGCCACAGGCCGAGCAGTTCGACGCTGGGGTTGTAGGACTCGCCCTCGACCACCGCGCCGGTGATCGTGACGTCGCGCTGGTCCAGGGCGGCGGCCAGCATGGAGCGCCAGCCGGTGATCCTGGTCCAGGCGAGGTCGGTGTCGCCGGGGGTGTAGCCGGCCGCCCGCTGGGCGAGCTGGCCGACCGGGGACTCGGCGGTCACCGCGTCGGTGATCCGCCGCTGGGCGAGCGCGCCGAGCGGGTCCTGGGCCGGGTTGAGCGGCGCGTTGTCCGGCCACCAGACCACCACGGGGGCGTCCGGCAGCAGCAGCGGCAGCACCACGGACTGGGCGTGCGCGGCGAGTTCGCCGTGCATGCGCAGGATGACGGTCTCGCCGCTGCCCGCGTCGGTGCCGACCAGGATCTCCGCGTCGAGCCGGGTCTCGGCCCGGGCGCGGGGCGAGCGCCCGGCCCGCTTGATGACGGCCAGGATGCGCGAGGGGTGCTCGCGGGAGGCGTCGTTGGCGGCCTTGAGCGCGTCGTACGCGCTGCCCTCGTCCGTCACGATCACCAGGGTCAGCACCATGCCGGCGGCGGTCGAGCCGCTCTCCCGCCGGGCGTTCATCAGGGCTGCGTTGATCTTGCTGGACGTGGTGTCCGTCAGGTCGATCTTCATGGCCGGCGCCAGCTCCTGCCGTCTCGTGCGAGCATCTCGTCCGCCTCGACCGGGCCCCAGGTGCCGGCCGGGTACTGCGCGGGCTTGCCGTTGGCTTCCCAGTACTGCTCGATCGGGTCGAGGATCTGCCAGGACAGCTCGACCTCCTGGTGCCGCGGGAAGAGGTTCGCGTCGCCGAGCAGGACGTCCAGGATGAGGCGCTCGTACGCCTCCGGGCTGGACTCGGTGAAGGACTCGCCGTAGGCGAAGTCCATCGTGACGTCGCGGACCTCCAGCGCGGTGCCGGGGACCTTCGAACCGAACCGCACGGTGACGCCCTCGTCCGGCTGGACCCGGATCACCAGGGCGTTCTGGCCGAGCTCCTCGGTGGCGTAGGAGTCGAACGGCAGGTACGGGGCCCGCTGGAAGACCACCGCGATCTCGGTGACCCGGCGGCCCAGCCGCTTGCCGGTGCGCAGGTAGAACGGGACGCCCGCCCAGCGGCGGTTGTTGATCTCCAGCTTGATGGCGGCGAAGGTGTCGGTCTTGGACTCGGGGTCGATGCCGTCCTCGTCCAGGTAGCCGAGCACCTCCTCGCCGCCCTGCCAGCCGGCCGCGTACTGGCCGCGCACGGTGTGCGCGCCCAGGTCGGCGGGGAGCTTGACGGCGCTGAGCACCTTCAGCTTCTCGGCGACCAGCGCCTTCGGGTGGAAGGACGCCGGCTCCTCGATGGCGGTCAGCGCCATCAGCTGGAGCAGGTGGTTCTGGATGACGTCGCGGGCGGAGCCGATGCCGTCGTAGTAGCCGGCCCGGCCGCCGATGCCGATGTCCTCGGCCATGGTGATCTGCACGTGGTCGACGTACGACCGGTTCCAGATCGGCTCGAACATCTGGTTGGCGAAGCGCAGCGCCAGGATGTTCTGGACGGTCTCCTTGCCCAGGTAGTGGTCGATCCGGAAGACCTCGTCACGGGGGAAGACCTCGTGGACGATCCGGTTCAACTCCTGGGCGCTGGCCAGGTCGTGGCCGAACGGCTTCTCGATCACCGCCCGGCGCCAGGAGCCCGGCGCCGGGTCGGTCAGGCCGTGCTTCTTGAGCTGCTGGACCACGGTCGGGAAGAACTTCGGCGGCACCGACAGGTAGAACGCGAAGTTGCCGCCGGTGCCCTGCGCCCGGTCGAGGTCCTCGATCGTGCGGCGCAGGGTGTCGAAGGCGTCGTCGTCGCCGAAGTCGCCCTGGACGAAGCGCATGCCCTTGGCGAGCTGCTCCCAGACCTCCTCGCGGAAGGGCGTGCGGGCGTGCTCCTTGACGGCGTCGTGCACCTCGTTGGCGAAGTCCTCGTCCTCCCACTCGCGGCGGGCGAAGCCGACGAGCGAGAAGCCCGGCGGCAGCAGACCGCGGTTGGCGAGGTCGTAGACCGCCGGCATCAGCTTCTTGCGCGAGAGGTCGCCGGTGACCCCGAAGATCACCAGGCCGGACGGGCCGGCGATCCTCGGCAGCCGCCGGTCGGCGGGGTCGCGCAGCGGGTTGACGGGCCGGTCCGGGGTGTCGCCCGCGGCCGGCTCCGTGCCCTCCACATCCGGGTACGGCTGGGTGTTGCTCACTGTGGTGTGCTCCGCTTTCCGTTGCGTCAGTTCGTGAGCAGGGGTCAGTTCTTCTTGTCGTGCGCGGCGAGCGCCGCGCTGACGGTGTCGAGCAGCTCGGTCCAGGACGCCTCGAACTTCTGCACGCCCTCGTCCTCCAGCACCTGGACCACGTCGTCGTAGTCCACGCCCGCGGCGGCGATCGCGTCGAGCACGGCCTTGGCGTCGGCGTAGTTCGGGGTGATGGTGTCGCCGGTGACCTCGCCGTGGTCGTCGGTGGCGTCCAGGGTGGCCTCGGGCATGGTGTTGACGGTGCCCGGGGCGACCAGCTCGGTCACGTACAGGGTGTCCGGCAGGTTCGGGTCCTTGACGCCGGTGGAGGCCCACAGCGGGCGCTGCGGCTTGGCGCCGGCCGCCTCCAGGGCCGCCCAGCGGGCCGAGGCGGGCTTGCCGCCGTCGACCGAGCCGTAGACCTCCTCGTACGCCTGGTAGGCGAGGCGGGCGTTGGCCAGCGCGGCCTTGGAGCGCAGCTCCTTGGCCTCGGCGGTGCCGACGCCGTCCAGCCGCTTGTCGATCTCGGTGTCGACCCGGGAGACGAAGAACGAGGCGACCGACTCGATCTGCGAGAGGTCCAGGCCGGCGGCCTTGGCCTGCTCCAGGCCGGTCAGGTGGGCGTCGATGACGGCCTTGTAGCGCTCCAGCGAGAAGATCAGCGTGACGTTGACGCTGATGCCCCGGGCGAGCACCTGGCTGATCGCGGGCAGGCCGCCCATGGTGGCGGGGATCTTGATCAGCACGTTCGGGCGGTCGACCAGCCACCAGAGCTGCTTGGCCTCGGCCACCGTGGCGTCGGTGCGGTGCGCCAGGCGCGGGTCGACCTCGATGGAGACCCGGCCGTCGCGGCCGTTGGAGGCGTCGTAGACCGGGCGCAGCACGTCGGCGGCGTCCCGCACGTCCGAGGTGGTGATCATGCGGACGGCCTCTTCGGTGGTGACGCCGCGCACCGCGAGGTCGGTCAGCTGGCCGTCGTAGGCGGCGCTGCCGCCGCCGATGGCCTTCTGGAAGATGGTCGGGTTGGTGGTGACGCCGACGACGTGCTTCTCCTGCACCAGCTCGGCCAGGTTGCCGGAGTTCAGGCGCTCGCGGCTCAGGTCGTCGAGCCAGATCGCCACGCCTGCTTCGCTGAGGCGGTTCAATGCGTCGGTCATGGTGCTCAGTCCCTCTTCTCTTCTCTTCGGGCGTGCGTGGGGAGTCCGGGGCGCCGGCCCGGGGCAGTGCGGATACCCCGGGCCGGGCGGATCAGCGCGTCAGCGCGAGACGGCTTCGACCGTGCGCAGCGAGGCACGGGCGGCGGTGGTGACCGCTTCGGCGGTGAGGCCGAACTCCTCGTACAGCACCTTGTAGTCGGCGGAGGCGCCGAAGTGCTCCAGGCTGACGATCCGGCCGGCGTCGCCGACCAGCTCGCGCCAGCCCTGGGCGATGCCCGCCTCGACCGAGACCCGGGCCTTGACGTCGGGCGGCAGCACGCTGTCCTGGTAGGACTGGTCCTGCTCGCGGAACCACTCCACCGAGGGCAGCGAGACCACCCGGGTCGGGACGCCCTCGGCCTCCAGCACCTCGCGGGCCGCCACGGCGATCTGCACCTCGGAGCCGGTGCCGATCAGGATGACCTTCGGCACGCCGCCGGCGGCCTCGGCCAGCACGTAGCCGCCCTTGGCCGCGCCCTCGGCGGAGCCGAACACCTCGCGGTCGTAGGTCGGCACGCCCTGCCGGGTCAGCGCCAGGCCGACCGGGCCGGGGCGGCTGGTCTGCCGCTCCAGCAGGGTGCGCCACACCACGGCGGTCTCGTTGGCGTCCGCCGGGCGGACCACGGCCAGGCCGGGGATGGCGCGCAGCGCGGCCAGGTGCTCGATCGGCTGGTGGGTCGGGCCGTCCTCGCCGAGGCCGATCGAGTCGTGCGTCCAGACGTAGGTGACCGGCAGCTTCATCAGGGCGGCGAGCCGGACCGCGGGGCGCATGTAGTCGGAGAACACCAGGAAGGTGCCGCCGTAGATCCGGGTGCGGCCGTGCAGCGCGATGCCGTTCATGATCGAGCCCATGGCGTGCTCGCGGATGCCGAAGTGGATCGTCCGGCCGTACGGCGAGGCGCTCTTGAGCGGGTTGCCCTCCGGGAGGAAGGACGACTCCTCGTCGATGGTGGTCAGGTTCGACTCGGCGAGGTCGGCGGAGCCGCCCCACAGCTCGGGGACGATCTTGCCGAGCGCCTTCAGGGTGTCGCCGGAGGCCTTGCGGGTGGCGACGTCCTTGCCGGCCGGGAAGACCGGGACGGCCTTCTCCCAGCCGTCGGGCAGCTCGCCGGACTGGATCCGGTCGAACTCGGCGGCGCGCTCGGGCTGCGCGGCGCGCCAGTCGGCGAGCCGGCCCTCCCACGCGGCGCGGGCGTGCTGGCCGCGGCCGACCACCTCGCGGGTGTGGGCGAGCACCTCGTCGGTGACCTCGAAGGTCTTGTCCGGGTCGAAGCCCAGCACCTTCTTGGTGGCGGCGATCTCGGCGTCGCCGAGGGCCGAGCCGTGCGCCTTGCCGGTGTTCTGGGCGTTCGGCGCGGGCCAGGCGATGATGGTGCGCATCGCGACGATCGACGGCTTGCCGGTCTCGGCCCGGGCGGCCTCCAGGGCCTTGGCCAGGGCGGGCACGTCGATGTCGCCGTCGGCCTTCGGGGCGACCCGCTGGACGTGCCAGCCGTACGCCTCGTAGCGGGCCAGCACGTCCTCGGAGAAGGCGGTCTCGGTGTCGCCCTCGATCGAGATGTGGTTGTCGTCGTAGAGCGCGACCAGGTTGCCCAGCTTCTGGTGGCCGGCCAGCGAGGACGCCTCGGCCGAGATGCCCTCCTCCAGGTCGCCGTCGGAGACGATCGCCCAGACGGTGTGGTCGAACGGCGAGGCGCCGGCCGCGGCCTCCGGGTCGAACAGGCCGCGCTCGTAGCGGGCCGCCATCGCCATGCCGACCGCGTTGCCGATGCCCTGGCCGAGCGGGCCGGTGGTGGTCTCGACGCCGGCGGTGTGGCCGTGCTCCGGGTGGCCGGGGGTACGGCTGCCGGCGACCCGGAAGGACTTCAGGTCGTCCAGCGACAGCCCGTAGCCGGACAGGAACAGCTGGGTGTACAGCGTGAGGGAGGTGTGCCCGGGGGAGAGCACGAAGCGGTCGCGGCCGACCCAGGCCGGGTCGGTCGGGTCGTGGCGCAGGAAGCGCTGGAAGATCAGATAGGCGGCGGGGGCCAGGGACATGGCGGTGCCGGGGTGTCCGTTCCCCACCTTCTGCACGGCGTCCATGGCCAGGACCCGGGCCGTGTCGACGGCCCGCTGGTCCAACTCGCTCCACTCAAAAACGTTCCGCGTGGTGCTCACCCTGACTCAGGGCTCCTTCCGGATTCTGTGAAGTGTGACCCCGTGAAGGGGACCGGTCGGCCACGCCGCTGTGGCTGGTGCCGATCACGGAGGGTTGATCCCGCTTCTCTGTGCGAGCCTACCGTTAGCGGGGCACCTCACCCTCTGTGCCGGGCAACGTGGGTCCGAGGCGTCGCATTCCCCCTGCCGGGCCGTCAACTCGTCTGTCCTACCTTCACCCCTCCAGGGAGGGTTTGCCCGTCCGAGGGGCAAGACGGGAGCGGACGCGGCTCGCCGGGGGACCCCGGGGCGGATCGGGAGATATGGAACGTCTATGGTTGCGTGGTACGCGCAGAGCGGACGGCGGGCACCCTGCGGGTCTCCGGGTCGCCTGTGGAAGTTCATCGACTGTTGAGGTGTCCGTGACCGCCGTCGAATCCCGCCCCGCTGGGGTGGTGGTAGGGACGAGGACCGCGCCCCGGCCGTTCGGGGCCCGCGTCGGGGCCTTCGTGGCCCTCACCAAACCCCGGATCATCGAACTGCTGCTGATCTCCACGGTCCCGGTGATGTTCCTGGCCCAGGGCGGGGTGCCCAACCTGTGGCGGGTGCTCGCGGTGGTGGTCGGCGGTTACCTGTCGGCGGGCGGCGCCAACGCGCTCAACATGTACATCGACCGCGACATCGACGCGGTGATGTCGCGCACCGAGCGGCGCCCGATCGTCACCGGCATGGTCTCCCCGCGCGAGGCGCTGGTCTTCGGCGTCGTGCTGGCGGCGGTCTCCACCCTCTGGCTCGGCCTGCTGGTCAACTGGCTCTCCTCGGCGCTCGCCCTGGGCGCCCTGCTGTTCTACGTGTTCGTCTACACCCTGGGCCTCAAGCGGCGCACCTCGCAGAACGTGGTCTGGGGCGGCATCGCCGGCTGCATGCCGGTGCTGGTCGGCTGGTCCTCGGTGACGGACTCGCTGTCCTGGGCGGCCGTGGTGCTGTTCCTGGTGGTGTTCTTCTGGACGCCGCCGCACACCTGGGTGCTGATGATGAAGGTCCGCGACGACTACGCCAAGGCCGGCGTGCCGATGCTGCCGGTGATCCGCGGCAACATCGGCGTCGCCAAGCAGGTCGTCGCCTACTCCTGGGTGATGGTGGCGACCTCGCTGCTGCTGTGGCCCGCCGCGCACACCAGCTGGCTGTACCCGACCACCGCCGCCGTCCTCGGCGCGCTGTGGATGAAGGAGGCCTACGCCCTCCAGTCGCGCGCGAAGGCCGGCATCGTGGGCGCCAAGCTCAAGGAGATGCGGCTGTTCCACTGGTCGATCACCTACCTGACCCTGCTGTTCCTGGTCGTGGCGATCGACCCCTTCGTGGGCTGACGCCCCCCGCACACCCCCTCGGCCTCAGCGCGGCGGCAGCTCGCTGGGGCCGACGTGGTTCTCCAGCCAGGCGTGCAGCGGCGCCGCCGCGTGCAGGAAGCCGGTGATCCGGTCGTACGCCCGCGCGGTGCCCAGCCAGGCCGCGGGCTCCCACTCCTGCCAGGCGACCAGGCCCTTGTGGCGCAGCAGTTCGATCCGCGGGTGGTCCTTGGCGGTGCCGCGCGGCGCGGTCTTCAGGCTGTCCCGCCCGACCACCTGCGGCCCGGCCGCCCGGACGCCGGCCACCACCCGCTCCAGCTCGGCCCCCGGCACGTCCTCGGCCACCGCGGCCCGGTAGCGCGCCAACTGGTCGCTCGCCAGCCGGTAGTAGCCCAGCCCGCAGGCCAGCCCGTCGGCGGACAGCTGCACGTAGCCGCCGGACTCCAGGTACCCGCCGATGTGCGTCTTGTACGGGGACCTGTCGGCCGAGAACCGGACGTCCCGGTGCGGCCGGAAGATCCTCCCCGGCCCGAACTCCGGCTCCAGCCGGGCCAGCAGCGCCTCCATCGGGGCCCGCACGACCTCGTCGTACACCGCGCGGTGCGCGGCCCAGAAGGTCTTCGAGTTGTCGGCCTCCAGGTGCTCGTAGAACTCCAGCGCCTCGGCCGGCCAGCCACGGAAATCGTTCACCCGGACAGTATTCACCCGCGCCCGGGCACCGCCGCCCGGCGGCGGGCTGACGCCGCGTCAGTGTTAGGTTGCCAGGCGACCGCCGGGCGCACCGGGCGCGCGGGGAGCAGCTGGAGGCCGCCGATGACGCCCCGCACCACCACCGTCGCGATCGTCGGCGCCGGGCCCGCCGGGCTGGTCCTCGCGCACGCGCTGCGCCGGGCCGGGGTGGACGCGGCGGTGCACGAGCGGCTGTCCCGGGCCGAGCTGGAGGCCACCGCCCGGGCCGGGGTGCTGGAGCACCGGGTGGTCGAGTACCTGCGCGCGCTCGGCCTGGCCGACCGGCTGGCCGCGGAGGGCGAGCGGCACGGCCGGTGCGAGATCAGCTGCCTGGGCGAGCGGGTGGTGGTCGACTACGGCGCGCTCTCCGGCGGGGTGCGGCACTGGGTGTACCCGCAGCAGCTGCTGGTGCGCGACCTGATCGCCGCCTACGAGCGCGACGGCGGCACGATCGCCTTCGGCTCGCCGGTCCTGGCGGTGGCGCCGGACCGCGCCGGGCACCCGGTGCTGCGCACCGCCGGCGGCGAGCTGCGGGCCCGGTACGCGGTCGGCTGCGACGGCGCGCGCGGCGTGGTCGCCGCCGCCTTCCCGGACGGCGCGGCGGGCCCGGAGCGGCGCTACCCGTACGACTGGCTCACGGTGCTGGCCCGGATCGACCGGCCGGTGGCGGCGGTGCGGTACGCGGTGCACGCGGACGGGTACGCCGGGATGATGCCGCGCACCGCCGATGTCGGGCGGTTCTACCTGGAGGTGCCCGCGGGGGAGCGGGTCGAGGGGTGGCCGCCGGACCGGATCCGGGCCGAGCTGGCCCGGCGCCTCGGCCTCGGCGGCGGCGACCCGCGGCCCGGGGAGCTGCTGGAGACCGGGGTGCTGCGGATGCGCGGCCGGGTCGCCCGCCGGATGCGGCACGGGCGGCTGCTGCTGGCCGGGGACGCCGCGCACACCGTCACCCCGTCCGGCGCCAAGGGCCTCAACTCGGCGGTCGCCGACGCCGCCGACCTGGCCGGGGCGCTGCTGGCGGAGCTGCGCGCCGAGGGCGGCGACGGCGAGGGCGGCGGGGCGGCCTTGGAGGGCTACCAGGAGCGCCGGCTGGCGGCGGCCTGGCGCACCCAGGAGTTCTCCGACCGGCTGCTCGACCTGCTCCACCTGCCCGCCGGGCTGCCGCCCGAACAGCGCGAGTTCGCGCTGCGGCTGCGGCTGGAGCGGATCCGCCGGATCGCCCGGCCCGGCCCGGAGGCGGCCGAGTTCGCCCGGGCCTACGCGGGGGCCGGCGCGCTGCCCGTGGCGGACGTGTGGCCGCCGGCACAGCGCGCTGCCGTCGCCAGCTGCGCTACCGGTCGGTAGCATGCGGGCATGACCACCGCGGAGACCGCCACCACCACCGCGCCGGACGCCCGCGCCGAGCGCCGCGCCAAGCGCATTGCCAAGCACCTCAGCAGCTTCGCCGCGCAGCACGGCGGCAGCGCCGAGGGCGTCGTCGAGTACGTCGGCTCCATCGCCACCCGGATCGTCCTGGTCGGCGCCGACGGCACCTGGGGCGACCAGGTCGCGCCGAGCTACGCGATCGGCCTGCGGGCCGCCGAGCTCGCCGGGCTCACCCTGCACGACGAGTTCGACGGCGAGCTGGGCCTCAAGGTGCGGACCGGCCCGTACGAGTGGAAGCGGATGGCGGGCATCCAGGTCTGACCGGCCGGGGCCGTCCGTCCGGGACGGGGAGTTTCCACAGGAGCGCGGACAGCCGTCCGCGCTCCTGCGCGTTCGGCGGGGCCGGCCCGCTCCGGCCGTCGCGGCATCCCGGTCGTCACGGTCGTCACGGTGCGGTCGACCCGCGGTCGCTCGCCCGGCGCCCGCTGCGAGGCCGGGCCGCGTCCGTCCCGTGCGGGCGGAGGTCCCGCGCCGGGACGGGTGGTGACGCGGGTCAGCCGACCAGTTCGGCGGCCGGTGCGCCGGCCTGCGCGGGCACGCCGGCCCGGCTGCGCAGCGCCAGCGGGACGCGCAGCGCGGCGGCCCAGATCAGCGCGGCGCCCAGCATGTGCAGGCCGACCATCAGCTCCGGCGCGTCCGTGAAGTACTGCACGAAGCCGAGCACGCCCTGGAGCAGCAGCAGGACGAACAGCTCCCGCACCCGGGCCCGGGCGGCCGGCGGGGCCTTGACCGCGGCGAACACCAGCAGCGCGGCCAGCGTCAGGCCCACCGAGAGGAACACCAGGTCGGCGTGGGCCTGGACCAGGCGGTCGTAGTCGACCGGGATGCGGTACACCGGCTTGCCGTCCTTGGCGGAGGCCCCCGGGTGGTGGCCAGCCCCGGTGACCAGCGTGCCGGCCAGCACCAGCAGGCCGATCACCGCCACCAGGACCCGGGCCAGCAGCCGGATCGGCTCGGCGACCAGGGCGCGCGGCCGGCCGTCGCCCTCCCCGGCGCGCTCCCAGGACAGCACCGCGACCCAGACCAGGCCCATCGCGGCCACCATGTGCGCCGCCACGATGTACGGGTTCAGGCCGGTGAGGACGGTGATGCCGCCCAGCACCGAGTTGCTCATCACCATCCAGAACTGCGCCCAGCCGAGCCGGGTCAGCGGGCGCCGCCACGGCTTGGCGCAGCGGGCCGCCAGGATGAACCAGCCGACCGCCGCGCACAGCACGTAGGTGAGCATCCGGTTGGCGAACTCGATGACGCCGTTGATGCCCATCTCGGGCGTCGGCGTCAGGCTCTCGGCGGTGCAGCGCGGCCAGGTGGTGCAGCCCAGGCCGGAGGCGGTCAGCCGGACGGCGCCGCCGGTCACCACGATCACCACGCTCATCACCAGTGCGGTCAGCGCCGCCCGGCGGACGGTCCGGGTGGTCGGGTGCCAGCGGTCGGCGAGGAGGGAGAGCGGGTTGGTCACCGGACCATCGTAGGCGGGCTTACGCGGCGCCCCGGCCCCGGGAGAACGGTGCCGCGCGTCACTCCCGGCGGCCGGTGGCGGACGTCACTCCCAGCGGAAGAACCGGGCCGCGGCGGCCAGGCCCAGCACCGACCAGCCGGCCAGCACGCCGAGGTCGGACCAGGGCACGCCGCCGCCGAGCTGGAGGACCGAGCGCAGGCCGTCGGAGAGCGCCGAGATCGGCAGCAGCTCCAGCACCGGGCGCACCGCGTCCGGGAACCTCGACAGCGGGACGACCACGCCGCCGGCCAGCAGCAGCAGGACGAACACCAGGTTGGCGCCGGCCAGCGTGGCCTCGGCCCGCAGGGTGCCCGCCATCAGCAGGCCCAGGCCGGAGAACGCGGCGGTGCCCAGCACCAGCAGGAGCAGCACCGCCAGCGGGTTCCCGTGCGGGGACCAGCCCAGCGCCAGCGCGATCGCGGACAGCAGCAGCACCTGGAGCAGCTCGGTGACCAGCACGCAGCCGGTCTTCGCGGCCAGCAGCGCCCAGCGCGGCAGCGGGGTGGCGCCCAGCCGCTTGAGCACGCCGTAGCGGCGCTCGAAGCCGGTGGCGATGGCCTGCCCGGTGAACGCGGTGGACATCACCGCCAGCGCCAGCAGGCCCGGGGCCAGGAAGTCGACCCGCCGGCCCGGGCCGTCCACGGCGACCACGTCGACCGCGGAGAACAGCACCAGCAGCACGGTCGGGATGACCACGGTGAGCAGCAGCTGCTCGCCGTTGCGCAGCAGCATCCTGGTCTCCAGGGCGGTCTGCGCGAGCAGCATCCGGCCGACCGGGGCGGCGCCCGGGCGGGGGGTGAGGTCGGTGGCGGTCATCGCAGGTCACGTCCGGTCAGGTCGAGGAAGACGTCTTCGAGGCTGCGGCGCTGGACCGCGAGCTTGTCGGGCATCACCCCGGCCGCGGCGCACCAGCCGGTGACGGCGGCGAGCAGGGCGGCGTCGAGTTCGGCCTCGACCCGGTAGGAGCCGGGGGCGGGTTCGGTGACGGCGGCGCGGTCGGGCAGCACCTTGCGCAGCGCGGCCAGGTCGAGGCCGGGCGGGCCGTCGAAGCGCAGCCGGGCGTCGGTGCCGCGCAGCTCGTCGGGGGAGCCCTGGGCGATCACCCGGCCGCGGTCGACGATCGCGACGTCGTCGGCGAGCTGCTCGGCCTCGTCCATCCGGTGGGTGGTGAGGACGACGGTGACGCCGGACGCGCGCAGCTCGGTGACCAGCTCCCAGGTGGCGCGCCGGGCCTGCGGGTCGAGGCCGGCGGTGGGCTCGTCCAGGAAGACCAGCTCGGGGCGGCCGACCACGGCCATCGCCAGGGCCAGGCGCTGCTGCTGGCCGCCGGAGAGCCGGCGGTAGGGGGTGCGGCCGCAGGAGTCCAGGCCCAGGCGCTCGGCGAGCGGGCCGACGGGCAGCGGGTCCGCGTACAGCGCGGCGGTGTGCCGGAGCATTTCGAGGGCGCGCGCCCCGGCGTACACGCCCCCCGTTTGGAGCATCACGCCGATCCGCGGCTTGAGCCGCCCGGCCTGCGCCACCGGGTCCAGCCCCAGCACCCGGACGGTGCCCGCGTCGGGGCGGCGGTAGCCCTCGCAGGTCTCGATCGTGGTGGTCTTGCCGGCCCCGTTGGGGCCCAGCACCGCCGTGACGGTACCGCGGGCGATGGCCAGGCTCAGCCCGTCCACGGCGGTCTTGTCGCCGTACCGCTTGACCAGTCCGGTCACCTCGACGGCGGGGTCTGCATGCATAGCGGCGAGTCTAGGAGCAGCTCACGGCCCCTTTCAGGTAAGGCTTGCCTTTCGTGATGGACGACACCGGTGAGGCGTGGGTCACGGCTTGTTTCCGCCGGACGAATTAAGCAACAATCGTGTTGTGAAAAACATCCGCGAGCACGACGCCCAGCACCGGGAGCCCGAGGCTCCCGGCTGCGCCGTGCCCGCGGCGGCGTCGGAGGCCCTCGCCGAGGGCCACCGGGCGACCCGGGACCGGGTCGCCCGTTCGATCCTGGACCACGGGCCCTCCTCGGCCGCCGACCTGGCCGGCCGCCTCGGCCTGACCTCCGCCGCGGTCCGCCGCCACCTGGACGGCCTGGCCGCCGCCGGGCTGGTGGAGTCCCGCGAGCAGCGGGTCCACGGCAGTCGCGGCCGCGGCCGCCCGGCCAAGGTGTTCGCCCTGACCGACAGCGGCCGCAGCGCCTTCTACCAGGCGTACGACCAGCTCGCCGCCGACGCGCTGCGCTGGATCTCGGACGCGGCCGGCGGCGGCAGCGCGGGCGAGGAGGCGGTCGCCGCCTTCGCCCGGGCCCGGCTCGCCAAGCAGGGCCTCAAGTACCAGGACGCCCTCGACCAGGCCGGCGCCGAACAGCGCGCCGAGGCACTGGCCGAGGCGCTCAGTGCCGACGGGTACGCTGCCACGGTGCGGCGCGTTCCGCCCGCCGCCGCTGCGCCCGCCGCACCGGCGGGCGCCCAGCTCTGCCAGCACCACTGCCCGGTCGCGCACATCGCCGAGCAGTTCCCGCAGCTCTGCGAGGCGGAGACCGAGGTCTTCTCGCAGCTTCTGGGTACCCATGTGCAACGGCTGGCCACCATCGCCCACGGCGACGGGGTCTGCACCACGTATGTGCCGGCATCCGGTGCCGCACCGTCGTCCCCCCGGACGCCCGGTGCCGCGCCGACTGCCGGTACGTCCCCCATCGAGAACGGCTCGTCCGCGCGGAGGAACCTCGCATGACTGACATCGCACACCCCGAGCTCGAAGGCCTGGGCACGTACGAGTACGGCTGGGCCGACTCGGACACCGCCGGCGCCGCCGCCAAGCGCGGCCTGAGCGAGGACGTGGTCCGCGACATCTCGGCGAAGAAGAACGAGACCGAGTGGATGCTCGACCTCCGCCTCAAGGGCCTCAAGCTGTTCGGCAAGAAGCCCATGCCGACCTGGGGCTCCGACCTGTCGGGCATCGACTTCGACAACATCAAGTACTTCGTGCGCTCCACCGAGAAGCAGGCCGAGTCCTGGGAGGACCTGCCCGCCGACATCAAGGCCACCTACGACAAGCTGGGCATCCCGGAGGCGGAGAAGCAGCGCCTGGTCGCCGGCGTGGCCGCCCAGTACGAGTCCGAGGTCGTCTACCACCAGATCCGCGAGGACCTGGAGGAGCAGGGCGTCATCTTCCTGGACACCGACACCGCGCTCAAGCAGCACCCGGAGCTCTTCAAGGAGTACTTCGGCACCGTCATCCCGGCCGGCGACAACAAGTTCGCCGCGCTGAACACCGCGGTGTGGTCCGGCGGCTCGTTCATCTACGTGCCGAAGGGCGTGCACGTGGACATCCCGCTCCAGGCCTACTTCCGGATCAACACCGAGAACATGGGCCAGTTCGAGCGGACGCTGATCATCGTCGACGAGGACGCCTACGTCCACTACGTCGAGGGCTGCACCGCGCCGATCTACTCCTCGGACTCGCTGCACTCCGCGGTGGTCGAGATCATCGTCAAGAAGGGCGGCCGCTGCCGCTACACGACCATCCAGAACTGGTCGAACAACGTCTACAACCTGGTCACCAAGCGCGCCGTGGCGTACGAGGGCGCGACCATGGAGTGGATCGACGGCAACATCGGCTCCAAGGTCACCATGAAGTACCCGGCCGTCTACCTGATGGGCGAGCACGCCAAGGGCGAGACGCTGTCGATCGCCTTCGCGGGCGAGGGCCAGCACCAGGACGCCGGCGCGAAGATGGTCCACATGGCGCCGAACACCTCCTCCAACATCGTCTCCAAGTCGGTGGCGCGCGGCGGCGGCCGGACCTCCTACCGCGGCCTGATCGAGATCGGCGAGGGCTCCAAGGGCGCCAAGTCCAACGTGCTGTGCGACGCGCTGCTGGTGGACACCGTCTCCCGCTCGGACACCTACCCGTACGTGGACGTCCGCGAGGACGACGTGTCGATGGGCCACGAGGCGACCGTCTCCAAGGTCTCCGAGGACCAGCTGTTCTACCTGATGAGCCGGGGCATGACCGAATTCGAGGCGATGGCGATGATCGTCCGCGGCTTCGTCGAGCCGATCGCCCGCGAGCTGCCGATGGAGTACGCGCTGGAGCTGAACCGGCTGATCGAGCTGCAGATGGAGGGCGCGGTCGGCTGACGCGCCGTCAGCCCCCGCCCGTCCGTCGACCATTCCCGAAAGAGAGCAACACGAACAGCCATGGCTGAGCAGAACACCCCCGGCTCCACCACCGCCGGCTCGATCGAGGTCGGAACCGCCGGCGCCGGCGCGCAGCTCGCCGGCCCGGGCACCGGGCGCGACACCGTCCGGCAGCCGATCGACGCCCGGGTCGCGGTCAAGCCGTCCTTCGACGTCAACGACTTCCCGGTGCCCACCGGCCGCGAGGAGGACTGGCGGTTCACCCCGCTGCACCGCCTCGGCGGGCTGCACGACGGCAAGGCCGCCGAGGCGGCCGCCGGCGAGGACAAGATCGAGCTGGGCCTGCCGGAGGGCGTCACCTCCGAGCTGGTCGGCCGGGACGACGCCCGGGTCGGCAGGGCCGGCACCCCGGTGGACCGGGTCGCCGCGCAGGCGTTCAGCGCCTTCGAGCAGGCCCTGGTGGTGACCGTCCCGAAGGAGACCGCGCTCACCGAGCCAGTCCGGATCGACGTGCACGGCGAGGGCGGCGTCCGCTTCGCCCACCTGGTGGTCGAGGTCAAGCCGTTCGCCGAGGCCGTCGTGGTGCTCAACCACACCGGCACCGGCACCCGGGCCGCCAACGTCGACCTGCTGGTCGGCGACGGCGCCAAGCTGACCTTCGTCTCGGTCCAGGACTGGGACCGCGACGCGGTGCACGTCGCCCAGCAGAACGCGCTGGTCGGCCGGGACGCCTCGTTCAAGTCGGTGGTCGTCACCTTCGGCGGCGACGTGGTGCGCCTGCACCCGCGGGTCAACTACGCCGCCCCCGGCGGCGAGGCCGAGCTGTTCGGCCTGTACTTCGCGGACGCCGGGCAGCACCTGGAGCACCGCCTGGTCGTCGACCACGACACCCCGCACTGCCGCTCCAACGTCGCCTACAAGGGCGCGCTCCAGGGCCAGGACGCGCACGCGGTGTGGATCGGCGACGTGCTGATCCGGGCCGCCGCGCTGGGCACCGACACCTACGAGCTCAACCGCAACCTGGTGCTCACCGACGGCGCCCGGGTCGACTCGGTGCCGAACCTGGAGATCGAGACCGGCGAGATCGTCGGCGCCGGCCACGCCTCCGCGACCGGCCGCTTCGACGACGAGCAGCTGTTCTACCTGCAGTCCCGCGGCATCCCGGCCGACGAGGCCCGCCGCCTGGTGGTGCGCGGCTTCTTCGCCGAGCTGGTCCAGCAGATCGGCGTCGCCGAGATCCAGGACCGGCTGCTGGAGAAGATCGAGGCCGAGCTGGAAGCGGCCGTGGCATGAGCTACGTCCGGGCCTGCGCGCTGAGCGTCCTGCAGGAGGACGTGCCCAAGAAGGTCGAGCTGAACGGCGTCCCGGTGGCGGTCGTCCGCACCGACGAGGGCGTGTTCGCGATCAACGACACCTGCTCGCACGCCAACGTCTCGCTGTCCGAGGGCGAGGTCGAGGACTGCATGATCGAGTGCTGGCTGCACGGCTCCAGCTTCGACCTGCGCACCGGCAAGCCGTCCGGGCTGCCCGCGACCAGGCCGGTCGCCGTCTACCCCGTAAAGATCGAAGGGGACGATGTGCTCGTCTCCGTCAACCAGGAGAACTGAGTACCCATGGCAACGCTTGAAATCCGCGACCTGCACGTCACCGTCGAGGCCGAGGGCGGTCCCCGCGAGATCCTCAAGGGCGTCGACCTGACGGTCAAGCAGGGCGAGACCCACGCGATCATGGGTCCGAACGGCTCCGGCAAGTCGACCCTGGCCTACTCGCTGGCCGGCCACCCCAAGTACACCGTCACCGGCGGCCAGGTGCTGCTGGACGGCGAGGACGTGCTGGAGATGTCCGTCGACGAGCGCGCCCGGGCCGGCGTCTTCCTGGCCATGCAGTACCCGGTCGAGGTCCCCGGCGTCTCGGTCTCCAACTTCCTGCGCACCGCCGCCACCGCCGTCCGCGGCGAGGCCCCCAAGCTGCGGCTGTGGGTCAAGGAGGTCAAGGAGGCGATGGCCGCCCTGCACATGGACCAGGCGTTCGCCGAGCGCAACGTCAACGAGGGCTTCTCCGGCGGCGAGAAGAAGCGCCACGAGATCCTCCAGCTGGAGCTGCTCAAGCCGAAGATCGCCATCCTCGACGAGACCGACTCCGGTCTGGACGTCGACGCGCTGCGGGTCGTCTCCGAGGGCATCAACCGGGTCCGCTCGACCGGCGAGGTCGGCACCCTGCTGGTCACCCACTACACCCGCATCCTGCGCTACATCAAGCCCGACCACGTGCACGTCTTCGCAGGCGGCAGGATCGTCGAGTCCGGCGGCGCCGAGCTCGCCGACAAGCTGGAGGAAGAGGGCTACGAGAGCTACGTGAAGGGCGGCGCTTCAGAGTGACCCATTCCCATCTGACCGGACTCCTCGACACGGACGCGATCCGCAAGGACTTCCCGATCCTGTCCCGGCAGCTGCACGACGGCCGGCCCCTGGTCTACCTGGACAACGCGGCGACCTCGCAGAAGCCGCGCCAGGTGCTGGAGGCGCTGAACGCCTACTACGAGCAGCACAACGCCAACGTCCACCGCGGCGTGCACGTGCTGGCCGAGGAGGCCACCGCGCTGTACGAGGGCGCCCGGGACAAGGTCGCGGCCTTCGTCAACGCGCCCAGCCGCAACGAGGTGATCTTCACCAAGAACGCCTCCGAGTCGCTCAACCTCGTGGCCAACATGCTGGGTTGGGCCGACGAGCCGTACAAGGTCGACGCCGACTCGGAGATCGTGATCACCGAGATGGAGCACCACTCCAACATCGTGCCGTGGCAGCTGCTCGCGCAGCGCACCGGCGCGAAGCTGAAGTGGTTCTCGCTCACCGACGACGGCCGGCTCGACCTGTCGAACATCGACGAGCTGATCACCGAGAAGACGAAGATCGTCTCCTTCACGCTGGTCTCCAACCTGCTGGGCACCGTCAACCCGGTCGACGCGATCGTCCGCAAGGCGCAGTCGGTCGGCGCACTGGTCGCCATCGACGCCTCGCAGGCCGCCCCGCACATGGTGCTGGACGTGCAGGCGCTGGAGGCCGACTTCGTCGCCTTCACCGGGCACAAGATGGTCGGCCCCACCGGCATCGGCGTGCTCTGGGGGCGCCAGGAGCTGCTGGAGGACCTCCCGCCGTTCCTCGGCGGCGGCGAGATGATCGAGACCGTGACGATGGGCTCGTCCACCTACGCGCCCGCCCCGCACAAGTTCGAGGCCGGCACCCCGCCGATCGCCCAGGCGGTCGGGCTCGGCGCGGCCATCGACTACCTGTCCGAGATCGGCATGGACCGGATCGCCGCCCACGAGCACGCGATCACCGCGTACGCCATCGAGCGCCTGAACGAGGTGCCCGACCTGCGGATCATCGGCCCCCGCACGGCCGTCGACCGCGGCGCGGCGATCTCCTTCACGCTCGGCGACATCCACCCGCACGACGTCGGCCAGGTGCTGGACGAGCAGGGCATCGCGGTCCGGGTCGGCCACCACTGCGCGCGGCCGGTCTGCCTGCGGTACGGAATTCCGGCGACCACCAGGGCGTCGTTCTACCTGTACTCCACGCCCGGCGAGGTGGACGCGCTGATCGACGGTCTCCACCACGTCCGCAACTTCTTCGGCTGAGGCGGCTGCCATGAAACTCGACTCGATGTACCAGGAGATCATCCTGGACCACTACCGCAACCCCCACGGCAAGGGGCTGCGGGACGGCGACGCCGAGGTGCACCACGTCAACCCGACCTGCGGCGACGAGATCACCCTGCGGGTGCGGCTCGACGGCGCGGTCGTCGCCGACGTCTCCTACGAGTCGCAGGGCTGCTCGATCAGCCAGGCCTCCGCCTCCGTGCTCAACGACCTGGTGGTCGGCAAGCCGGTCGGCGAGGCGCAGCAGATCCAGGAGGCCTTCCTCGAACTGATGCAGAGCAAGGGCCAGTCCGAGGGCGACGAGGAGGTGCTGGAGGACGCGGTCGCCTTCGCCGGGGTCTCCAAGTACCCGGCCCGGGTCAAGTGCGCCCTGCTCAGCTGGATGGCCTGGAAGGACGCCACCGCCAAGGCGCTCGGCGGCCAGCCCCCCCTCACCGACTGACGCCCGTTAGGACACTGGATTCATGAGCGAGAACGACACCACCACCGAGGCCGAGGCCCCCGCGGCCGACGCCGCGGCCGCGGAGTCCGAGACCCCGGGGGCGTTCACCAGCGCCGGGACGGTCTCCACCGAGGACCTCATGGAGGCCCTGATGGACGTCGTCGACCCCGAGCTGGGCATCGACGTCGTCAACCTGGGCCTGATCTACGGCCTGCACATCGACGCGGACGACACCGCCACCGTCGACATGACGCTGACCTCCGCGGCCTGCCCGCTCACCGACGTGATCGAGGACCAGGCCCGCACCGCCACCGACGGCCTGGTCAAGGACCTGCGGATCAACTGGGTCTGGATGCCGCCGTGGGGCCCCGACAAGATCACCGACGAGGGCCGCGACCAGCTGCGCGCGCTCGGCTTCAACGTCTGAGCGGTCGGCACCGGCAATCGGCACCGGAGAGGGGCGGGGACTTCGGTCCCCGCCCCTCTCCGTTCTGTTCCGTTCTGTTCCGTTCCGTTCCGGGAATTCCGGGGCCCCGGGCCGAACTAAACTGCCGGACCATGAGTTTCGGGTCGGGTGGCGGGCACGGGCAGCCGGACTGGGCCGCGATGGCCGAGCGGCACGAGCGGGAGCAGCGGCGGCGCAGGCGGCTGCGGATCGCCGGGGCGGCGGCCGGGGCGCTCGCCCTGGTCGGCGGGGGCGGCGCGGCCGTGCTCGGCCTCGCGGGCGGCGGGAAGGACGGCGATCCGGCGGTGGCGGTCGCCGCGACCGGGGCTCCGGCGGCCACCGGCTCCGCCGCGCCGGAGGTGCTGCCCGCTCCGGAGGCCGCTGCCTCTCCCGCTGCCTCTCCCGCTGTTCCGGGGCCGGCTTCGAGGTCGGTCTCCGCCTCCGCCTCGGTCTCCGCCTCCGCCTCGGCCGGGAAGCGGACCGGCCCCCGTCCGGTCGCGACCGTCACCGCCGCCGCCCGCCCCGCCGCCGCCCGCCCCGCCGACCGGCCTGCCGCTGCCGCGAGCCCGGACCCGCTCGCCGGCCTGCGCGACGGCGTCCTGGACGCGGACGGCGGCACGGCCCTGGAGATCGCCGACTCCGCGATGGGCCTGCTCCTCGCACCCGACCGCGCTGCGGGCGACGCGCTGCGGCGCTGACGCCCGGGCGGCCCGGGCCGCCGCGGTCAGCCCCGGCGGCGCAGCACCGCGCCCGCCAGGGCGAGGGCGGCGGTGGCGGCGGTGAGGGCGAAGACGGTGACGGCGGGGAGCAGGCCGTAGGCGCGGGTGAGGGCGCCGACGGCGATGATCGGGGCGGAGGAGCCCAGGTAGACGATCACCCAGAGGGCGGAGAGCTCGCTGCCGCGGCGGGCCGGGTCGAGGGCGGCGACCGCGGCGGTGAACAGGGAGCGGAACGCCACGCCCTGGCAGGCGCCGGCCAGCACGCTGCCGACGAACAGCAGCGCCGGGGTGCCGGTCGCGGCGGCCGTGGTGAGCAGGCCGAGCCCGGCGGCCAGGCCGGTCAGGCCGGCCGCCACGACCACCCGGTCGGAGGTGGGCGGGACGAGCAGCTGGGCGGCGGCCGAGGAGCCGAGCAGCAGCGCGGCGACGGCCGCGCCCGCCAGCGGGGAGCGGGTGTGCAGCAGGGTCGCGGAGAAGGCCGGGGCGAGCGCCAGGTAGACCCCGAAGACCGCGTAGGAGACGAAGCCCGCGGCGGCGGCCAGCAGGAACTCGCGGCGTCCGGCGCGCGGCAGCCGCAGCCGCCGGGGCCGCAGGTGGGCCGGGGTGGTGACGCGCGGCGGGGAGGCCGGGGGCCGGAACGGGCCGGGCATCCGCGGGTGCACCAGGGCGAGCGGCACGCACAGCGCCAGCAGCGCGACCGCGTGCGGCAGGAACGGGCCGAGCAGCGGCTTCGCGTCGTCGGTGAGCGCGGCGCCGACCAGCGGGCCGAGCGCGACGCCGCCCGCCGAGCAGGCCAGGGTGAGCTTGGCGGCCAGGGTGGGCCGGTCCGGCAGCAGGTCGCCGAGGGCGGCGCCCGCCGCGCCCGTGGACAGCCCGACCGCGACGCCCTGGACGGCCCGTCCGGCGGCCAGCTGCCAGAACGAGCCGGCGGTGGCGAACACCGCGTCCCCGGCGGCGGCCAGTGCCACCGCGGGCAGGATCAGGGCGCGCCGCCCCAGGTGGTCCGACCAGTGGCCGACCGCGGCCAGCACCGGGACGAGCGCGAACACGTAGACGGTGAACAGGACCGTGGTGTCCAGCGGGCTCAGGCCCAGGCGCTGCTGGAGCACCGGGTAGAGCGGGGTGGCGAGGTTCGCGCCGATCAGCATCAGCAGCAGGGCGGCGGCCACCAGGCCGACGCGGATGCCGCGCAGCGCGTTCCAGCGGCTGATCGCGGCGAGCTGGAGCTGCTTGCGGGGCGCGAGTTCCAGCGGAAGCAGGGCCTCCGACAGTCGGCGGTCGGCGTACTGAGCGGTGCTCAGGCCGGGGCCGGCGGGGGAGAGGTCCGCCATGGCAGGGGTCTCCTGGAGTGGCCGGGCACCGTCGGGCACGGCCGGGCCGGGGTGTGGCGGCACGGGTCGGACGGTGCGGGTGTGCACGTGGTACGTGGAGTGCGGAGCGCCGTCGCTCCGGGTCCCGGGGCGTGCGCGCGGGGGTGGTGCGCGTCGCCCACCGAAGGATACGTGCCGGCGGGCACTCGTTCGGACGCACCGCCCCACTCGTTCGGGCGGACGCCCGCGCAGCTCAGGCGTTCGGTCGTGGCGGCCGATACGCTGGGTTGACGGGCCGACACGCACGGCCCGCGCCGCCGCTCCCCGCGTCCGCCGCCCCCCGGGCGGGCCGCCCACCGGACGGCGGTGCCCTGCGACGCACCCGGGAGAACGCGCGCGATGGCCGGACGTAGCCGTAACACCCCTGACCAGCAGCCGTCCGAGGCCGAAGGGCTGCTGCCCGCCGACTACGACCTCGCCGACCTGTACGGCGCGCAGAGCGGCGACGAGGACCCCGACGACACGGCCGTCCTGATCCCGCCGATCGCCCTCCCACCGGACGCCGAGCTGGCCGCCGCCGCGCTGGCCGTCCCGCTGATCTCCCGGGTCGTCGCGCTGGCCCGCTGGATCGCCCCGCACCGCGAGGTCGACGAGCACGGCGACCTCGGCGAGGCCGACCGGGTCCGGGCCGCCCGGATGCTCGGCGCCGAGGACCCGGACGAGGACGACGTGGTCGAGGCGATGCGGGCCTGGGCCCTGGCCTGCGACCTCGACCTGGTCGAGACCGGCACCACCGACGAGGGCACCCACGTCGCCATCCCCGGCCCCGACCTGGAGGCCGTCGAGGCCGGCGAGCCCGCCGCCGTCCTCGGCCTCTGGTTCGAGGCCGCCGAACTGGTCCGGGAACTCGCCGCGGAGGCCGAGTCGGTCGACCCCGAGGTGGTCGAGGGCGGCCCGGACGACGACGGCGAGGCCCTGGCGGAGGTCGAGGACGCCCGGGAGCAGGCCGCCGAGATCCTCGACGAGGCGCTGCACGTGCTGTACGAGACCACCGCGTTCGCCGAGCCCGGCGCCGAGACCGTCCCGCTGGGCGTGCTCGCCGCGCTGCTGGTCGTCCCCGACGGGCAGGAGCCCGACGAGGAGATGCTCGGCGAGATCACCGACCTGATGGTCGTCCTCGACCCGATGCTCGGCGACCTCGCCGAACTCGGGCTGGTCGAGCACCGGCCGATCGACCCCGACCTGTTCGAGGAGGGGGAGACGGGGGCACCGGCGGAGGCCGCCGAGGTGGTCGACACCGACCGGCCGCTGACCGAGGAGGACGCGGCCCGCTTCGGCACCGTCCGGCTCACCCCGCTCGGGCAGTACGCGGTGCGCGAGTGGCTGCTCGCCGACGGCTACGACGCCCCGCTGGTCGGCGACCTCGCCGACCAGGACGGCCCGGCCTTCCTGCGCGCCCTCGCCGAGAACGGGCAGCTCTTCGCCGAACCCGAGCTCAAGGCCTGGCTGGCCGCCCGCGACCCGCGCGACGCCGCCCGCGAACTGCTGGCCGGCGCGCGCGGACGCGACGCGCAGTCGCCCGTCCGCCGCTACTACTGCGTGCTCGGCCTCGGCGAGCTCGGCGAGGACGCGGCCCCGCTGGTGCGGGAGGCGGTCGACGACCCCGAGCTGGGCGGGCTGGCCCGCGAGTGGCTGCGCGCCCGCGGCGCGGACGTCGCGGCGGCGGACCGCGAGGTCGCGCTCTGGCGGGTGATCGACTCGATGGCCGCCGTCATGCTGCTGACCGCCGGCGAGGGCGGCCGGCTCCAGGCGCTGGTGGCCGACCTGCCCGTCACCGACAACCCCGCCAGCTACTTCGGCGAGGTCTGGCGGGTGCCGCACCCGATGACGGCGGAGGTGCTGGAGGCGGTCGGCGAGCTGCACCTCGACCGCAAGGTCGCCAAGGAGGCCCGGCGGGCGGCGGTCCGGGCGCGGTCGCTGCGCGGGCAGACCGGGTAGCGGGTGGCGGGTGGCGGGGCTCTTCTCCGGCGGGGTCCCTCCCCGGCGGGCCCCGCCGAGTTCTCCGCGAGCCCTCCACGTCCGTCTGATGGCTCGACAGGTTCCCCGGGCCGTAAGGTAAGTCGGCGTTGGAGTGGCGAGCGGCCGGGGGTGCGGCGAGGGATGAAGAGGCAGCACACGAGCGGGCCCGTGGACATCGAGGCGATGTACTCGGACCAGGAGGCGTACGGCCGGCAGGTGTTGGCGGGCGCGGGGTTTCCGGTGTTCGGGTGGGTGCACGGGGCGGCGGCGCCCGGGTGGGACGTGCTGGCCGAGTACGAGGTCTACAACGGGGAACTGGAGGCGGTGGAGATCCGCTCCGGGGACTGGCGCTCCGCGCCGGGGCCGTACGTGACGGTGCGGACGTACCGGCCCGGGGCCGAGCCGAGCGGGTCGCTGCCCGACCTGGAGGACGTGGTCGAGGACGAGCGCGACCGGGTCTACGAGCACCTCGGGGTGGACGAGGGCGACACCGCCGGGCGGCTGCGGGCGCTGCGCGAGTGGATCACGGTGGACGGCGAGCCGCACGCGGTGCAGGTCCACGAGGACTCCCGGACGGGTGCCGGCCACGGCACGGTGTGGGCGGGCCGGCTGCGGGTGCACGGGGCGACGGTGACGGTCACCGGGCGCGGCGTCCCGCCGGGGTCGGTGGAGCTGCGCCGGATCGGCGACTTCGAGCGGTACATCGTGGGCCGGACCGAGATGCTGCGGCAGCTCGCCGCGCTCCGGGCGGACCGGCGCTCCCCCGAACCCGGCCCGGAGTCCGCCGAGTTGGGCCTCCAGGCGCACCGGGACCTGGTGGTCCAGGCGATCGCGCGGGCCTCGGCGGTGGTCGCGCAGCTGCGCGCCGGGCGATCGGCCCGGCTGCCGCGCCACCTGCGCGGCGAGGACCGGCAGCTGCGCTGGGAGGCGGCGGTGCGGCAGCAGATGCGGCTGGCCTCGGAGACCCGCGAGGAGGCCGACGAGGCGGTCACCTCGATGGTCAACCACCTGAGCCGGCTCGCCCACCACGCGGACTGGGTGAGCGGGACGGTCGAGGGCGCGGCGGCCGTGGAGGAGGTCGTCCGGTACACGGCGTTCGCCAGCGAGGTGCCGAGCCTGCCCGCGCAGCGGGCCTGGGAGCGGCTGTGGGCGGGCGGGACGCCCGAGCTGCCGTCGGGCACCGAGGACGCCTGGCTGACGGCGTGGGAGCAGTGGCGGGTCGAGCGGACCCAGCACGGGGCGCGGCGCTAGCGGGGCCTGCGGGGCCGGACCGGCGGGAGGGGCGGGAGAGGCGGGAGAGGCGGGAGAGGCGGACGGGGCCGAATCGGCGGGATCGGCGGGCGGGACGGGCGGGACGGGCGGGACGGGCGGGGAGAAGGTAAAGGCGGGGTCATCGGCCGGTATGTGGTCGGTAAATCGGCACATCGACGCCGTGTCGGATTCACGCCCGGTTCACGTCCGGCCCGGAGCCTGTCGGTCACCGAACTTCGCCCTCTCCTCCAGGAGTGACCGCCATGCCGCTGTCCCGTCGGGACTTCGTCAACCGTTCGACCGTGCTCGGGGCCGGCGTCCTGATCGCCGGCAGCGCCGAGGTGCTGGCCACCGCGCCCGGGGCGATCGCCGCCCCCGCGGGCGGGGAGGCCGCCCTCGCGAAGGGCGGGCACACCGCGGTCGGCTACGGCGCGCTGGTGTCCGACCCGAAGGGGGTGCTGGCGCTGCCGAAGGGCTTCTCGTACGAGGTCGTCACGCGCACCGGCGAGACCACCCTGGTCACCGGCGAGTCCACCCCGAGCAACCACGACGGCACCGCCGCGTTCGAGGGGCGGGGCGGGGCCGTCCTGCTGGTGAACAACCACGAGCTGGCCGGGCCGCGGGCGAACTGGCCGCACCCGGTGCCGCTGCTGGCGGGCCACGTCTACGACCCGGCCGCGGCGGGCGGCTGCACCGTCGTCGAGGTCTCCGGGCACGGTGACGCGCACGGGCACGGCAAGGGCCGCGGGCAGGGCGGGCGCCGGGTCCGCGAGTGGGTCGGCATCGCCGGCACCGCCACCAACTGCGCCGGTGGCGCCACCCCGTGGAACACCTGGCTGACCTGCGAGGAGACCGAGGACAAGGCCGGCACCAACGGCTTCACCAAGGACCACGGCTACGTCTTCGAGGTCGACCCGCACGACCAGGACGCCAACCGGGACCCGCAGCCGATCAAGGCGTTCGGCCGGTTCGCGCACGAGGCCGTCGTCATCGACGAGCGGCGCGGCCACGCCTACCTGACCGAGGACGCGGCCAAGCCGAACGGCCTGTTCTACCGCTGGACCCCGCCGGCCGGCTTCCGGCACGGCAGGGGCCGGCTGCGCACCCTGGCCGCCGACGCGGGCGTGCTGGAGGCGCTGAAGGCGTTCGACGCGCGCGGCAAGCTGGTCGACGACCTGTCCCGGGCCACCAAGCCCGGCACCACGTACGGCGCCGACTGGGTCAAGGTCCAGGACCGCGACGCCCGCACCACCTCGATCCGCAAGCAGTTCGAGGACGGCGAGATCACCCGGGCCCGCAAGCTGGAGGGCATGTGGTGGGGCGACGGCGGCATCTACTTCGTCTCCTCCTTCGCCCGCGAGGAGTCGCCGCTCCAGCACGACGGCCAGGTCTGGTTCTACAGCCCGACCCGGCGGACGCTGACCCTGAAGGTCATCCTCGGCGTCAACGACGAGGTCTGGACCGACCGGGGCAACTTCGACGGCCCCGACAACATCACCGTCTCGCCCCACGGCGGCCTGATCATCGCCGAGGACGGCAGCGGCCTCCAGCACCTGTTCGGCACCACCGCCGACGGCCGGACGTACGCGCTGGCGCGCAACGAGCTCAACCTCGGGACGGCCGAGGAGCCGGAGTTCAGCGAGTTCACCGGCGTGACCTTCTCGCCTGACGGGCGGACGCTGTTCGCGAACATCCAGGAGCCGGGCATCATGCTGGCGATCACCGGCCCGTGGCACCGGATGTGACGGCCCGTCGGCCCTGAGGCCCGCCCGGGGAGCGCCGACTCCCCGGGCGTCGGGCGGACCGCCGGCCGGGCGGACCGCCGGCCGGGCGGATCGCCGGTCGGGCGAGCGGCCGGTCTGGCGAACCGTCAGTCGGGCAGGCGGAGTTGGAGCATGGCGAGCAGGCGCTGCTGGGGCTGGGCGAGGTCCAGGCCGGTGAGCTGCTCGGCCCTCCGCACCCGGTAGCGCAGGGTGTTGGGGTGGATGTGCAGGGCGTCGGCCGCGGTGCGGACCTCGCCGAGGGCGTCGAGGTAGGCGAGGACGGACTCGGCGAGCCGGGTGTGGTGGCGGCCGTCGTACGCGCTGAGGGCGGTGAGGCGGGGGTCGCGCAGCTCGGGGCGGTCCTGGAGCAGGGCCAGCACCTCGGAGACCAGCACCTCGGCCTGGACGTCCTGGAGCGCGGCCACGTCCGGGACGACCCCGCCGCGGCCCATCGCGTCCAGGATCCGGTCGGCCTGGGCCCGGGAGGCCGGGACGTCGGCGAGGCCGGGGACGGTGGGGCCGATCGCGGCCCGCAGCGGGATGGACAGGTGGTCGCGGGCCGCGTCGACGGTCTCCTGGGTCCAGTCGCGCAGGGTGCCGGGCGGGACGCCGGGCGGGAGTTCGGGCAGCAGGACGTAGACCCGGGAGTCGACCGGGGCGAGCAGGGCGCCGCGGTGGCGGGCGGCGGTGTGCACCGAGATCAGGCCGATCACCTCGTCGCGGGAGAGCTCGGCGTCCCGGCCGTCGGTGGCGGCGGGGGCGTAGGCCAGCACGGTGGCCGCGCGGCGGACGTCCAGGCCCAGGTGGGTGGCCAGCGACTGCGGGCCGGTGGAGCCCTCCAGCAGGCCGGTCAGCAGGGTCTGGGTGAGCCGGGTGTCGGCCGACAACTCCCGTCGGCGGCGCACCAGTTGGCCGGCCGCGACCCGGGCGGCGCCGACCAGCGCCTGCTCGGCGGTGTCGGTCAGCGGGCGGGAGCCCTCCTGCACCCAGATGGTGCCCAGCGGCTGCGCGCCGGAGCGGATCGCGATCGCCAGCCGGCGGCGGATGCCCAGCTCGGGGTGGGCGGCGATCTCGATCGCGCCCTCGGAGCCGCGCAGGTGCGAGAAGACGCCCCACTCGCGCAGCTTGGCCAGGTACGGCTCCGGGCCCTGGCGGCCCAGGATGGACAGCCGGCGCAGGTCGTCGACCTCGTCGGTCTCGGAGGTGCGGGAGTAGGCGAGCACCCGGCTGGAGGTGTCCTCGATCGAGACGATGCCGCCGGTCAGCACGGCGACGGTCTGGGCGAGCGAGAACAGGTCGCCGGTGGCGGCCCCGCCGGGCTCCGGGCCGTCCGGGCCGTCGGAGCCGGACAGCAGGGTGCGGGCCAGCGAGTCGAGGTGCTCCCAGCGGGTCTCGCGGCGCACCGAGAGCAGTGCGACGCCCGCCTCGGTGGCGGCCTCGCGCAGCGCGTCCGCCTGGCCCGGCCCGTCCAGCTTGACCGCGACGGCGGCGGCCCGGGCCCGGCCGGCGGCGCGCAGCGCGGGGAGGGCGGCCCGGCCGCGGGCGCCGATGGCCAGCACGAGTTCGCCCGGCGCGGCGGTGGGCGGGTCCTCCGGGTCGAGGATGGCCACGTGCCGGACCGGGACGTCCAGTCCGGCGGGCGCGGCCTGGAGCTCGACCAGGGGTTCGCCGAGCGACATCAGCAGCTGGCGCAGGGGCAGGCCGGTCATCGGCGGGGTCCTCGGTTCGGAGCGGGCGGTGTTCGTCGGGGCGCGCCTGTCGGGGCGCGCCTGTCGGGGCGCGCCTGTCGGGGCGCGTCCGTCGGGGCGTCCGGCGGGCGTCTCTCGGGCGTCTCTCGGGCGTTCGTCGGGCGTTCGTCGGGGCGGACAAGATCCGGGGTCCGAGTTTAGTGAGCCGGACAGGGTGCGGTCGCCGTGACCGGAGTGTGACGGTGTTCGTCCGGGCGGACAACGGCGAGCGGGGGAATTTGGCGGCGCGGCCAACAGTCCCGGGCCGGGACGGGGAATAGCGTTCCTCCATGGCCGGTGTGCGACCCTCGCCGGCTTCCCATGACGAGAAGGAGAGCGTGCGCCATGGATGCTGTGACCCAGGTCCCCGCGCCGGTGAACGAGCCGGTCCACAGCTACGCCCCCGGCAGCCCCGAGCGGGTCCGGCTGGAGGCCAAGCTGAAGGAGCTGGGCGGCCAGGGGCCGATCCAGCTGACCATGACGATCAACGGGGAGCAGCGCCTCGGCGGCGGCTCCGAGATCCACGTCGTGCAGCCGCACCACCACGCGGCCCGGCTCGGCACGCTGCGCAACGCCACCCAGGACGACGCGCGCGAGGCCATCGACACCGCCCTGGCCGCCGCGCCGGCCTGGCAGGCGCTCTCCTTCGACTCCCGCGCCGCGATCTTCCTGCGCGCCGCGGACCTGCTGGCCGGCCCGTGGCGGGAGACCCTCGCCGCGGCCACCATGCTGGGCCAGTCGAAGACCGCCCAGCAGGCGGAGATCGACACCCCCTGCGAGCTGGTCGACTTCCTGCGCTTCAACGTGCACTTCGCCCGGCAGATCCTGGCCGAGCAGCCGATCTCCTCGGACGGCGTGTGGAACCGCACCGACCACCGCCCGCTGGAGGGCTTCGTCTACGCGATCACCCCGTTCAACTTCACCGCGATCGCCGGCAACCTGCCGACCGCGCCCGCGCTGATGGGCAACGTGGTGATCTGGAAGCCGTCCCCCACCCAGCAGTTCGCCGCGCACTACCTGATGCGGCTGCTGGAGGCCGCCGGCCTGCCCAAGGGCGTCATCAACATGGTCACCGGCGACGGCCTGGACGTCTCCGAGGTCGCCCTCAAGCACCCCGCGCTGGCCGGCATCCACTTCACCGGCTCCACCCCGACCTTCCAGCACCTGTGGCGCACCGTCGGCGAGAACATCTCCGGCTACCGCACCTACCCGCGGATCGTCGGCGAGACCGGCGGCAAGGACTTCCTGGTCGCCCACCCGTCCGCCGACAAGGCCGTGCTGAAGACCGCGATGACCCGCGGCGCCTTCGAGTACCAGGGCCAGAAGTGCTCGGCGCTCTCCCGCGCGTACGTCCCGGCCTCGGTCTGGGCCGAGATCAAGGACGACTTCCGCGACGAGGTCGAGTGGCTCACCATGGGCGACGTCGCCGACCTGAGCAACTTCATGGGCGCGGTCATCGACGAGCGCTCCTTCGCCAAGAACAAGGCCGCGATCGACCGCGCCAAGGCCGACCCGCAGGTCGAGGTGCTGGCCGGCGGCACGTACGACGACTCGGTCGGCTGGTTCGTCCGCCCGACCGTGCTGGTCTGCCAGGACCCGGCCGCCGAGTACTTCCGGGACGAGTACTTCGGCCCGATCCTCTCGGTGCACGTCTACCAGGACGACCAGTACGACGAGATGCTCGCGCAGATGGAGTCGGTGTCCGCGTACGGCCTGACCGGCTCGATCATCGCCCAGGACCGCGAAGCCGTGCAGCACGCGATGCACGTGCTGCGCAACGCCGCCGGCAACTTCTACATCAACGACAAGCCCACCGGCGCCGTCGTCGGCCAGCAGCCCTTCGGCGGCGGCCGGGCCTCCGGCACCAACGACAAGGCCGGCGCCAAGCAGAACCTGATGCGCTGGACCTCCAGCCGCTCCATCAAGGAGACGTTCGTCCCGCCGACGGACTACCGCTACCCGCACATGGGCTGACCGGGCCCGTGTCCCGCGGGGCGGCCGCACCCCGGCCGCCCCGCACCCCCCTTCTCCACCAGCTGATCCGCTTCGCCGGGAGTCCACGATGCTCCGTTCCGCCCTCCTCGCCGCCTCGCGCTCCCCGCAGGTGCGCACCATGGTCGAGAAGTTCCCGCCCACCCACGCGATCGTCGAGCGCTTCGTCGCCGGCGACCGGCTCGACCAGGGCGTGAGCGCCACCGAGGCGCTGGTCGCCAGCGGCCGCAAGGTCACCCTCGACCACCTCGGCGAGGACACCAAGGACGCCGACCAGGCCGCCGGCACCGCCCTCGCCTACGAGCACCTGCTGACCGCCCTCAAGGAGACCGGCCTCGCCGCGGACGCCGAGGTCTCCGTCAAGCTCTCCGCCGTCGGCCAGTTCCTCCCCGTGGACGGCGAGAAGATCGCCCTGGAGAACGCCCGCCGCATCTGCCAGGCCGCCGCCGACGCGGGCACCACCGTGACGCTCGACATGGAGGACCACACCACCACCGACTCCACCCTGGCCATCGCCCGCGAACTGCGCGCCGACTTCCCCTGGCTGGGCGTCGTCCTCCAGGCCTACCTGCGCCGCACCGAGGCCGACTGCCGCGACCTCGCCCACGCGGGCTCCCGGGTGCGCCTCTGCAAGGGCGCCTACAAGGAGCCCGAGTCGGTCGCCTTCCAGGGCAAGCGGGACGTCGACCTCGCCTACGTCCGCGCGCTCAAGGTCCTGATGGCGGGCGAGGGCTACCCCATGGTGGCCTCGCACGACCCCAACATGATCAAGATCGCCGGCCAGCTCGCCGAGTGGAACAAGCGCGACGCCACCTCCTTCGAGTACCAGATGCTCTTCGGCATCCGCCCCGAGGAGCAGCTCCGCCTCGCCGAGGCCGGCAACACCATGCGGGTCTACCTGCCCTACGGCCAGGAGTGGTACGGCTACTTCATGCGCCGCCTGGCCGAGCGCCCCGCGAACCTGACCTTCTTCCTGCGCGCGATGGCCACCCGCGGCTGACGGCACGCCGGGTGACCGGCGGCGGGGCCGGATCCGGCTCCGCCGCTCAACGCCGTGAAAGGTCGAGCCCTTCGGGGCCTCACCGAGTGCTCCGGGCTTCCGTGGAGTCCGGATGGAGATCCATTCCGACTCGTGCTCATCCCGGGCCGTGCGTCGACGGCGGGAGGACGTCCACGCCGCGATCCAGATCCGCAGCAGGCCAATCAGGCTGTCAGGCATGTCGACCTGGGCAGTGCAGGCCGCTCGCCCACCCTGACCAGCCGCGGACGCCCGGCTACGCTGCCCGCATGACGATCCGGGCAGTGGTGTTCGACATCGGCGAGACGCTCACCAGCGACACCCGCTACTGGGCGGACTGGGCCCGCTGGCTGGACGTCCCGCAGCACACCGTGTCAGCGCTCGTCGGGCACGTCCTCGCCCGTGGCCTCGACAACGCCGAAGCGGTCCGCCTCATCCGGCCCGGTATCGACATCGCCGCCGAGTGGCGCGCCCGCCGCGCCGCCGGGCAGGGCGACCACATCGAGGAGTCCGACCTGTACCCGGACGTCCGGCCCGCGCTACAGCAACTGCGCGACGCCGGGGTGTGGGTGGGCATCGCCGGCAACCAGAACCGCGAGGTGGCCGAGCTGCTGCGCGGGCTCGACCTGCCCGCCGACGCGATCGCCACCAGCGGCGACTGGGGCGTCTCCAAGCCGTCGCCCGGGTTCTTCGGCCGGATCGCCGAGTGGGCGCCCGGTGCCCCGCAGCAGATCCTCTACGTCGGCGACCACCCGGCCAACGACATCACCCCAGCCCGGGCGGTCGGGCTGCGGGCCGCGCACCTGCGCCGCGGGCCGATCGGCCTGACCACACCCGCGCCGGACGCCGACTGGACGGTCGACTCGCTGACGGACCTCGCAGACCTGATCGCCCGTCAACCAAGGTGAACCGCCCCGGTCTCGCCGGGGCGGTTCCGCACCCGAGATCGTGACGGCGCGGGTACCGTGCCGAGCATGCCTGGTACCGCCGCCGCCCATCTCGGGTATCGCGTAGCTGCTGCCCGCGCCGCCGCCGGCCTGTCCCGCCGCGAGGTGTACGAGTCGTCTGGCGTCTCGGTCAGCATGATCCGCGCCGTCGAGGCAGGTACCCGCAGCCCGGGTGACGCCGTCCTGGCTGCTATCGCCAGGGCCCTGCGCACCACCCCGGAGGATCTGGCCGGTGGCCCGGGCCGCACGGATTCGCGGGTGCACCAGGCGATCCCCGCACTGCAGGCCGCGATCGCCGTCTACGACCTGCCGGACGACGGCCCGGTGCGGCCGCTGCGCGAACTCGCCGCCGCGGTGGAGGAGATGACCGAGGCTCGGGTCAACTCCCGTTACAGCCTGATTGCCGGGAACATCGCGCCGTTGCTGGAGGAACTGTTCCGCGCCGTCGACCAGACCGCCGGGACCGGCCGTCGGCGGGCCGCCCACCTGCTCGCACTGGCCGTCCGTTCCGCCGACGCCGCGGCCTACAAGTACGGCTACCGCGACCTGTCCAGTCGCCTGATCGAGCTGATGCGCTGGGCCGCCGCCACCGCCGAGGACCCGGCGCTCACCGCCACCACGGCCTACGTCCGCACCGAGATCTACTTCGCCACCGGCCAGCTCGGCGCGGGCCTGCGGGCACTGCAGCAGGCTGCGGACCGGATGCCGCCGCCCACCACGGTGCCGCTGGCCGCCGCAGCCGCAGCCCTGCACATGCGGGCCGCCGTCGTGGCCGGCCGGGCACGCGCCGGCGACGGTGCCCGCCTGCACCTGGCCGAGGCCGAGCGGCTCGCCCGCGACGTCCCGGAGCGGCTGTACGACGGGACCGCGGTCGGCCCGGACTCGGTGCGCATCCACCAGCTCGCGGTGGCCGTCGAGCTCGCCGACCCGGTCGGCCTGGGCCGGGCGGTGGCGGAGGCCGGTCGGTGGGTGCCGCCCCGAGACCTGCCCGCCGAACGCAGGAGCCACTACTACATCGACCTCGGCCGGGCGCAGGTAGCGCTGGGTCACCCCCAGCACGCCCGCGAGTCCCTGCTGGTCGCCCGCCGCATCGCGCCCCAGCACGTGCGCGAGCACGGCCAGGTCCGGGCGGAGCTGGCCACCCTGGTCCGGCTCACCCGGGGCCGCGACGAGGAACTGCTGGCGATGGCCCGGTGGGCGAAGGCCGTCTGACGAGTGACACAGGTGGTGTCACTTCCTCGGGCTGCGGGCGGGGATCGTAGCGGACGTGACAGCGACACCGCCTGACCGGGGCATCAGCCCTGCGCGCCTCCAGGGAGAGGCATGCCGCGTCTGCGGCTCGACCGAGTCCCCGCTCCACCCCGGCGGCGGCATCACCGTCCCCGGTGAGATGTCGGGTGCGGTGCACGACTTCGACACCGTGGTGTGCACCAGCCACCTGGAGGTCGGCCGTGACCGGTAGCACCCGCCGCGTCGAGTCGCCGACCGGGAAGGACGGCACGTACCGGGCGTGCGGGAAGTGCTCCCGCTGCGTGTCCGGCACCGGCCGCGACCGCGATCCGGGCGCGAGCGATTGCTGGGACGACTACCTCGAAGCCGCGGCGCGGGGCCTGGCCGGCCGCCGTCCGGCGTGAGCGCCGACGAGCAGGCGGTCGCCGTCTTCGGCCACGCCGCCCGGCTTGCCGCCGTGTTGGGGAGGGAGGTGTCGATCGGGCAGGTGGCGTGTGCGTGCTTCCGCCTCCGGATCGACCTCACCGGTGCCGATCGGGTCCTCGAAGGGGAGATCGTGCAGCAGCTCTCGCGCACCGCCGCCCGGTTCGGCGGTCGGAGTTCGTCGTCCGGCCGCCGGGACCTCTGGGCGGAGTTCCACGTCGGGACCTGCCCGCAGCAGGCAGCGTTGCAGGGGTCCGCGTGAGCGCTCGGCAGGCGGCCGCCTACCAGGTCGAGGAGCTGCGGCGGGGTCCGGACGGCGTGCCGCTGTGGGGCGTGCGCCGACCTGACGGCGGGTGGATCACCGCGATGGGGCGGCCGGAGTGGTGCGTCAGTCGCCGCACGGCCGAGCAGATCGCCGCCGAACGCAATCGGGCGACGGGGACGGCGGCCGACCCTGGCTGAGCAGTTCGGGATCAGGTTTGGAGCGTGCGCAGGCGGTAACGGTCGTCATACCCCGGCCGGGGCGGACGGGGAAGTGGAAGGCGGCGGGCCCGGGGGAACGCCGGCGTCAAGTGGAGCTCAAGGCAGGGGAGTCGAGCGGAGGAGTGAAGGCGGGCGCGACGCGTCCGGCGGGGCTCTCGGGTGTCGGCGTGGCCGATGAGGAGCCGGCCGCGGGGTGGGCAGGGTCGGCGGGTCAGAGCATCGCGGCGGCGGGCTTGACCATGCTGCGGGCGGTCTTGGCGTCGACGTACTCGCCGAGGGCGGTCATCACCCACTCGCCGGAGAACTGGCGGACCAGCTTGCACATGGCGACGCCGGTGTGGGGTTCGGACTGGGCGAGGTCGAAGCGGACGAGTTCCTCCTCGGTGGCGGCGTCGACCAGGCGGCAGTAGGCGTTCTTGATGTCGGTGAACTTCTGGCCGGAGAAGGAGTTGACCACGAAGACCAGGCCGCAGACCTCGGGGGGCAGGCCGCTGAGGTGGACGGTGATGGCCTCGTCGTCGCCGCCGCCCTTGCCGGTGAGGTTGTCGCCGGAGTGGGCGATCGCGCCGTTGAAGACGGAGAGCTTCATGAACCAGGCGGTGTCGATCTTGGCGCGCTGGGCGTCGAAGGCGATCACGGAGGCGTCGAGGTCGATGTTGCGGCCGCGCCCGGCGGGCTCCCAGCCGAGGCCCATCCGGACCGAGGCGAGGAAGGGCTTGCCGGCCTTCTCCAGGGAGACCGAGCCGCCCTTGACCAGGTTGACCCGGCCCTTGTCGAGGGTGATCTTGCCGACGGCGGGGGAGCCGGAGGGCATGGGGGGCGGGGTGGCGGAGCCCTGGGGCGCGGCGCTCGGCCTCGGCGGGGCGGTGGGCGGCGCGGTGGGAGCGGGCGGCGTGGTGGGGACGGGCGGGGCGGCCGGGGCGGCGGGGGAGGAACCGGTGGCGGCGTCGGCGGTGGCGTCGGCCGGGGCCGCGTCCTCGACCGCGACGCCGAAGTCGGTGGCGATGCCGGCCAGCCCGTTGGCGTAGCCCTGGCCGACCGCGCGGACCTTCCACTCGGCGCCGCGCCGGTAGACCTCGACCACGACCAGGGCGGTCTCGCGGGAGAGCCGCGGCGGGGTGAAGGCGAACAGTTCGCGGCCGGTGTCGGCGTCCCGGACGGTCGCGGTGGGCTCGGTGCCCGCGAAGGTGGCCCGCCGGTCGTCGAGCGAGGCGGTGACCACGATCCGGGTGATCTCCTCGGGCACCGCCGCGGTGTCGACGGCGATCGCGTCGGGGGTGCCGCCGGCCGCCGGGCGGTGCGTGACGCCCGGGCCCTGCGGGGCGTTGAAGAAGACGAAGTCGGCGTCCGAACGGACCTTGCCGGCCGCGGTGAGCAGCAGCCCCGAGACGTCCAGCCGCTTGGGCGCGGCGACTTCGACCACGACCCGGGCCGACCCCAGGGGTGCGTTGCCGCCCTGCGCCAGAACAGTCGTCACGTGCTCCTCCTCGAATCGCCGCCGTCCCCACCCTAGCCAACCCGCCCGGCCCGCCGGGATACGCCGCGAGCGAATCCGGGCCGAACCGGCTTGCCCGCCCCCGGCGGGCTCGGCGAGCATGCGGGCATGCCAGCACTGCAACGATCCGAAGCAACTGTCCGTGCCCGTCTGCTGGAGGTCCGCGGATACGCCGTCGACCTCGACCTGACCGGCGGGCCGGAGCGGTTCGGCAGCACCACCGTGATCCGGTTCGGGTGCGCCGAGCCGGGCGTCGACAGCTTCGTCGACGTCGACCCGGCCGTCCTGCGGCGCGCCGTCCTGAACGGGCAGCCGCTGGACGTGGCGGCCCTGGACGGCAACCGCCTCGCGCTGCCCGGCCTGCGGGCCGAGAACGAACTGCTGGTCGAGGCCGAGATGCGCTACTCGCGCACCGGCGAGGGCCTGCACCGTTACACCGATCCCGCCGACGGCGCGGTGTACGTGTACGCCACCTGCGGTCCCGACCTGGCGGCCAAGGTGTTCGCCTGCTTCGACCAGCCCGACCTGAAGGCGCCGATCACGCTGAGCGCCACCGCCCCCGCCGAGTGGACCCTGGTCGGCAACGGCGCCAGGACCAGGGCGGAGGAGGGGCGTTGGGAGTTCGCCCCGACCAAGCCGATCTCCACCTACCTGTTCACCGTGGTCGGCGGCCCGCTGCACTCGGTGCACGGCGAGCACGACGGCATCCCGCTCGGCCTGCACGCCCGCCGCTCGCTGGCCGCCGAACTCGACCGCGAGGCGGCCGAGTTGTTCGAGGTGACGGCCGCCTCGCTGGACCGGCTGCACGAACTCTTCGACGAGCGCTACCCGTTCGGCGAGTACCACCAGGCGTTCGTCCCCGAGTTCAACTGGGGCGCGATGGAGAACCCCGGCTGCGTGGTGTTCCGCGACGAGATGCTGTTCCGCTCCCCGGCCACCGCGTCCGAGCGCGAGCGCCGCGCCATGGTGGTCTGCCACGAGATGGCCCACATGTGGTTCGGCGACCTGGTCACCATGCGCTGGTGGGACGACCTGTGGCTGAACGAGTCGTTCGCCGAGATGCTCGGCTACCGGATCGCCGCCGAGGCCACCCGCTTCACCGGCACCTGGACCGGCTTCTCGGTGCAGCGCAAGGGCTGGGGCTACGACGCCGACCAGCGCGCCTCCACCCACCCCGTCGCCGGCAACGGCACCCGCTCGGTCGCCGAGGCGATGGTCAACTTCGACGGCATCTCCTACGCCAAGGGCGCCTCCGCGCTGCGCCAGCTCGTCGCCTGGCTCGGCGACGACGCCTTCTTCGCCGGACTCAACGCGTACTTCGCCGACCACCTCTACGGCAACGCCGAACTCCCGGACTTCCTGGCCGCGTTGAGCGCCAGCAGCGGCCGCGACGTGCACGGCTGGGCGGACGCCTGGCTGCGCACCAGCGGCGTCGACACGCTGCGCGCCGAGACCGAGCGCGCCGCCGACGGCACCCTCACCGCGCTGACCGTCGTCAACGAGGGCAGCCGGCCGCACCTGATCGAGGTCGGCGGCTACCGGGTCGAGGACGGCCGGGTCGTCCCGGTCGGCCGCGTCCCGGTCGAGCTCGGCCCCGGCCGCCGGGTCGCCGTGCCCGCCCTGGTCGAGGCCGGCGCGACCCTGGTCGTCCCCAACGACGGCGACCTGACCTGGGCCAAGATCCGCCTGGACGCGGACTCCTGGCGGGCCGTCCGGGAGTCGCTGTCGGCGATCGAGGACGACGTCACCCGCGCCGTCCTGTGGGAGCACGCCCGCGACCTGGTCCGGGACGCCGAACTCGACCCCGCCGAGTACCTCGACCTGATGGAACGGCACCTGCCCGCCGAGACCTCCGACAGCATCGTCGAGACGGTCCTCGCCTTCGCCCGCACCCACGTGGCCGGCCGCTACCTGCCGCCGGCCCGCCGCGCCGAGGGCCTGGCCGCCGTCAGCCGCGCCGCCCGCGCCCTGCTGGCCGGCGACGGCAGCCAGGGCATCCGGCTGGCCGCGCTGCGCGCCGCCGTCGAGAGCAGCGGCGGCGACGACCAACTCGCCCAACTGCGCGGCTGGTTGGCCGGCGACGGGGTGCCGGACGGGCTGTCCGTCGGGCCGGAGCTGCGCTGGTCCGGGCTGGCTCGGCTGGCCGCGCTCGGCGCGCTCGACGAGGACGCGATCGCCGCCGAGACGGCCCGCGAACCGGGCAGCGAGGCCGAGTTCGGCGCCGCCCGGGCCCGGGCCGCCCGCCCGGAGGAGGCCGCCAAGGCCCGCGCCTGGGACCTGCTCTTCACCCCCGACGCGGCCTCCAACCGGATCCTGGAGGCCACCGCCCGCGGCTTCTGGGCCTCCGGCGACCCGGACCGGCAGCACGCGTACGCGCTGCGCTTCTTCGAGCGGATCACCGAGGCCGCCGACCGCACCGACACCGTCGCCCGGCTGCTCGGCCAGGCGCTCTTCCCGGTCGCCGAGGCCGCCCCCGACGTGGTCGCCGCCGCCGAGGCGGTGCTCGCCGACCCCGCGCTGACGCCCGCGCTGCGGCGCAACCTCTCCGACGCGACGGACGACCTGCGCCGCACCCGCGCGGTGCGGGCGGCGTTCCGGACGGCGTAGGGGTTCCCGCGGGGGCCGGGAGGGGTCGCGGGCGCGTCGTCGCCTGCGGCCCCGCCCCCGGCCGGCTCCGGCGGTGCGGCCCGCCGGTGGGGTCAGAAGGTGCCGCGGGCGGTGAGGGCCCGGGCGGTGGGGAGGGCGAAGGCGGAGGCGGTCCAGGTCTCGGAGGTGGCGGGGGTGGCGGGGGCGCCGGGGGTGGGATCGGCCGCGGCGCCGGTGATGGTGAAGGTGTAGCTGCCGGGGCGCAGCGGGAGGTCCGCGGGGGTGGTGAAGCGGTAGACCAGGGTGTCGCGTTCGAGGGCGATGGTGACGACCGCACCGGGGAGGTCGGTGGCGGGGGTGGTGCCGGGGAGGGCGGCCGGGCGGTTGAGCCGGAACTCGACCTGGAGCGCCGTCATCGCCTCGTCGAGGTCGAGCCGCAGGGTGTGCCGGGTGCCGACCGGGCCCAGCGCGTCGGCCTGGCCGGTGCCGTGCAGGGTGAGGGGCAGCGGGGCGGAGGCGGACGGCGCGGGGGTGCGGGACGGGGCGGCCGACGGGCTCGGGCCCAGCGAGGGCGGCCGGGGACCCGGGTCGGCCGGGGCGGACGACCCGGACGGCGCGGGCGGCGCGGAGAGGGAGGGCGCGGGCGAGGGCGACGGGCCGGGCGCGGGGGTGCCGGCGGGGGAGGGCCCGGGGGCGGGTGCGTCGGCGGGGCGGACGGGCGGGGCGGAGGCGGTGGCCGCGGCCGGGTGCGGGCTGGTGACGGGGGTGGCACCGCCGTTCGCGCCGCCGGTGGTGGCGGGGGCGGCCTGCAGGGTGCTGCCCGGCGCTGGGGCGGTGCTCCCGGTGGGCGGGGCGTCCGGGCTGGGGACGGGCGGCCCGCCGACGGTGACGCCGATGCGGCGGCCGACCTGCTGCTGCTCGTTCAGCAGCCAGGTGGTGGCCAGGCTGATCCCGACCACCGTGGACATCGCCACCGCCGCGCCGGAGAACCGGATGGTGGGCAGCCGCAGCCGCCCGCCGAAGGGCCCGGGCCGGCCGTGCCGTCCGGAGCGGCCCGCGCGGACGGGCCCGGGGTGTTCGCGGAGCGCCACCGGGCTCCCCTTCCTTGACAGGTCCGCACACGACGCCGCGGCCCGTGCGCGGCCCGGACGGGCCCGGACGAACGGGGCGGGAGGGACGAGACTACCAGCGGTCTGACGGGCCGCCAGATCCCGGGCCAAACCTGTGGGCCGGATCGAGTCCCGTGGCGGACCGGCGAGTTGGCGTACGCCGGTGCCACCGGTGTGGCCTGAACAGGCCATCCGAAACACCCCGTGCAACCCCCTGCAACCGTTGCGAGCGGCGGTGCGCCGGAGCACGCTGGTGCGGTACCCAGCCGCTTCGGAGAGATCGTCATGCCGTGCGACCCCCTGCCCGCCCCTTCCGACCAGCCGGTCGCCGCCACCCCCACGGGCGGCGACCGGGACGGGGCCGCCGCGCCCCCCGCGGTGGTCGAGGAGGTGCTGGTCCTGCGGATCGCCCTGGACCAGGACCTGGTCGGCGAGGTGCGCACCCGGTTCCGGTACGCGGCCGCCGCGCCGTACGAGGTGCGGCTGACCTTCCACCTGGGGCGTCCCGACGAGGCGGACTGGGTCTTCTCCCGGGACCTGCTGCGCGACGGCCTGGAATCGCTCAGCGGACAGGGCGACGTCAAGCTGTGGCCGGCGTCCTGCCCCTGCCACGGCGCGACCCTGCACCTGGCGCTGGAGTCCCCGCACGGCAGCGCCCTGCTGGAGGCGTCCCGGCCGCAGGTGGAATCCTGGCTGGAACGCACCTACGCCGTGGTGCCGGACGGCGCTGCGCCCGAACTGCTGCCCAGCGACGAGGAGTTGGCCGAGCTGCTGGCCGGCGGCTGAGCCCCGCCGGGTCGGCCCGGCAGCCGCAGCGCGCCGCGCGCCAAGTCCGCGCGCAGCTCCCGGACGGCCGGGGCGACCGAGCCGGGCAGCAGGTCGTGCGGGTCGTCCGGGCCGAGCACGGCGGTCTCGGCGCCGGCCGTCAGCCGGTACGGCCGGGCCGCCAGCAGGGCGCCCAGGTGCCTTCGCAGCCGGGAGAGTTCGGCGCGGACGGTGACGGTGCGGGCCGGGTCGGCGAACAGGGCCTCGGCGAGCCGGGCGGCGCTCAGGCCGTCCCGGTGCAGGGCCAGCAGCAGGAGCAGTTCGGCGTGCCGGGGGCTCGGCGAGTGCGACCAGGCGCCCGCGCTGCCGCGCACCCGCAGCTCGGGGCTCCCGGGGCGGCGCAGGTCCAGCTCCAGGACGGCGGACCCGGCCTGCGCGGCGAGCTCGGCCGGGCGCGGGGCGGCCGGGCGGACCAGCCAGCCGTCGGCCAGCGGCTCCACCGCGCACTCGCCCAGCGTCGGCACCCAGTGCACCCCGCCGACGCCCCAGCTGCCGGGCGGCAGCGCCAGCCGGGGCGGCCCCGGCAGGCCGGTCGCGGCGGCCGTCCAGCCCGCGCCGTCCACCACCAGGGCCGGGCCGCCGAACCGGGCCAGCAGCGGCACCGCGACCGTCCGCAGCCGGTGCAGCGCCTCCAGGTGGCCCGCCCGCAGCTCGGTCTCGGCGAGCCGGGCGGCGGTCAGCGCGAGCTGCCGCAGGTAGGGGTGGTCGCCGGTGGCGGGGCCGCTCAGGCCGACCACCCCGGCCGACCGGCCGGTGCGCGGGTCGCGGATCGGGACGCCCACGCAGCTCCAACTGCGGTGGCTGTACAGGTAGTGCTCGGCGGAGTGCACGGTGCTGGGGCGGGCGGTCCGGGCGGCCAGCCCGAGGCCGTTGGTGCCGACCTCGTCCTCGGACCAGAGCGCGCCCGGCTCGAACCCGATCGCGTCCGCGTCCCGCCGCAGCCGCCGCCCGGTCTCCAGCCACAGGACCCGGGCCTTCGGGTCGGCGACCGCGAGCACCACCGGCGCCTGCTCGCCCGGCGTGAACAGGGCGGAGCGCAGCACCGGCAGCACCTGCTCCAGGCCGGTGGCGTGCCGGGTCTCCTCCAGCTCGCCGGGACGCAGCCGCCGGACCTCCCGCCCGCGCTCCGGGTCCAGCCCGAGCCCGCGCAGCCGGGCCCAGGAGTCCCCTATCTCCGGCCGGATCTCCGGCCGCTGCGGGTGCTCGTGCGCCCGCAGCCGGACCGGTCGGCGGGGTGCCCGGGCGGGCGGCGTGCCGCCGCCTCCGATCCGCTGCATGCCGTCCCCCGTCTCCCCGTCCCGCTGCCAGCCTACGGGGGGCCGGAGCGGACACGCCGGGGCGGCGGAAAGAGTCGTGCGGGCTCCGGCGGCTGCGGCAGACTGGCCTGTTCCCCGCCGCCGCGCCCCGGGCGCGCGGGGTGGTGCGAGCGGGACGCGGCGGCGGGGGCGGCCAAGGCGAGGACGGGGCCGGTTCAGTCGTGGTCGGCGGCGGGTCGGGCCTGGGCGGTTTCGACGGCCCGGTGGAAGTCGTGGCCGGCTTCGGCGGTGGCGGCGGTGGTGGCGGTGAGGCAGCCGGCCAGGGCGAGGACGGCGAGGGCGCGCGGGGCGCGGCGGGAGCGGGTGGGGGTGCGGTCGGCGAGCAGGGCGCGGACGCGGCGGGGGACCGGGCCGGTGGCGGCGGAGGCCAGGGCGGGGTGCGGGGCGGCGGGGGTGCGGGCGGCGGCCAGGGCGGCGCGGCCGATCGCCCGGGCGGTGAGGGCGCGGTCGCCGACCTCGGCGGCGGCGCACTCGTCGGCCCAGCGTTCCAGGTGGTAGCCGAGGGCCGGGCGCAGCGGCCGCAGCGCCGGGTGGCAGGCGGACGCGTACTCGGCGGCGGCCAGCAGCAGGTGGTGGCGGCCGGTCAGGTGGGCGCGCTCGTGGGCGAGCAGCGCGGCGCGTTCGGGCGGGGTGAGGGCGGCGAGCATGCCGGTGGTGGCGACGATCCGGGGCGGGCGGCCGGGCAGGGCGTACGCGTCGGCCCGGTCGTCGGTGAGGACGGTGAGGGCGGCGGGCGCGGCCGGGTCGGGGCGGCGCAGCAGGGCGCGCGGTCCGGGCGGGGGGTCGCCGGTGGCGGCGCGGGCGCGGCGCAGGTCGGCGTGCTGGTGGTGGGCGGTGCGGGCGGCCAGGACGGTGGTGGTGAGCAGGGCGAGTGCGGCGGCGGCCGCGGTGGGGCCCCGCTCCGGGGCGGTCAGCTCGCCGGGGTGCCAGTGCGCGGGGGAGATGTGGGCGAGCGCGGCGGCGGGGGGCAGGCGCAGCAGGCCGGTGACGGCGAGCAGGCCGAGCGAGGCCAGTGCGGCGGTGCCGAGGGCGACGGCGGTGGCGGCCAGGGTGAGGGCGGCGGCGCGCGGGTCGAGCTGGTCGGCGAGACGGCGGGCGAGCGGGGCGGCGAGCAGCGGCAGCAGCAGCGGGGCCCAGACGGCGATCGTCACGGCTGCTCGCCGAGCAGTTCGCGCAGCAGGCGCTCGTCCTCGCCGGAGAGGTCGGAGACGAAGCGGGCCAGGACGGTGGAGCGGTCCCGGCCGCGGTCGAGTTCGGTGCGCATCCGGCGGGCGGCGAGGCCGTCGGCGTCCTGGACGGTCGGGGTGTAGGCGAAGGCCCGGCCCGCCTTGGTGCGGGTGACGGTGCCCTTCTCGTGCAGCCTGGCCAGGATGGTGGCGACCGTGGTGCGGGCCAGGTCGGCGGTGAGGGCGTGCTGGACCTGCTGCGGGGTGAGCGGGCCGTCGGCGGCCCAGAGGGCGGCCAGGACCTGGGCCTCCAGTTCCCCCGCGGGCCGACGGGCGGGCGTGTCCGTCATGTCGCGCGAACCTCCGGGATTCGTCTACAGTCCTGTAGACGTCTACAAAACTGTAGACGCTGGGGTGCCTCCCCGTGCGGACGCCCCCCAACGTAACGGGAGGTCCGCCAGCCTTGCCCCTGATCCCGCTCCCCGGAGCGGTGGGTGAACCGCCCGCCGCGTCCGTTCTGGTACATGTTGTCCCTGTGATCCCGAATGTTCCTCCCCCCGCCGACCTGCTCGCCTACGACGGCAGCGGCATCGACGGCGGCCTCTACACCCGGGTCACCGGGTGGGCCGAGTCCGCGCCGCACTGGTTCGACCAGCTGACCAGGGCCTGGTCCGCGTACGGCATGGCGGTGTTCGCGCTGCTGATGCTCTGGGCCTGGTGGCGGGCCCGGGCCGCCGACTCGGCGGTGATGGCCCGGGTGCTGGCCTCGCCGCTGATCGTGGTGGTCGCCTACCTGGTCAACTCGGTGCTCAAGTCGCTGGTCGAGGAGGTCCGGCCGTGCCGGCAGCTCCCCGGCAGCTTCGTGGTCGAGTCCTGCGCGCCGGCCGGCGACTGGTCCTTCCCCAGCAACCACACGGTGGCCGCGTTCTCCGCCGCCGCCGCGCTCTGGTACGCCGACCGCCGGATCGGCTGGATCGCCCTGCTGGCCGCCGTGCTGATGGGCGCCTCCCGGGTCTGGGTCGGCGCGCACTACCCGCACGACGTGCTGGCCGCCGCGCTGCTCGGCGTCCTGGTCGCCGTCCCGCTGGCACTGCTGGCCGGGCGCGCCGCCCCGCTGGTCGACCGGCTGCGGACCGGTCCGCTGGGGCCGGTCCTGGGCGCCGGGGCGGTCTGAGCGGTCCGGGCGGTCCGGGCGGGCCGCCCGGAGGCCCGGGTCGATCCGGGCCGGTCGGAGGGCGGTCGGAGGCCGGGAACGGGCCGGTCGGAGCCCCTGGAGCGGGGTGCCGGTGACCCGGCCGATCCGGGCCGGTCGGCCTCTTGTGCCGCCGCGCCGCCCGGGGAGAGCATGTGAGCCGGGCAGGGGTGACTCCCCCGCCCGGCTCGCTTTTTCCTGCAGCTCTGCGGAGGGACGTGCCATGCCGTACCGACTCGACGTCATCCAGGGGAACTGGCCCGCGGACGAGCTCGGGAAGGGGGTGGAGGGCCTGCTCGCCGACAGCACGGTGCTCAGCCTCGCCACCGCCGGACACGAGCGCGGCCCGCACGCCAACCTGGCCTTCTACGCCTTCGACTCCGACCTGGTGCTGTACTTCGTCAGCGAGCGCTCCACCCGGCACAGCCTGCACCTGGCCGAGGAGGCCAGGGCCGCCGCCACCGTCCACCTGCAGCCGCCCGCGTACGGCGAGCAGCTGCGCGGCATCCAGCTCACCGGCAGCGCGAGCGAGGCCTGGGGGCGGCAGGCCGAGGCGGCGCTGACGGCCTACCGCGGCCGCTACCCGGCGTTCGCCGCCGACCCGGAGGTGGCCGCCCAGTTCCTGGCGGGGCGGGGGCCCGCCGCGCTGTACCGCTTCCAGGTGGAGGAGCTGACGGCGGTGGACGAGCCGCGGTTCGGGCGGCGCGAGTACCTGCACGCGCGGGTACTGCGCTGAGCCGAACCGTGCCGAGCTGCGCTGCGCTGGGCCGAACCGTGCCGAGCTGCGCTGCGCTGGGCCGAACCGTGCTGCGCTGAGCCGAGCTGCGCTGAGCTGCGCTGAGCCGAACCGTGCCGAGCTGCGCTGCGCTGGGCCGAACCGTGCCGAGCTGCGCTGCGCTGGGCCGAACCGTGCTGCGCTGCGCTGCGCTGGGCCGAACCGTGCTGCGCTGAGCCGAGCTGCGCTGAGCCGAGCCGTGCCGGGCTGGACCGAGCCGGGGCGGGCGGGGTGCCCGGCGCGTCGGGGTGGCCAGGTTGTATGGACAACTCTTGCGGGCGGTTCACCTTCCTGAAGGGAGCCCGACGCCCGGCGGCCACCTCGACGCCCGAGCCTGTCCGCATGAGAGTCATCGTCGTAGGAGCGGGCGTGCTGGGCACCATGCACGCCTGGCAGGCCGTCGAGCGCGGCCACGAGGTCGTCCACCTGGAACGCGAGACCGAGGCCCGCGGCGCCTCCGTCCGCAACTTCGGCCTGGTCTGGGTCAGCGGCCGGGCCGCCGGGCCGGAGCTGGAGACCGCGCTGCGCGCCCGCGAGCTGTGGGAGCGGATCGGCGAGCGCGTCCCCGGCCTGTGGTTCCGGCCCAACGGCTCGCTCACCCTGGCCCGCACCGAGGCCGAACTCGCGGTCGCCGAAGCCGCGTCGAAGCTCCCCGACGCCGAGGCCCGCGGCTACCGGCTGCTCGACCCGGAGCAGGTCCGCGCCCTCAACCCCGCGCTGCGCGGCGAGTTCCTGGCCGGCCTGCACTGCACCCGGGACGCCGCCGTCGAGCCCCGCGTCGCCCAGCCCGCGCTGCGCGCCGCGCTGGAGGCCACCGGCCGCTACACCTTCCTGCCCGGACGCGAGGTCCGCGACCTGGTCGGCGACCGCGCCGTCCGCGACGACCACGGGCAGCTGCACGAGGGCGACCTGGTGATCCTGTGCACCGGCGCCTGGCTCGGCGGCCTGGTCCGCGAACTCGCCCCCGACCTGCCGGTGCGCCGGGTCCGCCTCCAGATGATGCAGACCGACCCGCTCGGCGAGCCGCTCACCACCTCGGTCGCCGACGGCGACTCCTTCCGCTACTACCCCGCCTTCGCCGGACCCGAGCTGGACGCCCTGCGGGCCGGCCAGCCGCAGCCCCCCGTCGCCGAACAGCACCGGATGCAGCTGCTGATGGTGCAGCGCCGGGACGGCGGACTCACCGTCGGCGACACCCACGAGTACGACCAGCCGTTCGGCTTCGACGTGGTCGAGGACCCGTACGACCACCTCGCCGAGGTCGCCGGGGAGCTGCTCGGCCGTCCGCTGCCCCGGACCCGCCGCCGCTGGGCCGGGGTCTACGCCCAGTGCACCGACCCCGTCCTGGTGGTCCACCGCCAGCGGCTCGCCGACACCGCCTGGCTGGTCACCGGCCCCGGCGGGCGCGGCATGACCTGCTCCCCGGCGATCGCCGAGACCACCGCGGACGCCGCGGGCCTCTGAGCCCGCGGCCCGCGCACCCGGGGCCGGAAGGCCCCGGCACCGACGTCAACGTACCTGCGTGACAAGAAGGTTGGACATGAACGCGCACGATGTGACCCTGGTGGTGCTCGACATGGCGGGCACCACCGTCGCCGACGACGGCCTGGTGGAGCTGGCGTTCGACGCCGCCGCCCGCACCCAGGGGGTCGAGACCGGGAGCCCCGAGCACGCCGCGATGCTGGCGCACGTCCGGGCCACCATGGGGGAGTCCAAGATCTCCGTCTTCCGGCACCTGTTCGGCGACGAGGACCGGGCGCAGGGCGCCAACCTGGCCTTCGAGGCCGCCTACGAGGGCCTGGTCGACCAGGGCCGCTGTGAGGCGCTGCCCGGCGCCGCCGAGGCCATCGCCGAACTGCGCGGACAGGGGCGGAAGGTGGCGCTCACCACCGGCTTCGCCCGCACCACCCAGGACCGCATCCTGGCCGCGCTCGGCTGGCAGGACATCGCCGACCTGACGCTCTGCCCCGCCGACGCCGGCCGCGGCCGCCCCTACCCGGACCTGGCCCTCACCGCGCTGCTGCGCACCCGCACCGACTCGGTCCGGCAGGTCGCGGTGGCCGGCGACACCGGCTACGACATGCTCACCGGCAGCCGGGCCGGCGCCTCGGTGGTGGCCGGCGTGCTCACCGGCGCGCACGACGCGGACCGGCTGCGCGCCGACGGCGCCACCCACGTGCTCGCCTCGGTCGCCGAACTGCCCGCCCTGCTGGCCGCCCGCTGACGGCCACCCACTGACGGCCACCCGCTGACGGGGCCTCACCCCGGCACCACCGCCCGGCCCCGACGACGCCCCGGGGCCGGGCGGTACTGGTCCGCGCGGCTTTTGCGTGGTTATCTGATGGCATGTTGCGGTCACTGCGTTCGCTCGGAGTGCTCACCCTCGGACTGGCGCTGCTCACCGGCTGCGGCTCCTCGGGCAACGGCGGCGGCGCCCCGTCCGGCAGCGCCGGGACGGCGACCGGCGGCGCCCAACCCACCGGGAGCAGCCCGCCCGCCAGCCCCAGCCCGACGCCCTCCCCGACGCCGACCCCCAGCCCCAGCCCCACCCCCACGCCCACCCGGTCCAGCGCCGCGCCGACCACCGGCCCGAGCGACGCGCAGCTCGCCGGGCAGCGGATCGTCTACTCGTACCCCGGCACCACCGTCCCCGACACGCTGCTCCAGCGGGTGCGCGAGGGCCGGGTCGCCGGGGTGATCTTCTTCGCCGAGAACGTCGGCAACGGCGGCGACGCGCTGCGCACCGCCGTCAACCGGCTGCGGGAGGCCGAGCAGCAGAGCCCCTCCCCGCGCCCGCTGCTGCTGATGACCGACCAGGAGGGCGGCGTGGTCCGGCGGGTGCCCGGCGGGCCCGCGCAGTCCGCCAAGGACGTCGGCCGCTCCGCCGACCCGACGGCCGCCGCCACCCGCACCGGCGACGAGGCCGCCGCCGCGCTCGCCGCCTTCGGCCTCAACCTCAACCTCGCGCCGGTGCTGGACGTCTACCGCACCCCCGGCGACTTCGCCGACTCCGCGCAGCGCTCCTACAGCACCGACCCGGCCACCGTCGGCAGGCTCGGCTCCGCCTTCCTCAAGGCCCAGCAGGGCGCCGGGGTGGCCGCCACCGCCAAGCACTTCCCCGGCCTCGGCAGCGCCCCCGCCGGGGCCAACACCGACGAGCAACCCGTCACCCTGGACACCTCCCTCGACCAGCTGCGCACCGTCGACGAACGCCCCTACCGGGACGCGATCGCCGCCGGCGTCCAGCTGGTGATGTTCTCCTGGGCGGTCTACCCGGCCCTCGACCCCGGCACCCCCGCCGGGATGTCCGGCACGATCGTCCGCGACGAGCTCCGCACCCGCCTGCACTACCAGGGCGTCACCGTCACCGACGCGATCGAGGCCAAGGCCCTCGACCCGGTCGGCGGCACCCAGCAGCGCGCCCTCGCCGTCGCCCGCGCGGGCGTCGACCTGCTGCTCTGCTCCGGCCGGGACGTCGCCCAGGGCGACGCGGCGGCCGCCGCACTGGCCTCGGCGCTGGCCTCGGGCCAGCTCGACCGGAAGGACTTCACCGCCTCCGCCCAGCGGGTCGACGCACTGCGCAGCACGCTCAAGTAGCGGACGGCCGTCAGAGCACCAGCGCCAGCAGCACCGCCGCCACGGCGACGAGCACCAGGGTGAGGTGGAACGCGGCCACGTGCGCGGGCCGTTGGGGGTGGAGGTCGGCCTCGGTGCAGTGCCGCCGGGCGGGTCGGCGGCCGACCGGCGCGACCGGCGCGGGGGCCGGCGGGCCGACGGTCGCGGGCGCCGGGGCCGCGGCGTCCTCCCGGTGCTCCGGCCAGTCGGGGGCGGTGCCGGTGGCCGCCCGGTACAGGGCGGCCAGGCGGCGGCGGGCGGTCGGGGTCGACGGCGGGCGGCGCGCCGGGTCGGGCCAGCGCAGCACGGCCAGGCGGCGGGCCGGGTCGCGGAAGCGCCGTTCGAAGGCGGCCAGTTCGAGGCCGGACAGCTCCTCGTCCAGGTAGCTCCAGCGTCCGCACTCGTCCAGCTGCCCGGTCCGCCGGTACGCGTCGGCGAGGCGGCGGCGGGCCGCCAGGTCGGTCGGGTCGTTCGACAGCAGGCCGTGCAGTCGGCGGCGGGCCAGCGGCTCGCGGCCCTCCCGCAGGTCGGCCTCGGCCCTGACCAGGGTGGATTCGACGCTCATGGCCCCGGATCCTGCTGGTCCGCCCCGGCTGCGGTCAACCGGATTCGGGCAGGTCAGTGGGTGGAGCGGAGGTTGAGCAGCACCACGCCGGCGATCACCAGGGCGAGGCCGCACCACTGGAGGCGGCCCAGCGCCTCGTCGAAGAAGCACGCGCCGATCGCCGCGACGGCGGCGGTGCCCGCGCCCGACCAGACCGCGTACGCGACCGAGACGGGTATGTGCTTGAGGGCCCGGCCGAGCAGGGCGAAGGAGAGCGCGTAGCCGACCGCGACGGCGAGGCTGGGCCACAGCCGGGAGAAGCCGTCGGTGAGCTTGAGCAGGCTGGTGGCGCAGACCTCGCTGGTGATCGCCAGGGCGAGCAGCAGGTACGGCATCAGCGGGCGGGGGAGAGCGCGGCGAGGAAGGGGAGGTCGGCGTCGGCCAGGCTGTCCAGCACGGTGGTGCCCTGCGCGGCGGGGATCGGGACGGCGGACGGCACCGCCAGCACCGGGCAGCCCGCGGCGCGGGCGGAGGCCACGCCGGTCGGGGTGTCCTCGACGGCGACGCAGACGGCCGGGGCCAGGCCCAGCCGGGCGGCGGCGGCCAGGTAGGGGTCGGGGGCGGGCTTGGTGCGGGGGGTGTCCTCGGCGGCGAGGGTGGTGCTGAACCAGTGCGGGCCGATGGCGCGCAGCACCAGGTCGACCACCCGGCGCGGGGACGCCGAGACCAGGGCGGTCGGGACGTCCGCGTCGCGCAGCGCGGCGAGCAGCGCGAGGGCGCCGGGGCGGGGGACGACCTCGGCCCCGACCTTGGCGGCGAAGGAGTCGTTCAGGTGCGCCACCAGGTCGGCCTCCGGGCGGGAGGTGCGGCTGCTGCGGTGCAGGTGGGCGGCGGTGTGCTCGACGGCCCGGCCGAGGACGTCCGGGAGGTCGGCGTCGGTGAGGGCCAGGTCCAGCTCGGCGGCGAGTTCGGCCGCGGCCTGCCACCACAGGTGCTCGGTGTCGACCAGGGTGCCGTCCATGTCGAACAGGACGGCGGCGGGGCGGGGTGCAGGCATGGCGGTACCTTACGGGGTGGTTTCGGGCGTGCGAGGCGGACGGGGCAGGCGGGGCGCGGCGGACGGAGCGGGGCGCGGGGCGCGGTCCCCGACCGGTGGCCGTCCGCTCCGCGCGGTTCCCCGCGCCCCGGTCGGTGCCGGGCGCGGGGAACCGGGGTCAGGGCCGGGCGGCCGGGGCGCGGTCGACCAGGACGGGGCGGTCGGGGAGGGTGGGGGCGGCGCGGGTGCCGAGCGGCAGGGTGGCGGCGGTCCCGGTGGGGAGGTCGGACTTGATCTCGGTGCCGTCGGCCAGGCGCACGGTGAGGCGGGTGACGGCGCCCAGGAAGGAGGCGGCGACCACCAGGGCGGTGCCGTCCTCGGCGGGGGCGAGTTCGACGTCCTCCGGGCGGACCAGGACGTGCAGCTCGCCGTCGGCGGGCAGGGCCCCGTCCACGGGGTGGCGGCGGCCGAGCACCTCGACCCCGCCGTCGGCGGTGCGCGAGCACGGGATGCGGCTCATGGTGCCGACGAACTCGGCGACGAACGCGGTGGCCGGCCGGGAGTACAACTCCGAAGGGGTGGCGCACTGTTCGAGGCGCCCGGCGCGCAGGACGGCGACCCGGTCGGCCATCGAGAGGGCCTCCTCCTGGTCGTGGGTGACGAACAGGGTGGTGATGCCCAGCTCCTGCTGGAGGCGGCGGATCTCCTCGCGCAGCGTGAGCCGGACCTTGGCGTCGAGCGCGGAGAGCGGCTCGTCCAGCAGCAGGACGCGCGGCCGGAGGGCCAGCGCGCGGGCCAGCGCGATGCGCTGCTGCTGGCCGCCGGACATCTGGTGCGGGTAGTGCGCGGCGCGCTGCGGGAGGCCGACGAGTTCCAGCAACTCCTGGGCGCGGCGCAGCCGTTCGGCCTTTCCGACGCCGCGCATCCGCAGCCCGAAGGCGACGTTGTCGGCGGCGGTCAGGTGCGGGAAGAGGCTGTAGGACTGGAACACCATGCCGGCGTCGCGCCGGTGGGCGGGGATGCGGGTGATGTCCTCGCCGTCGACCAGCACCTCGCCGGAGTCGTGGGTCTCGAACCCGGCGAGGACGCGCAGCGCGGTGGTCTTGCCGCAGCCGGACGGGCCGAGCAGGGCGAGCAGTTCGCCCGGGCGGACCGTCAGGTCGAGGCCGTCCAGGGCGGTGGTGGTGCCGAACGTCCGCCGCAGCGAACGGAATTCGACGGTGGCGCCGCCGGTGGCGGCGTCCTGGGCGAGGGGGGCGGTGGCGGTGCTCATGGGTGGCGGTCTCCGGGAGCGGTCAGGAGGTGGCGACGGTCTGGTGGCGGCGCTCGCGGCCGGCGGCGGCCAGCAGGAGCAGCAGCACCCAGGTGATCAGCAGGCTGAGCACGGACACCGCGACGGACATCTGGCCCCGGCTGTTGCCGACCGAGTAGATCCACACCGCGAAGGGCTGGTAGCCGAGGATCGAGGCGGTGGTGAACTCGCCCAGGACCAGGGCCAGGGTGAGGAAGGCGGCGTTCAGCAGCGCGCCGCGCAGGTTCGGCACGATCACCGAGAGGACGGCCCGCGGCCAGCCCGCGCCGCAGTTGCGGGCGGCCTCGACCAGGGTGCGCACGTCCACGGCGCGCAGCCCGGAGTCCAGGGCGCGGTAGGCGAGCGGCAGCGCCATCAGCACGTACGCGATGACCAGGACGAGCGGGAACTCCGGCCGCTGGACGAACACGAAGGTCTGGAAGAGCGGCGTGTCCATCAGGTGGTCCGGGCCCCAGCGCAGCACGCCGATCAGGCCGGCGGTCAGCGCGACCGGCGGCACCACCAGCGGCAGGGTGCAGACCACCTCGAGCACCGGGCGCAGCCGGGGCGAGCCGAGCCGGACCGCGATCATCGCGGGCACCAGCAGGAGCAGCAGCACCACGACGGTGACGGCGGCCAGCTCCAGGGTGAGCACCAGGCTGTCGGTGAAGCCGGGGGCGGAGAGCAGGCCGGTGTACGCCTCGAAGGAGATCCCGTTGACGTCGTCGATCGAGAACCAGACCGAGGCGGCCAGCGGGACCGCGAAGTACAGGCCGGCCAGCAGCAGGACCGCGCCGCGCCAGACCCGCAGGCGGGAGATCAGCTGAGCCATCGGGCACTCCGGCGCTGGAGGGGCAGGTAGACGGCCATCACCAGGACGGCCACGACGATCATGTCCAGGCTGAGCGCCAGCGCCAGGTTGCCCTGGCCGACCAGCACGTTGCCGGAGAGCGCGTCGGCGATCTGGCGGCTGATCAGCGGGACGGTCGCGCCGACCATCGCGGCGGCGGTGGCGTACGCGGCGAACGCCGAGCCGAACAGCAGCACGAAGCCGCCGAGCAGCGAGGGGAACAGGATCGGCAGCGCGACGTGCCGCCAGTACTGGAGGGCGGTGGCCCGGTTGTTCTGGGCGGCCTCGCGCCACTGCACCCGCAGGCCCTCCAGCGCGGGGGTGATGGTGAGCACCATCAGCGGCACCAGGAAGTACAGGTAGGTGACGGTCAGGCCGGTGAAGCTGTACAGCGACCAGCCGTGGTCGGTCAGGTGGAACAGCTTGGTCAGCTCGCCCGCGTTGCCCAGGGTGGCGACGAAGGCGAACGCCAGCGGCAGGCCGCCGAAGTTGGCGAGCACGCCGGAGGCGGTCAGCACCGCCTCGCGCAGCAGCCGGAACCGCGAGGTCAGCACGGCCTGGGCGATCGGGACGCCGAGCACGGTGCCGATCAGCGCGGTCAGCGCGGACAGCTTCACGCTGGAGACCAGCGCCGTCCAGTACGCGCCCTGCACCGAGTCGGTCAGGTTGGCGGTGGTGAACGAGCCGGCGCCGCTCTCCGCGTCGCTGGAGACGGTGAACGCCCCGGTGACGATGGCGACGGCGGGCAGGCCGAAGCCGACCAGGAAGAAGGCCAGCAGCGGCACGGTGGCCAGCCAGGAGCCGCCGCGCAGCGGGCGGCGCCGGACGGGCGGCGGGGTGGGGGACGAGGGGGCGGCGCCGGGAGCCCCCGGGCCGCCGCTGGGGACAGCGGCGGCCGGGGTCGGCACCGGGGTGGGAGCCGTGGTCATGTCGGTGATCAGCCCGCGATGGCCTTGGCCCAGGTGTCGGTCACGACCTTCTTGGCCGCGTCGACCTGCTCCGGGGTGGGGAAGGTGGTGAAGGGCTTCTCGACGACCGGCAGCTTGGCCGCGGCGGCGGCGTCCAGGGTGCCGTCCGCCTTCATCGCGTCGAACAGCGCCGGGGTGGCGTAGCCGCCGAGGAAGCCGTTCTGGCCCTCGGCCGAGTACAGGTACTCGATCCACAGGCGGGCCGCCGCCGGGTGCGGGGCGTCCTTGTTGATGGCCTGGCTGTAGTACTGGGCGTAAGAGCCGTCGCTGGGCACGGCCACCTGCCAGTCGATGCCCTTGTTCTTGAACTCGTCGGTGTAGCCGGCGTTCAGGTACGACCAGTCGATCGAGATCGGGGTCTCGCCCTTCTCGATGGTGGCCGGGGTGGACTCGACCGGGTTGAAGTTGCCGGACTGCTTCAGCTTGGCGAAGAAGTCGATGCCGGGCTGGACGTTGTCCAGCGAGCCGCCGTTGGCCAGCGCGGCCGCGTACACGCCGCCGAACGCCGAACCGGACTTGGTCGGGTTGCCGTTCAGCGCGACCTGGCCCTTGTACTCCGGCTTGAGCAGGTCGGCGAAGGTCTTCGGGCAGACGGCGACCTTCTTGGCGTCGCAGCCGATCGAGACGTAGCCGCCGTAGTCGTTGACCTGGAGGCCGTTCGGGTCCTTCATGGTGGCGGGGATCTTGTCGAAGCCGGCCACCTTGTAGGGGGCGAGGATGCCCTCCTTGGCGGCGGACAGCGCGAAGGCCGAGCCGAGGTCGACGGTGTCCGGGGCGCGGTCCTGGCCCTTGCGGGACTTGATCGCGTTGATCTCGTCCTGGCTGGAGCCGTCCGGGTTCTCGTCCTCGATCTCGATGCCGTACTTCGCCTTGAAGTCGTCCATCAGCTTGCCGTAGTTGGCCCAGTCGCGCGGGAGGGTGATGACGTGCAGCTTGCCCTCCTTCTTCGCGGCGGCCACCAGGCCGTCCATGCCGCCGAAGTCGGCCAGCGAGGTCGCGGTCTTCGCGTTCACCGCGCCGCCGTCCTTGGCGGTGTCGCCGGACTTTGCGGACGAGCCGGCGGAGCCGCAGGCGGAGAGGGAGAGCGCGGCAGCGGTCAGCACGGCCGCGAGGGCGGCGGCGCGGTGGCGGTGCACGGTCACGGGAGGGTCTCCTGGAGGAAGTGGAGCTGCAGAGATCACGAGGGGTGTGCGGTGCGCGGCGCGTCCGGTTGTCCGGCCAAGTTGGCCAGCCAACTTCCGTCGCCGGAAGCAAGTACGCCCGAAGCCGGTGACGGGAAGGTGAACGGACGGCCCAGGACGGGGGTCGGCTGCGGGAACGGTCGCGCCCGGGTCGGGCCGCCCCGGCCGCACGGGCTACAGTCAGTGGTGTACGCGCGGTCACGCGCAGGACACGGCCCAACCTCCGTACCAGCCAAGGGAACTCGACGCACGTGGCACTCGACCAGGACCGCGCCGCCGGCTCGCTCTACCGCAAGGTGGCCGCCGACCTGCGCGAAGCGATCACCTCCGGCTCGTTCGGCGAAGCCGGACGCCTGCCGGCGGAGGGCGCCCTCGCCGAGCAGTACGGCGTCTCCCGCGGCACCGTCCGCCAGGCCCTCGCCATGCTGCGCGCCGACGGACTCGTCACCTCCCGCCGCGGCACCCGCCGGGTCGTCCTCGGCAGCGCCCGGGTCCAGTCCTTCTCCGAACTGCTCTCCTTCACCCACTGGGCCCGCTCGATGGGCGAGGAGCCCGGCGGCCGGCTCGAATCGCTGATCCGCCGCCCCGCCGACGCCGCCGAACGCGAACAGCTCCGCCTCGACCCCGGCGCCGAGGTCTACGTGACGCTCCGGCTGCGCACCCTCTCCGGCGTCCCCGTCATGGTCGAGCGCACCGTCTACCCGCCCCTGGTCGGCGAACTGGTCGCCCAGCTCCCGCCCGACGTGGTCTCGCACACCGAACCCCTGCGCGAGCACGGCATCCTGTTCACCGACGCCGACCACACCATCGACGTGGTCGCCGCCAACGCCGACGACGCCCGCCTGCTCAGCTGCCGCCGCGGCAGCCCGCTGCTGCGCGAGAAGCGCCGCACCACCGACCCCACCGGCACCCCCGTCGAGTGGTCCCAGGACCGCTACCTGCCCGGCACCGTCGCCTTCTCCATCCACAACTCGCTGGCCTCCTCCGCCCTCTCCCGGCACGCCCGCGACGACGACTGACCACGACGGCCGAAAACCAGGTGCCGGCCGGACCGCCCGGAGTGACAATCGCCCGATGACCGACATCACGCGCATCGACCCGGCGGAACTCCACCCCACCTCCGGCTACGCGCACATCACCGTGGTGGAGGCCGGGCGCACCGCGCACCTGGCCGGGCAGTGCCCGCTGGACGGCGAGGAGAAGCTGGTCGGCGCGGGGAGCCTGGACGCCCAGATCGACCAGGTGGTGGCCAACTCGATGACCGCGCTGGCCGCGATCGGCGTCGGGCCCGAGCGGGTGGTGCGTTCGGTGGTCTACGTGGTCAGCGACCGCAGCGAGGTCCTCGCCGGAGCCTGGGACCGGCTGACCGCCTCCCCGCTCGCTCCGGCCCTCACCACCGCCTCCACCCTGCTCGGCGTCACCGCGCTCGGCTACACCGGCCAACTGGTCGAGATCGACCTGACGGCGGCGCTCCCGGGCTAACTGTGGGCCAGCACGGCCTCCGTCCAGCGCCGCAGCTGGGCCAGTAGGAAAGCCAGTTGGCGGACGCCGCCCGGGAAGGCGGGCAGCAGCAGGACGGCGGGCAGGCAGGCCGCCGTCACCAGGACGACCGGCAGCAGGGCCAGCGCCACGATGACCGGGCGCTGGCAGGCCGCCAGGGCGCGGACGACTTCGGTGAACATCAAGGTGCCTTTCGCTGCGGGCCGTTGCGGGTTCCCCCTACTCTTCGGGGGAGGCCGGGCGTTGCGCCAGACGCAACGGATTGCCGATGTCCGGCAACGGGGGAGGGCGGGCGATGACACTCGAACTGCCGGGCGGGGAACCGGAAGTGGCGGCCTTCACCGCCTTCCTCGACCAGCTGTTCCGGGCCCTGGGCGTCTCGCTCACCCGGTACGCCGCCCGGTGCAGCCGCGACAAGGGCAGTGTCTCGCGCTACCTGAGCGGGGCGCGGATCGCCCCCAAGGACTTCGTCGACGAGCTGCTGGGCCAGGTCGCCGCGACCACCGGGCAGTCGGTCTCCCCGGACGTCCGGGAGCACGCCCACCGGCTGCGGATGGCGGCGTTGCGGGTGCGCAACGCGGCCCGGCACGAGGTGGAGGAGCTGCGCGACCGGCTCGGCGCGGCGGAGCGCGAACTCCAGCTGGCGGGCGTCCGGGAACGGCACCTGCTGCGCTCGCTGGAGGCCACCGAGGCGCAGGCCGCGCAGGCCGAACAGCGCTACCGGCAACTGGAGGCCGACCGGGCCGCCGCTCGCTACGACCCCGGCCCCGGCGGGCTGGAACGCCGCTCGGACGGCTCCGGCGCCGAGTACGCCCGGGAGGAACTGCGGGCGTTGAAACGCGAGTTGGACCTGCTGCGGGCCGAACTCGCCCGGGCCCAGTCGCTCCGCCACGACGCCGAGGAGCAGTGCGTCCGGCTGGAGGCCCGCCTGCTCGCCGCCGAGGCCGCGCTGGTCACCCAGCGGGCCCGCCAGGAAAGGGAGTTCGGCTACCGGGCGGAGCTGGAGTCGCCCGCGGCGGTGCTCACCCGGGAGTTCGCCCGGACGGTCGGCACCGGGGCCGACCCGGAGACCACGGCTGCCGAACTGTGCGCGGTCTTCGTGCCGGGCTGGGCCGCCGCGGCCACCGTCGAGGTGCGGACCGCGTTCGTCGACGGCGAGGAGTCGCCGGACGGCTGGACCCCGGACGCCGTCCTCCTGCACCGGCTCGCCGCCGCCGGGGAACCGCCCGACGGCCCGGCCCGCGGCCAGGTCGCCGTGCCGCGCGGACAGGTCGAACGGCTCCTGCGGGAGGGCGCTCCCGCGCACGCCGAACTGTCCGAACAGCCTTTGCTGGCACTGCCGTTGGCCGTCCGGGGCGAGGTGTTCGGGGTGCTCCGGCTGGTCGGCGGCGCGGGCCGGGCGGCGTACGGGCGGGCCGAGACCGGGCTGCTGGCCGGGCTGGCGGAGCGCGGGGCGCTGCTGCTGGACAGCGCCCGGCTGCACCGGGCGGAGGCCCGGCTGGCGCGGGCGCTCCAGCGGTCGATGATCCCGAGCACCCTGCCGGGCGCGCCCTGGGTGCGGCTGGCGCACCGCTTCCGGCCGGGCGGGCACCGGGACGGGGCCGGCGGCGACTGGGTCGACGCCGTCCCGCTGCACGGCAACCGGATCGCCCTGGTGGTCGGCGCCGTGCTGGGCCACGGCCTGCCCGCCGTCCAGGCGATGAGCCGGCTCCGGGCCGGGGTGCAGGCCTTCACCCTGCTGGACGTGCCCCCCGCCCGGCTGCTGCGGCACCTGGACGACCTGGCCCAGCGCCTGGGCGACGACCACCTCGCCACCTGCCTGTACGCGGTCTACGACCCGGTCGCCCGCACCTGCGAACTCGCCACGGCCGGCCACCTGCCGCCCGTCCTGCTGCACCCCGGCGGCGGATCGACGGAGGTCGACCTGCCCGCCGGCGCCCCGATCGGGGTCGGCGGCGTCCCGTTCACCGCCCGCACCATCGAGGTGCCGGACGGCTCCGCGCTGGTGCTGTGCACCGGCCGTCAGGTCGAACTGGCGGACCACTGCGCGAAGTTGATCGGGTCGGGGTGGTCGCCTGAGCAGCTGTGCGACTTCGCCTTCGAGGCGCCGGGCGCGGCGGAGCGCCGGGACGACCTCGCCGTGCTGGTCGCCGCGTTCGACGGCGTCCGGCGGGTGAGGGCGGTCCGCTACGAGGTGTGGCCCCGGCCGCGCGACGTGCCGCTGATCCGGCGGCTGGTGCGGAGCCAACTCGTCGAGTGGGAGCTGGGGTTCATCGCCGACACCGCGGAACTGCTGATCGGCGAACTGGTCACCGACGCGGTGGGGGTGGCGATGAGCCCGATCGGGCTGTACCTGCTGGCGACCGACCGCCTGCTGGTCGAGATCACCGACGACCACCGCGAACTGCCCGACCTGGAGGCCGTCGAACCGTACGGCGAAGAGGGGACCGGCCGGGGCCTGCTGCTGCTGAGCAGGCTCGCCGACCGGTGGGGTGCCGAGCACAGCTTCTCCGGCCGGAAGGTCTGGTTCGAACTGGCCCTCGTTCGCGGTTAGCGCATCAACTCCAGCAGCAGCGGCCGGAATTCGGCGAAGGAGGGAGTCTCGGCGGCCGGGTCCTTGGCGGCCTCGTCCCAGCGGCGGACGGCGACGGCGTCGGCGTGGTGGGGGTGGGCGGCGAAGGCGGCGGCCTCGGCCGGGGGCATCGGGCCGCCCTGGAGGGCCAGGGTGTGGACGGAGGCGGGGGAGAGGCGGGCGGCGTAGCCGGGCTCGGTGGCGCACAGGTAGCGCTTGGCCTCGACGTGCAGACGGACCGGCTCGGTGACGGCGGGCGGGAAGTACGGGGCGAGCCGGGCGGCGGCGGTCGCGCCGTGGCGGTTGTCGGTGCCGGCCATCAACTCCAGCCCGCTGCCCCGGAAGTGGCCGATGTCGTGCAGCAGGGCGGCGGCCACCAGCGCGGGCGGGGCGCCGGCGGCGCGGGCCAGGGCGGCGGCCTGGAGCATGTGCGCGGCCATGGTGACGGCCTCGCCGAGGTACTCGCCGGCGCCCTCGCCCTCGAACAGGGCCTCCAACTCGTCCAGGGCGGTGGTGTTCCGGCGCAGCACGGCGAGGGTGGAGGAGAGCGCGTCGAGGTCGGCGTAGCAGCCCTGGAGGTGGCGGTGGCCGGTGCCGCCGCCTTCGCCACCGGCGAAGGCGGTGCGGGCGTGCAGCAGGCGGGTGTTGTCGAAGAGCAGGCAGTCGCCGGGGGCGAGCCGGAAGTCCAGGCGCAGCTCCGGGCGCAGGGTGATCGCGGCGAAGCGGCGGTAGGCGGCGTAGAAGGCGTCCAGTTCGGCGGGGGCCAGGCCGCGCAGCGTCCCGGTGGAGCGGTTGTTGAAGCGGACCTCGCGGATCGCGCCGCGCGGGTCGAGTCCGATCAGCGGCCGTTCGGCGGAGAGTTCGGCGCCTCGGTCGCGGTAGCGGAACGGCACCGGCGTGCGGGTGAGCAGCGCGAACGCCGCCGGGTCCTCGTCCCGCAGCAGCGCGGCGGCGCGGAAGCCGTCGACCAGGCCGGAGTCGCCGCCCTCGGCGTCGTTGCGCAGGCAGTGCAGCAGTTGCAGGGTGGGCACCGGGTCCCGGTAGGGGTTGTCGGTGTGCGGGGCGATGGCGGCGCCGGTGAAGGCCAGGTTCGCCGGGTCGGGCTCGACCCGGACGTCGAACAGCTCGCCGTAGTTGGTCTCCCGGACGTAGCCGAAACTCCGTGCCACGGCCAGTACCCGGCCCTCCTCGACCGGGACGCCGCGCAGCAGCGCGAAGCCGCAGCGGCGGACGGCGGCCAGCACGGCGATCCGCTCCTCCGGGTCGGCCAGGTACCCGGCCCAGTCGGCCTCGGGCAGGCCGCGGGCGAAGTCGGCGGCCTCCCACAGCCGCTTGGCGTGCTCGGTGCGCTCGTCGGGGCCGGCGGGCGCGTCCCACCCGGCCGGGTAGTGCGAGCGGTGGCCGTCGGACCACAGCACCGTCAGACCGGCGGCGTCCTCGACCGCCTCGGCGGCGGCCAGGTCGTCCGGCAGGTCGCCGATCTGGAACAGCTTCTGCCCGCCGCGCGGGTCTCGGCAGTCGGCGCACGGGCAGTTGTCGCGCAGCCAGTACGGGTGGGGCACGGACATCGGGCAGCCTCCAGGTGTACCGGAAGTTGTACAGCCAACTTCGCGGGCTGCCCAGCCAAGACCCCGCGGGCGTACGCCACCCGCCCGCCCGGTGAACGGCGGACCACCGGCGGCCGAACCCTGTCACCGCCCGGGGCTACCCTGCCGGGCATGACGCTCGACCTCGCCCGCGACCTGCCCGCCGTCTTCGCCGACCGCGCCGCCGCCTGGCGGCTGATCGCCGAGATCGCCGCCTTCTGGGGCACCCCGCTGCGCCCCGGGGCCGGAACCGAAGTCGGAACCGGGGCCGGAACCGGGGCCGAAGCCGGGATCGGAATCGACGCCGAACTCGACGCCGAACTCGACGCCGCCGAGGCCCGGTTGGGCCTGCGCCTGCCCGCCGCGCTGCGCGAGGCGCACCGGCTGATCGGCAACCGGCCCGACCTCACCGGCAACCACGACACCCTGCTGCCGCCCGCGGAGCTGTACGTCGACCGGGGCTGCCTGGTCCACCGGGTGGAGAACCAGTCCTGCGCCTACTGGGGCATCCCGCTCGCCGCCCTCGGCCAGGACGACCCGCCCACCGTCGGCTGGCCGGACGTCGCCCCGTCCGTGCCGCTGGAGATCACCCCCTGGACGGCCCGGTTCTCCACCGAGTGCCTGTCCGTCGTCCTCACCGAGCCGCTGCTCGACGAGGACGCGTACGTGGACGCGGGCGAGGTCGACCCGGCCGACCTCGCCGACCTCGCCGACTGGACCGAACTGCCGCGCCTGCACGAACCCGGCGTCGACACCCGGTTCTTCGCCCGCCCGGAGGGCCTGCTGGTGGTGCGGGACGGCTCCTGGCTGGCGATGCGGGCGGTCAGCGAGGAGGCGCTCGACGCGCTGTGCGATGAGCTGCCGGTCTCCTGGCTCGACCACTGACGGTGCGTCAGATCGCCTGCTCCCACGCCTCGGTGGCCGCCACGACCGCCGCCGCGGCCGGGGCGCCGGTGGCCTCGGCGAGCAGCTCCAGGGTGGCGAGCACGGTCTCCGGGTTGGCCGCCGGGCCGTAGTGGTTGAGGCGCAGCATGGTGGCGGCCAGCGCGCCGCCCGCCTGCACGGGCAACTGCGGGGCGCGGCGGCGGACTTCGGCCGCCAGGTCGGCCGCGCTCGCGCCCAGGGCGGTGCGCAGCGTGGTGGCGACCGGGGCGGCGTGCTCGGCGCGCCGCACGTACGGGGCGACGGTGCCCAGGGCGAGGGCGCCCGCGCGGGTGGCGGCGGCCGCGGCGCGGTGCCGGGCGATCACCGCGTCCAGCGTCTCGGCCTCGATCGCGGCCAGGCACTCCTCCAGCGCCAGCATCTCCAACTGGGCCGGAGCGTGCGGCAGTTGGGTGCGCCCGGCGTCCGTCCAGCGCTCCTTCCAGTCCAGCAGCGAGAGGTAGGAGCGGCGCGGCGCGGCCGGGTTCGCGGTGATCCGCTGCCAGGCCCGCTCGCTCACCGACACCGCCGAGACGCCCGCCGGGCCGCCCATCGCCTTCTGCCCGCCGATCACGCACAGGTCGACGCCCCACTCGTCGGTGAGCAGCGGCTCGGCGGCCACCGAGGCCACCGCGTCCAGCATCAGCAGCGCGCCGTGCCGCCGCACCACCTCGGCGACCTCCGCGACCGGGTTGGTGTTGCCGGTCGCCGCCTCGGCGTGCACCAGCGACACGAAGTCGATCTCCGGGTGCTCGGCCAGCGCCTCCGCGACCTGCTCGGCGCTCACCGCCTCGTCGAACGGCACCACCAGGTCGACCACCTTCGCCCCGGCGGCGCGCAGCCAGCCGCCGAAGGTCTGCCCGTACGGGCCGGTGACGACGTTCAGCGCGGTCGAACCCGGGTGCGCCGCGCCCTTGATCGCCGCCTCCAGCGGCAGCAGCGCCTCGCCCTGGGTGACGATCACGTCGTTGCCGGTGCGCAGCAGCGCCGCCACCCCGTCCTCGATCGCGGCGAACCGGGCGGCGGTCAGCGGGGGAAGGTCGAGCAGCATGCGGGGGAGCCTTTCGGTGCAGCGGAGGGCCGCCGGGGCGGGCCGGGGACGTGAGGTCGCCGCCGACCAGTCTGCCGCAGATCGGCCGCCGGCCCGCGACCGACGCCGGGTGCGCCGGGTGCCGCCGAGCACGCCGAGTACAGTGCCAGGCATGACGGACCGCGCGGTGCTGCACATCAAGGGCCGGGTACTGGTCGGTCCGGAGGACGTCCGGGCCGAACTCTGGTCCGTGGACGGACGGGTGACCTTCGAGCGCCCCGCCGCCGAGCCCACCGCCACCCTCACCGGCTGGGCGCTGCCCGGCCTGGTCGACGCGCACTGCCACGTCGGCCTGGACGCGCACGGCGCCGTCGACCGCGACACCAGCGAGCAGCAGGCCCGCACCGACCGGGACGCCGGCACCCTGCTGATCCGCGACGCGGGTTCCGCCGCCGACACCCGCTGGATCGACGACCGCGACGACCTCCCGAAGATCATCCGGGCCGGCCGGCACATCGCCCGCACCCGCCGCTACATCCGCAACTACGCCCACGAGATCGAACCCGGCGACCTCGCCGCGTACGCGGCCGCCGAGGCCCGGCGCGGCGACGGCTGGGTCAAACTCGTCGGCGACTGGATCGACCGCGGCGTCGGCGACCTCGCCGCCTGCTGGCCCGGCGACGCCCTCACCGAGGCGATCGCCGCCGCCCACGCCGAGGGCGCCCGGGTCACCGCGCACTGCTTCGCCACCGACGCGCTGCCCGACCTGCTCACCGCCGGCATCGACTGCGTCGAACACGCCACCGGCCTCACCGAGGACCTGATCCCGGCCTTCGCCGAACGCGGCGTCGCCATCGTCCCCACCCTGGTCAACATCGCGACCTTCCCGAAGCTCGCCGACGGCGGCGAGGCCAAGTTCCCGGCCTGGTCCGCCCACATGCGCCGCCTGCACGCCCGCCGCTACGACACCGTCGGCGCCGCGCACGACGCCGGCGTCCCGATCTACGTCGGCACCGACGCGGGCGGCTCGCTCGCCCACGGCCTGGTCGCCGAGGAGGCGAGGGAACTCACCCGCGCCGGCCTCACCCCCGTCGAGGCGCTCGCCGCCACCACCTGGTCCGCCCGCGCCTGGCTCGGCCGCCCCGGCCTCACCGAGGGCGCCCCCGCCGACCTCGTCCTCTACCCGACCGACCCGCGCGCCGACCTGCGGGTCCTGGCCGCGCCCGCGCACGTGGTGCTCAACGGGAAGCCGGTGTGAGCCCCGCGCCCGTGCCCGGTGCCGCACGCGAAGCCTTCCGCTCCGCACCGCACCGCGCCGCCGGACCGCGCCGCACCGCGCCGCCGGACCGCCCCCCGGACCGCCCGGCGCACCGCCGCCCGCCGCCTCCGGCGTCCCGTTCCGGCCCGGTGGTCCCGGCCCCGGCCCCGGTGGTCGGCGTGCGGGCCCTCGTGAACTCCGGTTGTCGGTCCGGCCGATAGGCTGCCGTCATGGCTGCTCGACCCTTGCACGAAGTCGTTGAACCCGGCTGGGCCCAGGCCCTCGCGCCGGTCGCCGGACAGGTCGCCGCGATGGGGGACTTCCTGCGCGCCGAGATCGCGGCCGGCCGCTCCTACCTGCCGCCCGGCCCGCAGGTCCTGCGGGCCTTCCAGCAGCCGTTCGCGGACGTCCGGGTGCTGATCGTCGGACAGGACCCGTACCCCACCCCAGGGCACGCCGTCGGCCTCAGCTTCTCCGTCGCGCCCGAGGTCCGGCCGATACCGGCCAGCCTGGTCAACATCTACCAGGAGTACAGCCAGGACCTCGGCCTCCCGGCGCCCTCCAACGGCGACCTCACCCCGTGGGCGGACCAGGGCGTCCTGCTGCTCAACCGGGCCCTCACCACCCAGGCCCGCAAGACCAACGGCCACCGGGGCAAGGGCTGGGAGGCCGTCACCGAACAGGCCATCAGGGCGCTCGCCGCCCGCGGCGGACCGCTGGTCGCGATCCTGTGGGGCCGGGACGCCCGCGAGCTGCGCCCCTGGCTCGGCCAGGTCCCCAGCATCGAATCGCCGCACCCCAGCCCCTACTCGGCGAACAGCGGCTTCTTCGGCTCCCGGCCGTTCAGCCGGGCCAACGACCTGCTGGTCCGCCAGGGCGGGCAGCCCGTCGACTGGCGGCTGCCCTGACCTGAACGCCGGACCCCGAACGCCGAACCCCGGACTCCCCCGGCGGTACGGGGAGTCCGGGGTCGCGGAGGTCAGTGCGCGCCGCGGGTCCGCTCCCGGGCGGCGCGGCGCTTCATGGCGCGGCGCTCCTCCTCGCCGGTGCCGCCCCAGACGCCGTACTCCTGGCCGGACTCCAGCGCCCAGCTCAGGCACTGCTTCAGCACGGGGCAGCCATGGCACACGGTCTTGGCCCGCTCGGTCTGCCGCAGGGCAGAGCCGCCGGTCCCGACCGGGAAGAACAGCTCCGGGTCCTCCTGCGCGCACGCGGCGCGGTGGCGCCAGTCCTCGGCGGTGGGCTGCTGCCCCTGCTCCGCAGGCCGCTCCGACACCGGCTGCTCCGCGGGCCGTGACTGGTGGCGCGCGGTCGTCCGGCCGGTCGTGCCGCTCCGCCGCCGGGGAGCGGTGGAGGCCCAGGGTCGGGCACTGCTGTGGGCGGTCGCCATGGGTCATCCTCCAGTTGGCCGGTTCGGGCCTCCTCGGTGGCGGCCCGACTCGCTCCTCTTCTGCTCCGCCCCGGCGCACTGATGCGCGTTCCGGTCCGCCGATGTGGAATTCCCGGATTCCGGCTGCCACTTCCGCGAACGAACTCGCACCGGATGCGTCGACAACGGTCAGCTCGGAGCGTCAACCTCACCCGAAGGAGTGAAATGACGCTCTGTGTTGCTGGAGTGACGCACTGTTCGAAGAGACTGACGGCAGTCGAGAGCGCGAGTCCCCTCCCCGTGCGGTGCGCCGGGTGAGGTCGCGGACGCGCTCTTCCGTTCACCACGTGTGGGGGTTCCTGCCATGTCTGTTCTGCGTTCGGTCGCCGCCTCGGCCCTCGCGGCGACCGCGCTCGCGGTCGCGCTGCCGTCCCCGGCGGCCTTCGCCGCCGATGCCGGGGGCACCCCCGCCGAGCCCGGGAAGGCCAGCGCGGTCACGGCCCGACTCGACCTGGACGTCACCCTGTTGAACACGGTGAACGTACCGGTGGACGTGGCGCTGAACCGGGTGGAGTCGCCGGCCCAGCGGGACGGCGCGGTGCTGACCGCGAAGGTGGACGGGGTGGACGGCGGGCGGCCGGTGACGCTGGTGAAGGCGGAAGTGGGCAAGTCGGTCACCAGGGCGGACGACCGGCTGGCCGCGGCGTCCGTGAAGCTGGTGAACGCCGACCTGCACGTGCCGGGCCTGCCGCTGACCACGCTGCTCGGGCTGGAGGCGATGAGCGCCGAGGCGAACTGCCCGGTGGACGGGCAGCCGACCGCGGACGTCGTCGCGCCGGCCAGGCTCACGGTGCTGGGCAAGTCGGTGACGGTGGGTCTCAACTCGCCGACGCACGTGGACGTTCCGGCGATCGGCTCGGTGGACGTCGAGTTCGCCAAGAAGACCGTGACCGGCAGCACGGCGGCCGCCGCCGCGCTGGAGGTGAAGGTCGCGCTGAACCCGCTGAACCTGAACGTGGCCAAGGTGAACGGCACGGTGACGGTCGCCTCGGTGTCCTGCCGGAAGCCGGTGGCGGCGGTCGTCCCGGCCGCGGCGGTCTCCTCGCCCGCGGCGGTCTCCTCGCCCGCGGCCTCGCCGTCGAAGGCGCCCGCGGCCCCGGCGTCCGCGCAGAACCGCGCGGTGCCCGAGGCGGCGAAGGAGGAACTGGCGTACACCGGCTCCTCGGGCAGCACGGTGCTGGCCGCGGGCGGCGGGACGCTGCTGGTGGCCGGCGCCGCCGCGGTGTGGATGACGCGGCGGCGCCGGGCGGCGCACGCGCGGCACCGCTGACCCGGACGCGTCACCGCTGGTCGGAGGCGGGACGGGCGTCCGCGCGGGCGTCCGTTCCGCCCCTTCTGTCTCACCGATGTGACCACATCGTGAGACAGGCACTCCCGGTGGGTGAGCGTGCCGCTGCGGACCGTTGGTTCACATGGGCGTTACATCGGAGGAACAACCGGGAAACGGCGGCTTGCGACGCTACGCGGGCACCCCACCACCCAAGCAGTGAGGATCACCGCAGTGGCGATCAAGGCCGAGTACATCTGGATCGACGGCACCAAGCCGACCGCCAAGCTCCGCTCCAAGACCCGGGTGCTGCCGAACGCGGACAAGATCCCCACCTGGGGCTTCGACGGCTCGTCGACCAACCAGGCCGAGGGCCACGCCTCCGACCGCGTGCTGGAGCCGGTCAAGGTCGTCAAGGACCCGATCCGCGGCGGTGACAACATCCTCGTGCTGTGCGAGGTGCTGGAGATCGACGGCACCCCGCACGAGACCAACACCCGCGCCGCGCTGCGCGAGGTCGCCGAGCGCTACGCCGCGCAGGAGGCGATCTTCGGCATCGAGCAGGAGTACACCTTCTTCAAGGGCTCCCGCCCGCTCGGCTTCCCCGAGGGCGGCTACCCGGCCCCGCAGGGCGGCTACTACTGCGGCGTGGGCGCCGAGGAGGTCTTCGGCCGCGAGATCGTCGAGCTGCACCTCGACCGCTGCATCGACGCCGGCCTGGCGATCTGCGGCATCAACGCCGAGGTCATGCCCGGCCAGTGGGAGTTCCAGATCGGCCCGGTCGACGCGCTGACCGTCTCGGACGACCTGTGGATCGCCCGCTACCTGCTCTACCGCACCTCCGAGGAGTTCGGCATCGACGCCACCCTCGACGCCAAGCCGGCCAGGGGCGACTGGAACGGCGCGGGCGCGCACACCAACTTCTCCACCAAGGCGATGCGCGAGGGCTACGACGCCATCATCACCGCCTGCGAGTCGCTCGGCGCCTCCCAGGAGAAGGTCCTGGAGCACGTCAACCAGTACGGTGACGACATCCAGTCCCGCCTGACCGGCAAGCACGAGACCGCCCCGTGGAACGTCTACTCCTACGGCGTGTCCAACCGCGGCGCCTCGGTCCGCATCCCGTGGCAGGTCGAGGTGGAGCAGAAGGGCTACATCGAGGACCGCCGCCCGAACGCGAACGTCGACCCGTACGTGGTCACCCGCCTGCTGGTCAACACCTGCTGCGAGGCCCTGGAGAAGGCCGGCCAGGTCTGACCCGCCCCGTACCGCACGACAGCGCCCGCCGGCCCCCGCGAGGGGACGGCGGGCGCCGCCGCGTCCGGGGCCGCCGCGTCCGCGTGCCCGCCGGGCGTCACATCCGGACGAAACCGTGGGTGCGGCCGACCGTGACGAACCCGCGCCGGGCGTACCACCGCTGGGGCCAGTCCTCGGCGTCGGCGACCAGGAAGCGCAGGCCGCCGGGGGAGCGGTCGGCGGCCAGCCGCAGCGCGGTGGCCAGCACGGCGTCGGCCAGGCCGCGGCGCTGGCGGTCCTCGGCAGTGGCCAGGTCCTCGATCTGGGCGGTGCCCGCGGCGTCCTGGTACAGGTCGGCCCAGGAGCCGAACTCGCCGTCGGTGTCCCGGGCGGCCAGCGTCAGCACCCGCTCGGCGCCCCCGGCGCGGGCGGTGCGACGGTTCACCAACTGGGCGATCGACTCGTCCGCGGCCCACGGCAGCCAGCAGCGCCACTGCCGCTCCAGGGCCGGGGCCAGCTCCTCCAACCCGACCGGCCCGGCACCCCCGCCGGACGGCACCGGCCCCCGGTGGACCATCACCACCTCGGTCTCGTGCCGGTACCCGGCCGCCGCCAGCCCGGGCACGAGCGCCACCCCGGACGCGTCGTCGAACACCGAGATCCGCCGGTGCCCCAGGTGCCCCAGCACCTCCTCGGCCAGCCCCGCCACGTCCACCCCGCTCGGCGGAGCGTCCAGCACCAGCTGGTTGTGCTCGTGCGAGTACCCGAACTCCTCGCTCAACACCCCGAACCCGCCCGGCAGTTCCACCACCTCAGCAGCCTGCCGCCGGGCGAACCCGCGACGGAACTCCAGCGCGACCCGCAAGCTCTCCTCGACCATCCGGCCATCGTAGGCCGCCCCCTCCCCCCACCCTGAGCGGTCTCCCACCGGCCCGGGTCCCCCCGTCGGGGGCGGCGGTACGGCGGACGGCGTGGACGGGGCGGATGGCGACGGGTCGGTGACGGTTGGCGCGCCGGGTCGGTGGTGGAGGCGGTCGGGTCCCGTCGGTCGGGGTCGCCCGCCGGGGGCGGCGGATGGCGCGGACGGCGTGGAAGGCAGGGACGGCACGCCGGGACGGCTGTGCGGGCCGTCAGGCCCTACTTGGGCCTCGCCCCGAGTGGGTTTCCCACCGGCCCGGGCCTCCCGCCGGGGGCGGCGGTACGGCGGACGGGGCGGATAGCGCCGGGTCGGTGACGGTTGGTGCGCCGGGTCGGTGGTGGAGGCCGTCAGGTCCCGTCGGTCGGGGTCGCCCGCCGGGGGCAGCGGATGGCGCGGACGGCGCGGAAGACAGGGACGGCACGCCGGGACGGCCGCCTGGCCGGGCCTCGCCCCGAGCGGTTTTCCACCGGTCCGGGCCTTCCGCCGGGCGGCGGCGCGGATGTCCGTCGGGCTGCGCCCGGGCCCCGGACCGGTGCGAACTCGTCCGTGTGCTGCGTGCGTCGGAACTCCGGCCGGGCGGGGCGCGGTGGGCGCCGGAGTGGGGGGAGGGACCCGCCGAGGCGGCCGTCCCGTCGGGGCGAGCGCCGCCGGGCTGCCCGGTCCGGACCGGTTCGGACCGGCTCCGGTCTTCGGCCGGTGCACGGTCGGGCCGCGCACCCCCTCCCGAGGGGCGTCGCGGGCCCTAGGCTGGGCCCATGACCGACACCGCGCCCGCTGATGCCGACTTCACCCCGGGGGAGCTGGCCCGGGGCCGGGCGCTGCGTCGGGCCCGGTTGCCGTGGGCGCTGGGTGGGCAGGTGGCCGGGTTGGTGCTGAGCGTGGTGCTCGGTTTCACCGCGGCCGGGGCGGGCCTGGTGGGTGTGGTCGGTGGCTGGTTCGGGGGTGGCTGGGCGGCCGAGGTGGTGGCGGGGAGTGCGGCGCTGGTGCTGCTCGGCCGGGTGGTGGCGTTGCCGTTCTCGGCCCGGGTGCGGGCGGTGTCCGCCCGGTACGGGCTGGTCACGCAGGGGTGGGGCGGCTGGGCGGTGGACGTGGTGCGCGGCACGGCCGTCACGCTCGCGCTGTTCCTGCCGCTGGCCCTGGGGCTGTACGCGCTGATCGGCCGCTGGCCGGGCCGCTGGTGGGTGCCGGGGGCGGTCGGGGCCGCGCTGCTGGCCGTCGTGCTGTCCTTCCTGCACCCGCTGGTGCTGGAGCCGCTGTTCAACCGGTTCACCCCGCTGCCCGAGGGCGAACTGCGCGCCGCGCTGCTGGAGTTGGCCCGCCGCGACGGCGTCGCGGTGCGCGAGGTGCTGGTCGCCGACGCCTCCCGCCGCACCACCGCGCTGAACGCGTACGTCTCCGGGTTCGGCCCGACCCGGCGGATCGTGGTGTACGACACCCTGCTGTCCACCGCCGAACCGCGCGAGATCGAACTGGTCGCCGCCCACGAACTCGGCCACGTCAAGCACCGGGACGTCGCCACCGGCACCGCCCTGGGCGCGCTCGGCGCGGCCGTCGTGGTGCCGGTGCTGGCCGCCCTGCTGGCCTGGCGTCCGCTGCTGGACGCGGCCGGGGCCGACCGTGCCCAGGACCCGCGCTCCCTCCCGCTGCTGGCCGCCCTGGCGGCCCTGCTCGGTGCGCTCAGCATCCCCGTGCAGTGCGCCGCCAGCCGCCGGATCGAGGCCCGCGCCGACCGGCACGCCCTCGAACTCACCCGCGACGCGGAGCAGTTCATCGCCATGCAGCGCCGCCTCGCGGTCGCCAACATCGCCGACCCGTACCCGCCCCGGGCGGTCGAGCTGCTGCTCGCCACCCACCCCGCCACCGGCCGCCGGATCGCCGCCGCCCGGGCCTGGCTCGCCCGCGAGGAGGCCCGGTGACCCGTCCGCTGCTGCTGCTCGACGTCGACGGCCCGCTCGCCCCGTACGTCGGTCGCCCCTACCGCCGTCCCGAGGGTTACCTCACCCACCGCCTGCCGGTGCGCAGTTGGCGGGAGCGGCAGCGTGCCGCGGGCATCCGCACCCCCAGGCCGCTGCGGGTCTGGCTGCACCCCGGGCACGGCCCGGCGCTGCGCGCCCTGCCCTACGAGCTCGTCTGGGCGACCACCTGGAAGGACGAGGCCAACGAGCACCTCGCCCCGCTCCTCGGCCTGCCCGAACTCCCCTACGTCGACTGGCCGTCCATGCACCACGGCGACCCCGACGGCCTGCACTGGAAGACCCGTCACCTGGTCGCCTGGGCGGCCGGCCGCCCCTTCGCCTGGGTGGACGACGAGATCGAACCGCAGGACACCGCCTGGATCGCCGCCCACCACCCGGCCCCCGCGCTCACCCTGATCGTCGACCACCGCTGCGGGCTGCGCCCCGCCGACTTCGCCGCGCTCACCGACTGGGCTGAGGAGAACGGGAGTTGAGACTCGCCGCACTGCACCGCCACCCGGTCAAGTCGCTGCTCGGCGAGGAGGTCGCCCGGGCCCGGATCGACGCGGGCGGCCTGGACGGCGACCGCCGCTACGCCCTGCTCGACCTCACCGACGGCCGGATCGCCAGCGCCAAGGAGCCCCGCACCTGGCGCCGCCTGCTCACGCTGCGGGCCGAGACGGAGGACGGCGGGGTGCGGATCACCGGCCCCGACGGCGCCGCACTCGACGACGCGGCGATCTCCGCCCTGCTCGGCCGCCCCGTCCGCCTGATCGAGGAGCGCCCGCCCGGGGCGACACTGCGCCGCTCCGTCCCCGAGCAGGTGCTCGCCGCCGGGATCGACGCCGAAGTCGAGTACACCGTGCAGGAGTTCGGCGGGGCGGCGGCGCCCGGCAGCTTCTTCGACTTCGCCCCGCTGCACCTGGTCACCACCGCGAGCCTGGCCGGTGCCCCCGCCGCCCGCTACCGCCCCAACCTGGTGATCGACCACGACGGCGAACCGTACGCCGAGAACGCCTGGATCGGCCGCGAACTCGCCGTCGGCCCCCGCCTGCGCCTGCGGGTCATCGCCGCCACCCCGCGCTGCGCGATCCCCACCCTGGCCCACGGCGCCCTCCCCGCCGACCCGGAGGCGCTGCGCCGCCCCGCCCGGGAGAACCGGGTCCGGCCGCTGCCCGAACTGCCGCCGCTGCCCTGCCTGGGCGCCTACGCCCAGGTCGTCGTCCCGGGGACGGCGGAACCGGGGGACGCGGTCACGCTGTACTGACGGGGCGGTGGGCGCCCGGGAGTTGACGGCCGATCGGGCGGACGGCATGAACCGTCCGCCCCCGGGCACCCGAACCGGTACCAGCCGCCCGGCACCCCCGCCGACGGGGCGATCGGAACGGAGGGCGGGCGCGCCGGGTGCGGCGGCCGGGACGTTCCGCTTCGAAAGGACAGATCGGATGAGCAACCAGGTGATCTCCCCGCGCCGGGCGCTGCTGTGGCCCGTCTTCGTCTTCCTGGTGGTGTACGCCGTCTGGTTCGCCGTCTCGCTGGCCACCGGGCACTCGCTGGCCGCCGCGTTCTCGGCCCCGGTGCTGCTGCTCGGGCCGCTGATCGGCATCCTGGTGGCCCGCTACTACGGGGTGCGCAGGCGGGTGGCTAGCGCGCGGCGAGCGCGGCTCGCAGCGCGGTGAGGAAGGCGTCGGTGGTGGCCGGGTCGCGGACGGCCAGGCGCAGCCAGTCCGGGCCGAGGCCCGGGAAGGTGTCGCCGCGCCGCACGGCGTAGCCCGCTTCGCGCAGGCGGGCGCGGACGGCGTCGGCGCCCGCCAGCCGGACCAGCACGAAGGACGCGGCCGGGGTGCCGTGGACGCGGACGCCGGGGAGCGCGGCCAGCCCGGCCAGCAGGTGCTCGCGGTGGGCGGCGGTGGTGCGCGCGGCGCGGTCCGCCTCGGCCAGGGCGGCCGGGCCGGAGCAGAGTTCGGCGGCGGCCAGCGCGGGCGTGGAGACCGGCCAGAGCGGCTGCGCGGCGGCCAGCGCGGCCACCAGCGGGGCGGGGGCGAGCAGGTAGCCGATCCGCAGGCCGGCCAGGCCCCAGGTCTTGGTGAGGCTGCGCAGCACGACCACGTCGCCGGGCAGGTCGCGGACGGCGGCGAGGCTCTGCGGCTCGCCGGGGTCGGTGTCCATGAAGGCCTCGTCGACCACCAGGGTGCGGCCGGGCCGGGCCAGCGCGGCGAGGGCGGCGGCCGGGTGCAGGACGGAGGTGGGGTTGGTGGGGTTGCCGACCACCACCAGGTCGGCGTCCTCGGGCACCGCGCCGGGCGGCAGGCGGAAGCCCTGCTCGGGCGTCAGCAGGACCCGGTGGACGGGGTGCCCGGCGTCCCGCAGCGCCGCCTCCGGCTCGGTGAACTGGGGGTGCACGACCACCGCGCGGCGCGGTCGCAGCACCCGGGCGAGCAGCACGAAGCCCTCGGCGGCGCCCGCGGTGAGCAGCACCTCCGCGGCGGGCCGGCCGTGCCGGGCGGCGACGGCGGCGCGGGCGGCGGTGCCGTCGGGGTAGGCGGCCAGGTCGCCGAGGGTCGCGGCGAGGCGGGCGCGCAGCCAGGCCGGCGGGGTGCCGGTGCGGACGTTGACGGCGAGGTCGACCAGCCCGGCGGCGCGCACTTCGGCGTCGCCGTGATGGCGCAGATCGGGCTGCTGGTTCACCTGTTGTCCTCCTGGGGCGGTGCGGCGAGCGCGGCGGTGGCCGAGGCGGTGGCGGTGCGCGGGGCGAGCAGGCGTGCGCCGGGCCCGGCCGAGGCGAGCGCGGCGGCTTCGGCGACGCTGGGGGTGCCGACCGCGGCCGCGACCCGGGCGGAGCCGCCGGGCACCGGGACGGCGGCCAGCACGGCGGCCGGGTGACCGGTCAGCGGGACGCCCAACTCCCGTACTGCGGCCCGTAGTCCGGGTTCGTCGAGCTTGCCGTCCAAGGTGGCGGCCAAGGCGAGGGCGGTGCGGTCCAGACCGAGGGAGGACAGCGCCGCGTCGACGGTGCGCAGCAGCTCGGCGGCGGGGGTGCCGCGCCGCAGTCCGAGGCCGAGCACCAGCCGCGGGGCGCGCGCCGGGGGGTCGGGTGCGCCGTCCGCCACGCCCGGCCTCCCGTCCGTTCCGCTCCGTGCCGGTCGTCCGCCGGGCCGCCTGGAATCCCACCATGTCGGTCCGAGCAGGGTCAATCGGGACAGGTGTGAGAAGCGTCGCCCGGTCGGCCGAAAAGCGTCGGCGGGGTGCCGGCGGCCCGCCAACCGTTCGCTTGTTCTTCATGTGTCAAAAGTCCCGGTGGCCACGGACTCCGCCCTAGCCTTTCGGGCGCTCCACCACCCCTGTCCGGCACCTTCCCCGCCCCCGGAGGACCTCCGAGATGTCCGCTCAGCTCAGCCGCCGCGCCAAGCGCCGCCTGACCGCGATCGGCAGTGCCGCCGCCCTCACCGCCGCCTCGTTCGGCCTGTGGGCCGCCACCGGCACCGCCGCGCAGGCCGCCGCGCTGCCCAGCCCCGACCACGTGATCGTCGTGGTGATGGAGAACCACGCCTACAGCCAGGTCGTCGGCAGCTCCAGCGCCCCGTACCTGAACGACACGATCAAGGCCGGCGGCGCCAGCCTGACCCAGTCCTACGGCCTGACCCACCCGTCGGAGCCCAACTACTACATGCTGTTCTCCGGCTCCAACCAGGGCCGCACGGACGACAGCTGCGTCGGCGTCGGCTCGAAGAGCGCGGCCAACCTGGCCTCCGAGCTGATCGCCGCGGGCAAGACCTGGGGCTCGTACAACGAGACCCTGCCCAGCCAGGGCTCCACGGTCTGCTCCAGCGGCAAGTACGCGCAGAAGCACAACCCGTGGTTCGGCTTCTCCAACGTGCCGACCAGCACCGCGTACACCTTCGCCCAGTTCCCCACCGACTACTCGACGCTGCCGAAGGTCTCCTTCGTGGTGCCGAACCTGTGCAGCGACATGCACGACTGCTCGGTCTCCACCGGCGACACCTGGATCAAGAACAACCTCGGCGGGTACGCCAGCTGGGCCAAGACCCACAACAGCCTGCTGATCGTCACCTTCGACGAGGACAACAGCCTCTCCGGCAACCGCATCCCGACCCTGGTCTACGGCCAGCACGTCATCGCGGGCTCCAGCACCTCCACCACCTACAACCACTACAACGTGCTGCGCACCCTGGAGGACCTGGCGGGCCTGAGCACCCACGCCGGCAACGCCGCCTCCGCCACCGACATCACCGGCATCTGGAACTGACGCCCGATGTACCTCGCGGACGCCCGCTCCACCAAGAGTGACCGCGCCGCGGCCGTCGTCCCGGGCACCCGCCCGGGGCGGCGCGCCGCCGTCCCCGGCACCGTGCTCGCGCTCGGCGCGGTCAGCCTGGTCACCGACGTCTCCTCGGAGATGGTCAGCGCGGTCCTGCCGCTGTACGTGGTCACCGCGCTGGGCCTGTCCCCGCTCGGCTTCGGCCTGCTCGACGGCATCAACAACGGCGTCGGCGCGCTGGTCCGGCTGCTCGGCGGCCACTTCGCCGACCGCGGCGGACGCGGCCACAAGCTGGTCGCCGGGCTCGGCTACGGCCTGTCCGCGCTCTGCAAACCGCTGCTGCTGCTGGTCCACACCCTGCCGCTGATCGGCGCCGTGCTGGCGGTCGACCGCACCGGCAAGGGCCTGCGCACCGCCCCGCGCGACGCGATGATCTCGCTGGCCACCGCGCCCGAGCACCGCGGCCGGGCGTTCGGCGTGCACCGCGCGATGGACACCACCGGCGCGCTGATCGGCCCGCTGCTGGCCTTCGCGGTCCTGCGGATCGCCGACGACCGGGCCGAACGGTCCTCCTACGGCGCGGTGTTCACGGTCTCCGGCTGCGTCGCGGTGCTCGGCGTGCTGCTGCTGGTGCTGTTCGTCCCGGCCCGGCCCACCCGGGACGGCCAGGCCGCCGCCGCCCCGACCGGGCCCCGGCCCACCCTGCGCGACGCGCTCGCCCTGCTGTCCCGGCCCGCGCTGCGCCGGCTCACCCTGGCCGCCGTGCTGCTCGGCCTCACCACCGTCAGCGACTCCTTCCTCTACCTGCTGCTCCAGCGCCAACTCGACCTGCCCGCCCACCTGTTCCCGCTGCTACCGCTCGGCACCGCCGCGGTCTTCCTGCTGCTCGCCGTCCCGCTCGGCCTGGCCGCCGACCGGATCGGCCGCCGCACCCTGTTCCTGCTCGGCCACGCCGTCCTGCTCGGCGGCTACGCGGTGGTCCTCTCCCCGCTGCGCGGGCTGCCCGCCGCGGCACTGGTCCTGCTGCTGCACGGCACCTTCTACGCCGCCACCGACGGCGTGCTGGCCGCCGCCACCGCCGCCACCGTCCCCGACGACCGGCAGGGCGCCGGCCAGGCCCTGGTCGGCACCGGCCAGGCGCTGGCCCGCTTCACCTGCTCACTGGCCTTCGGCGCCGCCTGGTCGGTCTGGGGCCCCCGCCCCGCCCTCGCCGTCACCGCGGCGGCCCTCGCCGCGACCGCCCTCGCCGCCACCCGGCTGCTGCGCCCCACCACCGGCCCGGCCGAGACCGCCTGACCGGCCGTCACCCGTACCGACCCGACCCCGTACCGACCCCCGCACCGACCCGCCCCGTACGCCCCGCACCCCCGCCCGGAGGGCACTGGCATGACCGCTCCCGCCGCCGTCGACCCCGACCCCGGTTCCGCCCCCGGCCCCGACGCGTCCGCGACCGCCCCCGACGGCCCCGCGTCCGTCCGGCGCAAGCTGCTGGTGCTGCTGCTCGCCGTGCTGCTGCTGGCCACCGTCGGCACCGTCGCGGTGCGGTACGCCGCTCAGCGCTCCGACCGCCGCGACCAGGAGCAGGCGGGCGGGCCGCCGGTGCACGAGGGGAGCGTCGCGCTGGACGCGTCCGGCGGGCGGCGGCTGCTGATCCGCAACCTGGCCTGGGGCCCGCACCGCGACGAGGTCGCCGCGGTGCCCGCCGACGACCCGGACGGGCCGCGCACCGCGTCCGGGGTCAAGTGCCTGCGCTTCCACGCCGCCGGCGGCACCGGCATCTGCCTGCAGGCCGAGCGCGGCGCGCTGGACGACACCTACCACGCCTCGGTGCTGGACTCCGCGCTGCACGAGGTCCGGCGCTTCCCCGCCCCGGGCATCCCGACCCGGGCCCGGGTCTCCCCGTCCGGGCACCTGGTCGGCTGGACGGTGTTCGTCAGCGGCGACTCGTACGCGGGCACCGACTTCTCCACCCGCACCGCGATCGTCGACACCCGCGACTGGACGTTCTACGACAACCTGGAGAACTTCCGGGTGATCCGGGACGGGCACCAGGTGCAGGCCGCCGACGTCAACGTCTGGGGCGTGACCTTCGCCGACGACAGCGGCTTCTACGCGACGGTCGCCACCGGCGGCCGGACCTACCTGGTCAGGGGCGACCTGGCGGCCCGCACGCTCACCACCCTGCACCAGAACGTCGAGTGCCCCTCGCTGTCGCCGGACGGCACCCGGGTCGCCTACAAGAAGCGGGTCGCCGACGCGGACCCGGCCGCCCCGTGGCGGCTGTACGTGCTGGACCTGGCCACCATGACCGAGACCGCGACCGCCGAGCAGCGCAACATCGACGACCAGGCGCTCTGGTCCGACGACCACACCCTGCTCTACTCGATGCCCGGCGACTACGGCTCCGACCTGTGGACCGTCCCGGCCGACGGCACCGGCGCGCCCGCGCTGCTGGTCCGCTCCGCGGTCGCCCCGGCCTACCTGGGCTGACGGCGCAACCATCCCGAGAGACTTGCAAATTGACGGCTTGACGGCCGGACCGGGTTCGGCGTCTTCGTGCCGGTCTCCTGGCGCGGCCCGGTCCTGCGCCTCCCGCACCGGCCGGGCGGGCCGGTCGCGGCGGCCCCGCTGCGGTGGATCACCGCGCTGACCGCGCTGACCGCCGCCGCCGGGCCGGCCGGCCTGCACCGCCGTGACCTGGGCCGACCGGCCGGGTGCCCGGACCGGAGCTAACCGGCGGCGGGCGCCGGCGGGTCGGGCCAGAAGAACGTCCGGTCGTAGTCGGCGGCGACCAGGCGCCGGACCGCCTCCGCGAAGCCGTGGCCGACCCGCTGGAAGCCGGCGTCGCCGACCAGCAGCACGTCGCCGTCCTCGGCGAGCAGCAGTGCCTCCTCGGTGCCGAAGGCGGTGCCGACCAGGGCCACCTGCTGCCCCAGGCGCCGGGACCAGATCCCCACGCTGCGCGGGAAGGCGTGGGTGGACTCCAGGGTCGGCCCGGTCGCGGTGGTCAGGGCCGTCTCGGCGCCGCGGAACCGCCAGGTCACCGTCAGCCCGCCCCAGGCGGCCAGGAACTCCCGCAGCCGGTCGGTGACCTGGTAGCCCTCCTCGGCGTAGTCCGCGCACGCCCGCTCCGGGTCGAACGGGTGGACCTCGACCTCCGCCGCGCCGCCCAGCGCCTCCCGCAGGGCCGGGACGCCCGTGCGCCCGTCGGTGCCGCTCATCCGGTCAGTACCTCGCCTCCGAAGTGGGGGACCCAACTTCCGCAGTTCTCGCACATCTTGAACTTCTTGCCCTTGGTGTTGACGGTGACCAGGTCGATGTTCTTCGGGTCCGCGCCGTCCTTGGCCGCGTTGGTGAACATCCGCGGCTCGCCGCACACCCCCGGCGGCCGGCCGTCGGTGCGCTGCGACTCGGCGGGCATCGCCTCGTTGACCTTCTGGTGGTGCCCGGTCTCCGGGCCGCTCTCACCGTAGTAGGTCCTGCCGGTGGTGCGGTCGCGGCCCACCGTGTAGGCGCCCGGCGGCGTCTCGTCCTCGCCGAGCCCGGCGGCGACCTGCTGGGCGCGTTTCTTGCCCAGCTCCATCAGTTCCTTCTTGAGGTCGCCGGACGCCTCCGGCATCAGGCCGAGCGGGTCGGCCCAGGTGTGCGGGTTGTGGACGTACGCGTGCGGGTTGGGCGCGGGGCTGAGGCCGAGCGGGTCGGGGCTGGTGTAGCGGGCCGTCTCGGGGTCGTAGTAGCGGTTGAGGTTGTAGTGGAGCCGGGTCTCCGGGTCGAAGTACTGGCCGGGGAAGCGCAGCGGGGTGTACGTGGTGCTGTCGCCGGGCCAGGTGGTGTGGCCCCACACGGTGGGAGTGGCCCGCCAGGCGATGGTGTCGGTGGCCGGGTCGACGAGTTCGGTGGGGGTGCCGACCAGGTCGGTGACGATGGCGAAGAAGCGCCGGTCGACCTGCTCCCGGTCGGTGATGGTCTCGGTCTGGGCGAGCGGCTGGAGGCCCTTGTGGTCCCAGCTGAGGGTGTGCGGGCCGGGCAGGTAGGGCGCCGAGGTGGTCTGCTCGACCAGGACGGAGCCGTCCCAGGTGAACTCGGTGCGCTCCTCGACGGTGACCCCGTCGGCGGCCAGCCGGTGCTTGGCGGTCCGCCGCCCGAACGGGTCGTACAGGTAGCGCCAGCGGGTGCCGTCGGGGGTGGTGACGCCGGTGAGGCGGTCCTCGCCGTCCCAGCTGTAGTGCCAGGTGTCGGGCTTCCGCGACAGCCGGGTGACCTGCCGCAGGACGGTGCGCCCGGCGGCGTCGTGCTCGTAGCGGACCCGGCCGGCGGCGGTGAGCCGGGTGCCGGTGTGGACGCGGGTGCCGCGGGCGGCCTCGGTGGCGCCGGTGGCGGGCCAGTCGGCCTCGGTGAGGTTGCCGACCGGGTCGTAGGCGTAGCTCTCGGTCCAGCCCTCGGCCCGGACGGCGGTGACCCGGTCGGCGGCGTCGTGCTCGAAGGTGCGCAGGCCGTTCAGCCGGTCGTCGACGCCGGTCAGCAGGCCGTCGGCGCGGTAGGCGTAGTCGCGGCGCTGCAGGACGTCCCGCTCGGAGCGCAGGATCTGGCCGGTCAGCCGGTGCTCGGTGTCCCAGCTGCTGGCCAGGGTCAGCCGTTCGCCGAGGGAGCGTTCGAGTTCCCGGCCGACCTCGTCGTAGCGGAACTCCAGGGTGCCGGCGGCGGTGGCCAGCGCGGTCCGGCGGCCCTCCGGGTCGTAGGCCCAGTCGCTGGCGTGGCCGGCCGGGGTGGTGCGGCGCACGCTGCGGCCCAGCGGGTCGCGGGTGTGGGTGAGGGTGCGGCCGTCGACCGTCTCGGTGAGGACGCGGCCCAGCGCGTCGACGGTGCGCAGCACCTCGGCGTCCGGTCCGGTGGCCCGCAGCAGGTGCCCGGCCGGGTCGTAGGCGTAGGTGGTGGCGGCCCCGTCGACGTCCTTGGCGACCACCTGCCCCAGCAGGTCGTAGGCGTAGCGGACCAGGCTGCCGGTCGGGGTGGTGCGGGCGACCACCTGCCCGGCCGCGTCCAGCTGGTAGCCGACCGTCCGGCCGTCGAAGTCGCGCTCGCCGACCAGCCGCCCGGCGGCGTCGTACGCGTAGCTCCACCGGCGGCCCAGCGGGTCGGTGACGGCCACCAGGTTCATGTCGGCGTCGTAGTCGAAGACCAGCCGGGTGCCGTCGGGGTCGGTCCGGGCGGCGACCGTCTCGAACGGGGTGTACTCGTACCTGGTGGCCCGGCCCAGCCCGTCGGTGCGGACCAGCAGGTTGCCCTCGTCGTCGTACGTCCAGGTCTCGGTGGTGCCGTCGGGCGCGGTGCAGGCGCGCAGCCGGCCCTCGGGGGTCCACTCCAGCCGGGTGACGGCGCCCAGCGGGTCGGTGACGGCGGTGATCCGGCCGAAGGCGTCCCGCCGGTAGCGGGTGGTGGCGCCGTCCCGGTCGGTGATCTCGACCGGGAGGCCGGCCGGGTTGCAGCGCACCAGGGTGGAGTGGCCCAGCGGGTCGGTGACGGCGGCCAGGTGGCCGTCCTCGTCGTACCGGTAGCGGGTGGTGGCGCCGGTCGGCTCGGTGACCGAGGTGCGCCGACCGGCCGCGTCGTAGGTCTGGCGCCAGGTCAGGCCGCCCGGCCGGGTGATCTCGGTGGGCAGGCTGGTGTCGCCGAAGTACGCCGCGGTGGACCGCTCGCCGTCCGGGCGGGTGACGGCGGTCAGGTCGCCGACGCCGTCGTGGGCGAAGTGCGTGGTGCGGCCGAGCGGGTCGGTGCGCGACAGCAGCCGGTCGTGCGCGTCGCGTTCGAAGCGGGTGGTGTTCCCGAGCGGGTCGGTGATCGCGGTGATCTGGTGGCGCTCGTTGACGGTGTAGGTGGTGGTGTGCCCGAGGGCGTTGGTCTCCGTGGTGGTCCGCAGGCCGGTGTCCGGGTCCGGTTCGCCGTACCCGAAGCGGAAGCGCAGGGTGCCGTCGGCGGCGCCCTCGTCGGTGACCCGGTCCCGGGCGTCGTAGCTGTAGCGGTACTCGGTGCCGTTGCGGTCGGTCCAGGCGGTGATCCGGCCGGCGGCGTCGTTGCCGAACCGCAGCGGCTTGCCGGAGGAGTCGTAGACCGAGCTCAGGTGCCCGTCGGTGTAGCCGTACCGGGCCAGCAGCAGGTCGCGGCCCTCCTCGCCCGCGCCGGCCAGGCGCAGCGCGGTGATCCGGCCGCCGTCGACGGTCACCAGCACCTGGTAGCCGCCGGAGTGGGTGAGCGAGAGCGGGACGCCGTCGGCGTCGTGGACGAGGTCCACCCGGTGGCCGGAGCGGTCCCGGACGGCGGTCAGCAGGGCGACGTCCCCGGCCGGGCGGCGGGTGAACTCCTTGACCAGGCCCCCGGCGCGGTCGGTCAGCGTGTAGCCGCCGCCGTCCGGGGCGAGCGCGAGGTCCAGCCGGGCGCCGGCGCCGGCCTGGCTGGGCTCGCCGGGCGCGGGGTGCGGATACGCCTGGGCGGTGCGGTCGGGGGTGAGGTGGACGACGCCCTCGGCGTCGATCTCCAGCCGCTCGTCGAAGGTGCAGGCCCACGCCGGGCCCATCCACCAGCCGGCCCGGTGGTCGGACTCGTAGGAGCGCTTGAACAGCAGCGGCAGCGCGCCGGGCAGGGCGACGTCCTGCTGCTCGATGAACATCACGCCGGTCGCCACGTCGACCGGCTCGCCGCCCTGGCAGCGCGACTCGGGCGGCCGGCCCGGCCGGTGCGGGTCCGCCACCCGCTCGCGGCCCCGGCCCTCGTTGTGCGGGGCGGACCCGCGCCCGCCGCCGCCCGAACGGGGGTGCGGGACGCCGTCCCCGCCCTCGCCCTTGAGGATCTTCTCCAGGTCCTTGACGTGCTTCTGCTCGATCTCGCGGGTGTTCTTGGCGACGGTCCTCAGGTTGTCGCCGGCCTTGCGGTAGAAGGACTTCAACGCCTTGCCGGCGTCCTCGGCGAGTGTCCTGCCGAGCTTCTGCGCGCCGTGTTCGAGTGCTCTGACGATCTGGTTGCTCACTCGAAGCTCACTCCCGCGATCTTCGACTGGAAGACCTGGGCGTGGCCGGCGACGGTCTCGGCGTGGTCGTGCATGGTGCGGGCGTGTTCGTCCAGGGCGTCCGGGTCGATGCGGAAGCCGGTGCCGCCCGCGCCGCCGGCGGAGACGCCGAGCGCGCCTTCGGCGGCCTGGAAGACCATGCCCTGGACGGCGTTGGCGACGGTGTCCACCAGCGGGTTGATGGCGGCTTCCACCACCTGGCCGATGACGTACTGCTCCAACTGCTGTTCCAGGTAGTTGATCAGGCGTTTGGCGGCCTCCTCGATCAGGAGCACCGCGGCTTCGGCCGCGCCGAGGGTGGCGATCGCGGCGGCCTGGTCGGCGACGAACGCGGCGGCCAGCGCGACCAGTTCGGCGATGGTCTCCACCTTCATCGCCACGATCACGTCCGCCGCCGCGTCCAGCGCCTGCGCCACCACGTGGCAGGCCTGGACGAGTTCGTTCAGGTGCTGGTCGGAGACGGCCGCCCACTTGGCGAGCAGCGCCTCGTAGGAGGCGCCCTCGTAGGCCTGGCCCAGCTGCTGGATCGTCGCCGTGGACTGCTGGTGCGAGGCGTCCACGTTCTCCGCGAACTCCCGCACGTGGCCCGCGAACTCGCGGACCTTGTCCTCGTTCACCGTCGGCCAGTTGATGCCGATGATCGAGAGGAAGTCCACCACCTCGCCGGGCAGTTCGATCGCCATGGTGCCCCCGTTTTCCTGACCTGCACGTGTGCGTGAGTGCCAAAATACCCGGACGTACCGACCGGCGGAACGGTTGCCCGGCGGCGCGGGCGCCGGTGCGGCCGGTCAGCCGGTTGCCCAGCCGGTCCGGTCAGCCGGCGGCGCGGACGGTCGTTCAGCCGGTCAGCCGGTCAGCCGGCCGGCCGGACGGTCACCACCGGCTCGTGGCGGACCGGGAAGTTCACCGAGGAGGCGATGAAGCAGTCCCGGGACGCCGGGCCGTGCAGGGCCAGCGCCTGGGCGCGCATCGACTCCTCGGCGACCTCGATCCGCGGGCGGAGCACCACCTCGGTGAACCGGCCGCCGTTGCCCTCGGTGCGCATGGTGCCGGTGGAGTCGTCCGCGTAGGAGCGGACCACGACGCCGTTGACCGCGCAGTGGTGCAGGTAGGAGAGCAGGTGGCACTGGGCCAGCGCGGCCAGCAGCAGCTGCTCCGGGTTCCACCGGGAGCGGTCGCCGCGGAAGGTCGGGTCGGCGCTGCCCAGGACGTCCGGCAGGCCCTCGGCCGAGACCGTGTGGTCCCGGGCGTAGGAGCGGTAGTGGTCGGTGCCGGTGCCGAGGTCGCCGGTCCACTCGACCCGGACCGCGTAGTGGTGGTCGTGGGAGAAGGCCATGCGGGTCACTCCGTGTCGTCGGGCGCGGCCGGTCGGTCGGCCGCGCAGGTGTCCAGGACGTGCCGGCGGGCCGCCGCGGCGGCGGCGGCCCCGTCCCCGGCGGTGATCGCGGTGAGCAGGTCGCGGTGCTGGGCGTCGACCAGGGCGGTGCGGCCGGGCGGGCCGAGGGTGCGCCGGGTGGAGACCTGGATCTGGTCCCACAGCCGGTCCAGGCTGTGCAGCGCCACCGGGTTGGCCGCCAGCTCGGCGACCCGCCGGTGGAAGGCCCGGTTCAGCCGCACCGCCGCGGTCAACTCCCCGTCCACGGTGGCCCGGTGGGTGCGGTCGGCGAGCGCGGCCAGGTCGGTCAGCTCGGCCGGGGCCAGCCGCCCCGCCCGCTGCCGCTCGGCCGCCAGCTCGGCCGTCAGCGCCTCCAGCGCGGCCCGCACCCGGTAGACGTGCACCAGCTCCGCACCGTCCAGCCGCACCACCCGCACGCCCCGCCCGGCCGGGGCCAGCAGCCCGTCCGAGGCCAGCGCCCGGAACGCCTCCCGCACCGGTGTGCGGCTCACCCCCAGCGTCCCGGCGACCTCCACCTCGCCCAGCCGGGAGCCCGGCGGGTAGTGGCCGTCCAGGATCAGTTCCCGCAGTCGCACGCGGGTGCTCTCGGTCTGCACCGGGCCAGCGTAGAGCGCTGCATGCATTGCATGCAATGACCATGTGCCTGCGGCACAGCCGCAGGTGGGGAACTCGGTGGGGCGCCGACGGCCCGGTCCGCTATATTCGCGCAGCCTCGACCCGTTTCACTCGCAGGGGGGACCATTCATGCCGCTCGACCAGGAGGGCACCGGGAAGGACGGCCCGGCCGACGCCCGGGCCGACGCCCGGGACGGCGCTCCGGCCGCCCCGCCTGCCCTCTCGCTGGAGAAGCCCGCCGCCGTGGCCGCCGAGGCCGCTGAGGCGGGGCCGGGGCCGGGGGCGGGAGCACAGGTGAAGGCGGAGGCGGAGGCGGGCGCCGGGCCGACCGCTGAGGCCCAGCGGAGCGTCCCCGCCGTCTCCTTCGCGAAGCGCGACACCGCCGAGCCCGTCGCCGACGCCGTACCCGTCGCCGAGCCCGCCGCGGATGCCGCCGCCGCGCCCGTCGCCCCGCAGCCGGTCAACCCGTGGGCGCTGCCCGCCCCCGGCGCTGCCCCCGAGGCGGCCGCCGCGGCTCCCGCTCCCGTGCCCTCGCCCGCTCCCGTGCCCGCCGCCAACCCGTGGGCGGCCCCCGCACCCGGCGCCACGGCCCCCGCGGCCGGTGCGGCGGAGACCGGGGCGGCCGGGCCCGCCGCCAACCCGTGGGCCCCCGCCCCGGACGGCCGGCAGCCGTGGGGGAGCGGTGCCTTCCCGCCCCCGCAGGGCCCGTACCCCGGCCCGGGCCCGTACCCCGGCCAGGTGCTCGGTCAGGTGCCCGGCCAGGTGCCGGGTCAGTTCGGGAACGCCGGCTACCCGGCGTTCCCGCAGCAGCGGTCGCTGTACACCAACGGGCTGGCCATCGCCTCGTTGGTGGTGAGCTTCCTGTGCTTCTTCGGCACCGCCGCCGTCATCATGGGCCCGATCGCGCTGCGCCAGATCAAGCGGACCGGCGAGCGCGGCCGGGGCCTGGCGGTCTCGGCCATCGTGATCGGCTCGATCTGGGCGGTGCTCTTCGCGGTGGTGCTGGTCGCCAACGCCCTCGACCCGGCCTCCGGGCAGGACGACGGCGACGGCCGCCCCACCTCCACCCGCAACGGCTCCGCGGTGGTGCCGGCCGCCTCCGCGCTGCGGCTGGAGGTCGGCGAGTGCTTCGACCTGGTCGGGACGCTGGTGACCAAGCGGATCGACTGCGCGCAGCCGCACAAGGGCGAGGTCTTCTGGACCGGCATCCCGGTCGAGACGGGTGACTACCCGTCCACGAGCGTGCTGGAGGACGAGGCGGAGAAGGGCTGCTCCGACCACGTCGACCAGTACGTGATGGACACCTGGACGCTCGGCGACTCGCTGGACTACCGCTACGTCTACCCCGACCGGAACAGCTGGGACGCGGTCGGCGGCCGGCGGCTGGTCTGCTTCTTCACCGACAGCGAGCCGCTCACCGCCCCGCTGCGCAAGGACCAGACCACCCTGACCTCCGACCAGCTGCACCTGCTGCTGGCCACCAACCAGTTCGACCGGGCCTGGGCCGAGGCCCCGAACGAGGACCTCGACGTCGCGGACGACCCGGCGGCGTTCCGCACCTGGGCCGACGGGCTGGCCGCCGCCGCCGACAAGCAGGCCGCGCTGCTCGCCGGGGCGCAGTGGACCACCGCCGACCGGAAGACCGTCGACCGGCTGGTGGGCGAGTCCAGGGAGGCCGCCCGGCACTTCCGGGCCGCCGGGAAGCTGACCGGCGCCGAGGACGTCGAGCGCGAGCTGACGGCCGGCTACCAGCACCTGGGCGACGACCTGATCCTCGACCTGCGGCGCGGGCTGGGCCTGGCCACCCACGACCAGGAGCCCGCCAAGCACCCCTCGAACCAGGCGGTCTGACCCCGCCGCGTCCCGCGCCGACCCACCGGGGCCGGGTGACACCCCGTCACCCGGCCCCGGCCGCGTCCGGCCCAGGTCACCCGCCCGCGTCCGGGTTCAGCCCCGCCCGGCCGCCCACGCGGCGGCGTGCCGGACCAGCCGGGCGGGCAGCGCGGGCGCGCCGGTCCAGTGCAGGTGCAGGTAGGAGGCGTGCACCGAGCCGTGCAGGTGGCCCTCGGTGTGCGGGCCGGCGGGGGTGCGCCAGCCCCAGGCGGGGGACGGGCCGGCCGCCGGGTCGGTGGCGGTGCGGTGGAACTCGTGGCCGCGCACCCGGGTGCCGGCCGCCGCCAGCGGCGAGTCGGCGAGCGCCACCGCCTCCCGGTAGCCGAGGGTCAGCCGGGGCGTCATCCGGGCCGTGGAGTCCAGCACCCCGCACATCGGCAGGCCGTCCAACTCCCGCCCCAGGTACAGCAGTCCGGCGCACTCGCCGACCACCGGCGCGCCGCTCGCGGCCAGTGCGGCGACCGCCCCGCGCAGCGCCGCGTTGGCGCTCAGCTCGGTGACGTACACCTCGGGGAAGCCGCCGCCGATCACCAGCGCGGCCGTCCGCTCGGGCAGCCGCTCGTCGTGCAGCGGGTCGAACGGCACCACCTCGGCCCCGGCGGCGGCCAGCAGTTCGGCGTTCTCCGCGTACGAGAAGGAGAACGCCGCGCCGCCCGCCAGCGCGACCCGCGGTCGGGGCCCGGTGAGCGGCTCGACCTCGGCCGCCGGGTCCCAGGGCGCGGCGGACAGCGGCGGGGCGGTGCGGGCCAGCGCCAGCACCGCGTCCAGGTCGACCGACCGGCCGACCAGTTCGCCCATCTCGCGCACCGCCCGCAGCGCCTCCGCCGAGCGCTCCACGGCCGGCACCAGGCCCAGGTGCCGGGACGGCGTGTCGACCGCCCCGGCCCGGCGCACCGCGCCCAGCACCGGCACCCCGGAGCCCTCCTCCAGGGCCTCGCGCAGCAGCGTCTCGTGCCGGTCGGAGGCGACCTTGTTCAGGATCACCCCGGCCAGCCGGACCTCAGGGTCCCAGGACGCGAAGCCGTGCACCAGCGCCGCCACCGACCGGGACTGCGAGGAGGCGTCCACCACCAGCACCACCGGCGCCCGCAGCAGCTTCGCCACCTGCGCCGTGGACGCCAGCTCGCCCCGCCCGGCCGCTCCGTCGTACAGGCCCATCACGCCCTCGACCACCGCGACGTCCGCCCCGGCCGCGCCGTGCGCGAACAGCGGGGCGATCCGCTCCGGGCCGCTCATCCAGGCGTCCAGGTTGCGGCCCGGGCGCCCGGCGGCCAGCGCGTGGTAGCCGGGGTCGATGTAGTCCGGTCCGACCTTGTGCGGGGAGACCGCCAGCCCGCGCGCGGCCAGCGCCGCGATCAGTCCGGTGGCCACCGTGGTCTTGCCCGCGCCCGAGGAGGGTGCGGCGACCACCAGGCGGGGTATCACGTCGTTCAACTCGCTACCACTCGATACCGCGCTGGCCCTTGCGGCCCGCGTCCATCGGATGCTTCACCTTGGTCATCTCGGTGACCAGGTCGGCCAGTTCGAGCAGCGGCTCGGGCGCGTACCGGCCGGTCACCACCACGTGCTGGCTGCCCGGGCGGTCCCGCAGCACCCCGACCACCTCGGCCACGTCGATCCACCCCCAGTGCAGCGGGTAGGTGAACTCGTCCAGCACGTAGAACCGGTACGTCTCGGCCGCCAGGTCCCGCTTGACCTGCTCCCAGCCCTCCCGGGCCGCCTCCTCGGAGGACTCGATGTCGCGCTGCACCCAGGACCAGCCCGAGCCCATCTTGTGCCAGGCCACCGTGCCGCCCTGCCCGGACTCGCCGAGCACCCGCAGCGCGTTCTCCTCGCCGACCTTCCACTTCGCCGACTTCACGAACTGGAACACCCCGACCGGCCAGCCCTGGTTCCAGGCCCGCAGCGCCATCCCGAACGCCGCCGTGGACTTCCCCTTGCCCGGCCCGGTGTGCACCGCCGTGATCGGCAGCGTCCGCCGCTGCCGGGTCGTCAGCCCGTCGTCCGGGACGTTCTCCGCCACTCCCTTGGGCATACCGCTCACGCCGCCTTTCGCGTCGTCGTCGTCGTCATGGTCGTCCGGGCTTCCCGCACCAGCGAGGCCACCCCTTCGGCCCGCAGCTCGTCCAGGCTCACCGCGTCACCGTTCAGGTGCGCCGCCAACTCCCTCGCCAGACCCAGCCGGACGGGGCCGGACTCGCAGTCCAGCACCACCGCGGCCACGCCCTGCGCGGCCAGCAGCCCGGCCGCCCGGCGGGCCCGCGGCAGCGCGTCCCGGCCGCCGGTGGCCCGGCCGTCGGTGACCACCACCAGCAGCGGACGGCGGTCCGGGTCGCGCAGCCGCTCCACCCGCAGCACCTCGTGCGCCCGCAGCAGGCCCGCCTCCAGCGGCGTCCGGCCGCCGGTCGGCAGCTGCTCCAGCCGGGCCGCGCCCACCTCCACCGAGGAGGTCGGCGGCAGCGCCAACTCCGCGTCCGCGCCCCGGAACGTCACCAGCCCGATCTTGTCGCGCCGCTGGTAGGCGTCCATCAGCAGCGACAGCACCGCGCCCTTGACCGCCGTCATCCGCTGCCGGGCCGCCATCGACCCCGAGGCGTCCACCACGAACAGCACCAGGTTCGACTCCCGCCCCCGGCGCACCTGCTCGCGCAGGTCGTCCCGGCGCAGCACCAGCGCCCGGCCGCTGCGCCCGCGCGCCGCCTGGTGCGGCGCCGCCGCGCGCAGCGTCGCGCTCAGGTGCAGCCGGGACAGCCGGCCCCGCGGGCGGCGGGCCCGGATGGTGTGCCCGGCCTCCGTCTCGGCGGGCGAGCGCCGCCCCTGGGCGCCCCGGCCGGTGCCGTCCACCTTGAACAGCCGCGTCCGGTACGGCTGGTCGGCCGCCACCGGCGCCGACTCCCGCCCGCCGCCCGGGCGCTGCCGCGGCGGGGCGGGCGCCTCGGTCGAATCCTCCCGCGCGGGCAGGTCGTCGGGCCCGGACGGCTCCGGCGCGCCGCCACCGCCGTCCGGACCGCCGCCGTCGCCGTTGTCCGGTCCGCCGTTGTCCGGTCCGCCGCCGTCCGGGCCGTCGTCCTCCGGCGGGCCCTGGGGCTCCTCCGGCTCCTCCGGCCGGTGCTCGGCCAGCGTCCGGTCCAACTGCTCCTCGTCCAGTCCGGGCGCGTCGAACGGGTTGCGCCGCCGCCGGTGCGGCAGCGCCAGCCGGGCGGCGGTGCGGACGTCCTCCTCCCGCACCTCGGTGCGGCCCGCCCAGGCGGCCAGCGCCACCGCCGTGCGCGCCATCACGATGTCCGCCCGCAGGCCGTCCACCTCGAACGCCGCGCACACCGCCGTGATCTGCCGCAGCGCCAGGTCGGACAGCTCCACGCTCGGCAGCAACTCCCGTGCGGCGGTGATCCGTTCGGCCAGTTCCCGCTCCCGGTCGGCCCAGCGGGCCGCGAAGCCGGTCGGGTCGGCGTCGTAGCCGAGCCGCCGGCGCACCACCTCGGCGCGCTCGTCCGCGTCCCGGGTCGCCGCGATCTCCACCGTCAGGCCGAACCGGTCCAGCAGCTGCGGACGCAGCTCGCCCTCCTCCGGGTTCATCGTCCCGACCAGCAGGAACCGCGCCGCGTGCCGCACCGACACGCCCTCGCGCTCCACGTACGAGCGGCCCATCGCCGCCGCGTCCAGCAGCAGGTCCACCAGGTGGTCCTGGAGCAGGTTCACCTCGTCGATGTACAGCACCCCGCGGTGCGCCTTCGCCAGCAGGCCCGGCTCGTACGCCTTCACGCCCTCGGCCAGCGCCCGCTCCAGGTCCAGCGAGCCGACCACCCGGTCCTCGGAGACGCCCACCGGCAGCTCCACCAGGAACGCCGGCCGTTCGTCCTCGCCCGCCCCCGCGTGCGGCCCGTCCGGGCACTGCGGGTCCACCGCCGCCGGGTCGCAGGCGAACCGGCAGCCCGCCACCACGTCGATCGACGGCAGCAGCCCCGCCAGGGCCCGCACCATCGTCGACTTCGCGGTCCCCTTCTCGCCGCGCACCAGCACCCCGCCCACGGCCGGCGAGACCGCGTTCAGCAGCAGCCCCAGCCGCAGGTCGTCCATGCCCACGATCGCCGTGAACGGATAACGGGCCTCGGTCACTTGGCACTCCCCATCTCCAGTGGGGCCGGAGCCCCGGGCGGCACGAACGGCAGACCCGCCGGTGCCCCGTTCTCGATCAGCTTCCACAGCGCGTCCGTGTCGGCGTGCTCCGCGACCAAGTCGCCCAGCGCGTCCAGCCGTCGCTCGCGGGCGGCGGCGAAGGAGGTGTCCGGTGCCGGGACGAAGGACCGCCCGGCGGCGCGGGCCGCCTCGGCCAGGAACGCCCGCCGGAACGCGTCGTTCTCCAGCACGCCGTGCCAGGTCGTCCCCCACACCGCGCCGGTGCGGCAGCCGTCCAGCGGCCGGCCGGCGGCGTCCGCGACGAACGGCTCGCCGCCCTCCACCGCCACCACGCCGTGGTGGATCTCGTACCCCTCCACCCGCTCGCCCAGCGCCACCCCCGACGGCCGGGCCAGCACCTTCTCGGCGCCGAACACCACCCGCACCGGCAGCAGCCCCAGGCCGTCCACCGCACCGGCCTTCGACTCCACCTCGTCGAGGATCTCCCGCCCCAGCATCTGGTACCCGCCGCACACCCCCAGCACCGGCAGCCCCGCCGCGACCCGGTCCGCCAGCGGCTCCGCCAGCCCCTGCGCCCGCAGCCAGGCCAGGTCCGCGACGGTGGCCCGGGTGCCCGGCAGCACCACCAGGTCGGCGTCGGCCAGCTCCTCCGGGCGGGTCGCCCAGCGCACCAGCACGCCCGGCTCCTGCGCCAGCGCGTCCACGTCCGTGAAGTTCGACAGCCGGGGGAAGCGCACCACCGCGACCCGCAGCACCTGCGCCCCCACCGGGGCGCCCGCCGCCGGGCGCGCCGCGACCGAGGCCAGGTCCAGCGAGTCCTCCGCGTCCAGCCACAGCCCCTGGAGCATCGGGAACGTCCCCAGCACCGGGCGGCCGGTCAGCTGCCGCAGCATCTCCAGGCCCGGCGCCAGCAGCCGGGCGTCCCCGCGGAACTTGTTGACCAGCCACCCCGCGACCAGCGACTGGTCGTCCGGCGACAGCAGCGCCAGCGTCCCGAACATCGACGCGAACACCCCGCCGCGGTCGATGTCCCCGACCACCACCACCGGCAGCCGGGCCGCCGAGGCCAGCCCCATGTTGGCGATGTCCCGGTCCCGCAGGTTGATCTCCGCCGGGGAGCCCGCGCCCTCGCACACCACCACGTCGAACCGCGACCGCAGGTCCGCCAGGCACTCCAGCGCCCGCTCCAGCAGGACGGGCTTGCGCTCCCGGTAGTCCAGCGCCCCGACCTCCGCGACCGCCCGCCCCAGCAGCACCACCTGGCTGCGCCCGTCGGCCCCCGGCTTCAGCAGCACCGGGTTCATCGCCGCCTCCGGCGCCACCCCCGCCGCCTGCGCCTGCATCGCCTGCGCCCGCCCGATCTCCGCCCCGTCGACCGTCACGAAGGAGTTCAGCGACATGTTCTGCGCCTTGAACGGCGCCACCCGCACCCCCTGCCGGGCCAGCCACCGGCAGATCCCCGCCGTCACCACGCTCTTTCCCGCATCCGAGGTCGTACCGGCCACCAGCAGCGCGCCGTTCACGGCAGGACTCCTTCACAACGGAGGGGACGGAGGGGAAGAGGGGAGGGCGGTCGGCCGGAGTCCCGTGCCGCGGCGGCCGGGGCCGCGGGCCGCCGGCGGCGCGGTGGCTCGTCCGGCACGGGCCGGGGGTGCGAGGAACCGCGGGAAGCGGGCACCCTCCGGCGCCCCGAGGAGGAGGGGGAGGAGGGGGGAGGCGGGCGGTCCGCCGAGACGTGCCGGGGCCGGAGCCGGTCGCACCGCCCGCGCGCGCCGCGCGCTCGGGCTCACCCGCGCCGCCCGGCCAGGACGGCCCGCGCGGCGAGCGTCGTGGCGAGGGCGAGCGCGCCGACCCGGCGCGAGAGGCGGCAGGCCCGTTCGATGTCGGGGGCGCCGACCGGCGGCAGGTCCGCGCCGAGGACCGGCCGGTGCTCGACCCGCTCGCCGTAGCGCAGCGTCCCGCCCAGCCGGACGCCCAGTGCGCCCGCGAACGCGGCCTCCGCCTGGCCCGCGTTGGGACTCGGGTGCGCGGAGCCGTCCCGCCGCCAGACCCGCCAGGTCCGCCCGGGCGCGCCGGACGCGGCGACGGTGAGCAGCGCGGTCAGCCGGGCGCCCGGCCAGCCCGCGACGTCGTCCAGCCGGGCCGCGGCCCAGCCGAAGCGCCGGTAGCGCGCCGACCGGTGCCCGACCATCGCGTCCAGCGTGTTGACGGCCCGGAAGGCCAGCAGCCCCGGCACGCCCGCGACGCCGCCCCACACCAGGGCGTTGACCACCGCGTCGGCGGTGTTCTCGGCGACCGACTCGACCACCGCCCGGGCCACCTGCCGCTCGTCCAGGCCGGACGGGTCGCGCCCGCACAGGTGCGGCAGCCGCTCCCGGGCCCCGGCCAGGTCGCCGTCCGCCAGCGAGCGCCCGATCGTCCGGGCCTCCCGGGTCAGCGACGTCCCGCCCAGCACCGTGAAGGCCGCCGCGGCGGCCAGCGCCCCCGCCGCGAGCGGCGAGCGCCGCACCGCCCGGACGGCCAGCCCCGCGCCGCCCGCGACCGCGCCGACCGCGAGCGCGGTGTGCAGCGCCCCGGCCCCGCGGTGGTCGCGCCACAGGCGGCGCTCCAGCCGGGCCGCGGCGGTGCCGAACAGGGCGACGGGGTGGCCGCGCCGGGGATCTCCGAACCGGGCGTCCGCGAGGTATCCCGCGGCCGCGCCCACCAGGTACGGGGCTGCCCCCATGGCGTTGTGTCCTCACTCAGGGTCCGCGCCCTGGATCGACGGAACGGGGGCCAGAGTCTCCTGACTTCCGGTCACCCCGCGCGGGGTGTTCCGGTCACAGTGGCGGGACCGCGCCGGACTCGCACCGGCTTCCTCTGCTTGCCTCCGTTTGGCCCGAAGATCCCACCACGCCCGCTTCGGGGCAGTCAACCGAGCCGGCGGAGGGTTTGGTCACACCCCGCACCGGGCCCCGCCGGACGGGCCGCCGGGGCCAAGGCGCCAGCTCAGGCGGGGTGCGCGGCGGGCGCGCCGCCGCCGTCCTGGTCGCCCGGACCGTCCGGGCCGTTCGGGCCGTCGCGCAGCGAGCGGACCATGCTCCGCAGGCTCCGGAACGCGTCCGACCGCTCGGCCTCGGTCATGCCCGCCAGCATCCTGACCTCGACGGACCGGACCGCCGCGCTCGCCCGCTCCAGGCTCCGCCGCCCCCGGGGGGTGAGCCGGGCGGGCAGGGCCTTCCCGACCGGGGGCTCCGCGGGCCTGGTCACGTAGCCGTCCCGTTCCAGGTTCTGGAGCAGCACGTTCATCGACTGCCGGGTCACGAACGCGCCGCGCGCCAGCTCGGAGTTGGACAGGCCCGGCCGCTGGGCCAGCAGTTCGAGGCAGGAGTAGTGCGTCACCGTCATGCCGAGCGGCCGCAGCACCTCCTCCATGGCCGAGCGCAGGACGCTCGACGCCTCCTTCAGCAGGTAGCCCAGTGAGCTGTCCAGGTCGATGCCGGGGCCGGTGCCGCTTTGACTCATGTCAGTAGTCTGACATACGTTGGTGCGTGTCAGGAATCTGACACAAAGGGAAGGAGCACCGCCATGCCCGCCACCGGCCCCGACTTCATCTCGCTGCAGGCCCGCGACCTCGCCGCCTCGCAGGCGTTCTACGAGCACTACCTCGGCCTCGTCCGCTCACCCGCCGGGCCGCCGCACGCCGTCGTCTTCGCGACCCGGCCGATCGCGTTCGCCCTCCGCGAGGTCGTCCCCGGCACCGACCTCGACTCCGCCGCCCGGCCCGGCATCGGCACCGCGATCTGGCTGCACGCCACCGACGTCCAGGCCGTCCACGACGCCCTCGCCGCCGACGGCCACACCATCGTCTCCGCGCCGATCGACGGCCCCTTCGGCCGGACCTTCACCTTCGCCGACCCCGACGGCTACCACGTCACCCTCCACGACCGCGCCTGAGACCGCGTCCGACCGGCCGGCGGCCGACCCGCCCCCCGCCCCCCGCCTCCGGCACCTCCTCGCCGAAGCCGCCGACCCGGCCGCCGAGTACGAGCGGCTGATCCTGCGGGAGCGGGGGATGGCCCCCACACGCCAACTCGCTAGCCTCGACGCATGATTACCTGCGTAGTGGAGTACGTGATCGATCCGGCGCAGATCGAAGCATTCGAGAGGTTCGGGCGCCGCTGGATGGAGCTGGTCAACCGCCACGGCGGCACGCACCACGGCTACTTCCTGCCGGCGGAGGGCGCCAGCGACAAGGCGCTCGCCCTCTTCAGCTTCCCCAGCCTCGCAGCCTACGAGCAGTACCGGACCCTGTTCGGCAAGGATCCCGATTTCATCGAGGCGGACCACATCAGAGACGACAGCGGCTGCGTCCTGCGCTACGAACGCACCTTCATGCGCCCGCTCCTGCCCGACCCCTCCCCGTGACCCGGGACGGACGTCCTCCCGCGTCCCCGCAGCCGCCCTGCCCGGCGGCGGCACACCGCCGGCCTCGGCCGGTGCCGCTCCTGCCCGACGGACTGACAGATCCCGGCCGCCCCACCGGCCGGACCGTCCACGATCCGACCGGGGCGGTCGCCGGCAGCCCGGTGTCCGCGTCCGCATCCGCGAGGATCTCCTGGGCCGGTTCGAGGCGGGTTCGAGGCCGGTTCGAGGCCGGTGGAGGACAGGCGGGGCAGACTGCGGAGGAACACCTCCGGATGGCCGTGCTGCCGCAACCGGCGCACGTCTTTGCTGGACATCCGGATGCCGTTCCCCAGCTGCCACCCCCGGCTCGGCAACCGGTCCGGACGGCCCGCGAAAGAGGTCCCGGGCAGCGGCGGCGCTTGCCCCGGGACCGTCCCGGCACCGTGCGTCCGGGACGGACGCCGCCCGGTCGGCGCCGTGGGCGATCGTCCGTTTCGTGAATTCCCCGCTGCGCTGCCGGAGCCGGGATTCCTCGTCGTGGTACAGCTCCAGGGCGTCGAGGAACACGCCGTCGCGGGCATGCGCGCCGGAAGCGCCGGAAGCGCCGAGCCAGGTCGAATTTCCCGCGCAGGACCGCCACCCGGGCGACGTCCTCCAGGGCGTTCACCGGCGGCCTCCTCTCCCCGTGGGTGCGGTCGCCGGCCGTGATCCGCTCGACGGCCGCCACCCGTGCGACCACGTCCGCTCGACCACCGGGCGCTCTTGCCGCGCGGACCGCGTACAGCAGCGAAGCGTCGGACCCGAAGGTCATCCGCGCCCGGTGAATCCCGGGTGCGACGACCGCGCCGTCCCGTCACCCGCCGCGCCGCCCCGATTCGCCGTCCGTCCTGCGGGCAGGTGGACTGGGAGGACAGGACCGCCAGGACCCGGGAGACCGCCATGCGTTGGGGAACCGCCGCCGTCGTCGCAGCCGCCGCCGCAGGAACCGGAGCGGCGGCCTTCCTGCTGCTCGGCCGGAGAGTGTCGGACCGGGTGGTGCGCCCCGGCCCGGCGCGCGGGGGGTTCGGGCCCGCGCCGGTGAAGGTGAAGGTGCACGCGCTGGGGCCCGGGCGGGTGGTGCTGACCGCGACCCCGGACACCCTGCGCCCCGGCCACTACGCGCTGGAGTGGGGCGAGGGCGGCCACGCCGTGGTCGGCGAGGTGCTGGACGCCGCCGGCGACCGGGTGGTCCGGCGGCTGGAGCGCGCCGACGGCGGCACCCTGGCGGTCGGCACCGAGGTCCGGGTCACCCCGCGGGTGCTGCTCGGCGACCCGCGCACCGCCCTCGGCCTGGACTACGCGGAGGTCGCGGTGGCCGGCGAGCTCGGCGACCTCCCGGCCTGGCGCACCGCCGGCATCCGCGGCACCTGGGTGGTCCTGGTGCACGGCCCGGGCGCCGACCGCGAGCAGACGCTGCCGGTGCTGCCGCTGCTGCACGCGCTGCGGCTGCCCACGCTGTCCGTCAGCTACCGCGGCGACGCGGGCACGCCCGCCCCGCCCGACGGCCTGGGCCACTTCGGTGAGACCGAGTGGCAGGACGTCGACGTCGCCGTCCGGTACGCGCTCGCCCAGGGAGCCAACAAGGTGGTGCTGTACGGCTGGTCGGTCGGCGCGACCATCGCCCTGCACACCGCCGCCCGCTCCACCTGGCGCGACCGGATCGCCGGACTGGTGCTGGACTCCCCGGTGCTGGACTGGTCCGAGACCGTCCGCCGGGGCACCACCCGCAGCTGGTCGTCCCCCGCCCTCGGCGAACTCGGCACCCTCGCCGCCCAGGGCCGCACCGGCGTCGACCTCGCCGACTTCGCCCGGATCGCCTCCGGCGCCGACCTGGCCTCGCCCGCGCTGCTGCTGCACAGCCCCGACGACCCGGTCGCCCCGTGGAGCGCCGCCCGGCGCCTGGCCGAGGGCCGCGACGACCTGGTCAGCCTGCACCCGGTGCCGCACGCCGAGCACGCCGCGCTGTGGAACGCCGACCCGGACGGGTACACCGAGGCGCTGCGCCGCTTCCTCACCCCGCTGCTCTGAGCCCCGCTGCTCTGAGCCCTGCTCCCGTGCGCCCTCGCCGCCGGTGAGCCAGCCCCCGTCAGCCTCCCGTCAGCCTCCCGTCAGCCCCGCCGAACGCCGCCGCCGCGACCCCGCCGCGACCCCGTCGCGCGGGCGGGAACCGGAGCGCCGCCCCCCGCGTCTCCGTCTCGGAGCGGTCACGATATCCGCCATGTCCACGCCGAAAAGCGGAGTGATTCCTCCCGTTTCGCGGCGACTCGTCCCCCCACCGTTCGAGCCGTTCGGACATCGGGCCGAGACAGCGCGGCAGTCGATGTGACAGAAGGCCCGTACAAGGGGAAGACTGCACGGCGTGACGTCTCGGAACCCGCGCGACCGTGATGCCCCGCACCCGCCCCACCGCACCGGTGCGACGGTGACCCGTCTGCCCGGAACGGCGGCCGTCGGTCGTGCGGAGGGCACCCCACCCGCCGCCGCCACCCGCCGCCGGGTCCCCGCGAAGCCGGGGCGCGGCCGGGCGCCCGTGCCGGACGGCTTCCCCGCCCCCTCCGAGCTCGCCCCGCTGGCCCGCCGGATGCTGGCCGACGCCGTCCGCGTCGCCCGCTGGGCCGGCGAGCTCTCCGAGGTCGACAAGCGCGGCGAACTGCTCCCCGACGACGCCCGCGCCGCCGGGCGCGCCCTGGCGATGACCGTGGGCGCCGCCGCCAACGCCTGGGGCCAGGCCCTGCTGGTCGGCCTGGTCGAACTCCGCGACGGCGGTGCCGGCCCCGGCTGGCGGCTGCACGCCTGGGAGCACGACGACGAGGCGGTGGTCCGCGGCTGGTCCGCGCTGTTCGACGCCTGGACGCTGCTCGCCCCCGTCCCGCCCGCCGCGCTGCGCGGCGTCTTCGCCCAGCTGGCCGGGCAGGCCGTCGACCAAGCCCCCCAGCTGCTGTCCTTCCTGCACCTGGTGGACGGCCCGGTCGCCGACAGCGAACTGCTCGAACTGCTCCGCCGCGGCCTCGACGAGCGCCGCCTCGGCCCCAGCTCCGGCACCTTCCCGCTGTCGCCCGTCCCGCACGCCGCGTTCGCGGTCTCCGCCGTCCGCGGCACCTGCCGCGAGCCGCAGATCGACACCCCGCACTCGCCCGCCGACGTCGCCGCCGTGCTCGACTGGATGCTCGACGGCCTGGCCGCCGTCGGCGCGCTCGGCCGCCGCGACGAGGCCGCCGAGCTCTCCCCGCTCGGCCACTGGGCGGTCCGGGCCAAGCTGGAGGAGATCTGCACCGTCGCGCAGACCGCCGCCGGCCACATCGAGCAGAGCGCCGCCGAGCTGCTCAGCGCCTGCGCCGACTACAGCCCCGGCCCGGCCCGCGCCGAGTTCCGGGCCTGGGTCGCCGCCCGCCCCGCCGACCGCGCCGTCGCCGAACTGCTGGAAGCCGCCCGCGGCGAGGACGCACTGGTCCGCGGCCTCGCCTTCGAGGCGCTGCGGGTGGTGGCCGGCTCCACCGCCGAGCAGGGCGTGCGGGGCGCGGTCGAGGAGGCCGTTCTGCGCCCCTACGCGCTGCTCTGGCTGGCCGAACAGCTGGACGAGGAGGGCGTGTCCCCGGCCGACGTGCTGGGCGCGGAGGACGCCGCCTGGCTGTGGGTGGACACCGCCGCCGCCGTGCTCGACCACGGCGAGACCGCGCTGCTGGTCGGCCACGTCGAGGGCGCGTCGGCCGGCGAGCCGGTCCGGCTGTTCCACCGGGCCCGCCAGTCCGGCCACCCGCGCGCCGCGAGCGTCCTGACGGCCGTCGCCTCGGTCCACCCCGACCCGGCGGTGGCCCGGGCCGCCCGCCGCAGCGCCTTCTCGGTGCACAACGGCGGCGCGTAGCCGCCTCCCCGCGAAGGGGAACGCGACGACAGCGCGGAACGCCAGAGCACGGAACGACACAGCGCGGAACGCCACAGCGGAAAGAGCCGCCCTCCCGGAAGTTCTCCGGGAGGGCGGCTCTCTTCGCGTACCGCGGGGGGCGTCAGCCCCGGTTCTCGGCCCGTCGCGCCCGCACCACGCCGACCTTCTCGCCGACCTTGCGGCGGATGACCAGCAGCGGCGCCATCGCGGCCAGCGCGATCTGGGCGACCGCGCCGATGTGCATCAGCGTGTCGCCGCCGGGCAGGCCCGCCGCCCAGGAGGCGAGGCAGCCGATGGAGACCACGATCCAGGCCAGCGTCGCGGTGGCGAGCAGGCCCTGCGGCTTGGGGTACTCGATCCGGCTGACCATCAGGTAGGCCACGCCGAAGATCATCAGCAGGCCGGGGACGAACGGCGGGTCGAGCAGCACGATGGCCAGCACGGTCATCGCGCCCATCGGGCAGGGCATGCCCTGGAAGATCCCGGGCCGCATCTTGACCGCCGAGAAGCGGGCCAGCCGCAGCACCACGGCCAGCAGCACGGTCAGCGCGATGAACGCGGACAGCTGCTGGTTGGAGCCGGGGGAGACCAGGCCCCACACCGCGACGAAGTAGGCCGGCGCGATGCCGAAGCTGATCAGGTCGGCCAGGTTGTCGAGCTCGGCGCCGAGCGCGGAGGAGCGCAGCTTGCGCGCCACCAGGCCGTCGAAGAGGTCGCACATGGAGCCGATCAGCAGCAGGGTGACCGCGGTGGCGGCGCTGTGCTTGACCGGGGCGGTCGACTCGTCGGTGAGGTGCGGCATCAGGATGCCCGTGGTGATCGAGTAGATCGCCAGGAAGCCGCAGACGGCGTTGCCGAGGGTCAGGAAGTCGGCGGTGGACAGGTGCTGGGGGGAGCGGGGGGCGCGCAGTTCGCGGTCCCGGGCCCAGCGTCGACGGCGGAGCTCGGTCGACTCTTCGTCGTCGAGCTCCATGAGGGTTTCCGGATCAGTCACGGTCAAGGCGAGTCACCCCGGCGGTGGTCTTCTGGCCGACCGTGACGCCGACCTCGACGCCCGCCGGCAGGTAGGTGTCGACGCGGGAGCCGAAGCGGATCAGACCGACCCGCTCGCCCTGCTCGACCTTGGTGCCGGCGTCCATGTAGGGGACGATGCGGCGGGCCACAGCACCCGCGATCTGCACCATCTCGATGTCGCCGAGCTCGGTGTCGAAGTGCCACACGACGCGCTCGTTGCGGTCGCTGTCCTTGTTGAACGCCGGGACGAACCCACCGGCGATGTGCTCGACGGACGTCACGGTGCCGGCCAGCGGCGCCCGGTTGACGTGGACGTTGAGCGGGCTCATGAAGATGGCGACGCGGGTGCGCCCGTCCGGCCACTCGTCGATGGACTGGACCACGCCGTCGGCCGGGGAGATGACTCGGCCGGCGCCGATCTCGCGCTCCGGGTCGCGGAAGAACCACAGCATGCCAGCGCTCAGGGCGCAGGCGGGCACGGCCGCCAGGGCCCACTTGCCGGAACGCCGGGTGAGGGCGGTCGTCACGGCGGCGGTGGCCAGCGTGGGAACGAACCAGGGGGTGGCACCGCGCGCGATGGTCACGCGGGGACGCCGACCCTCGGGTCCGGGACCCTGGGCGGAGGTGTGAGGGGACGGGCTGATGGGCATCGAGGACCTTTAGTCGCGGCCCGCGCGGGGACAGTGAATCGCCCCTGGACTGGGGGCCACCGCGGGGATCGAGTTGTGTGGACGGCTGCTGTCCGGGTGGATGCTATCGGGACCTGCCCGTATATGGGCAAGCCGCCTGCTAGTCGAACTGCGCCTGCCTGCTCGGCCGAGCGCCTGCTATGCATACGACCGTAACCGGAGCGGAGCCGGTTCCCCAAGAGGTGCCGGGTCACGGGTGATTCACGTCTCAGTGACGGCGGTGTGACACGCGGTGTGCGGAGGCGGGGGGGGGGGGGGGGCGCGCCCCCCCCCCCCCCCCCCCCCCCCCCCCCCCCCCCCCCCCCCCCCCCCCCCCCCCCGCCCCCGCCCAC
>NZ_JBIVKJ010000013.1:126413-206837 GCF_044750705.1 Kitasatospora sp. NPDC088783
GGGGGGGCCCCCCCGGGGGGGGGGGGGGGGGGGGGGCCCCGCCGCGGGGGGGGGGGGGGGGCCGGGGGGGGGGGGGGGGGCCGCCGGGGGGCCCCCCCCCCCCCCCCCGCCCCCCCCCCCCGCCTCAAGCGCCGGTCCCGCCCCTGGGACGGCTGACCAGGCCGGGGCGGGCGCGGCGCGGTGCGGACGGCGGGCCGCACGCCCACCGTCCGTACCGGGAGAGGGTCTTCAGTCGGCGAGCCGGTACTCCTCCAGCAGCCGGCGTCCCACGATCATCTTCTGGATCTCCGCCGTACCTTCACCGATCAGCAGCATCGGGGCCTCCCGGTACAGCCGCTCGATCTCGTACTCCTTGGAGAAGCCGTAGCCGCCGTGGATCCGGAACGAGTCCTCGACGACCTCCTTGCAGTACTCGGAGGCCAGGTACTTCGCCATGCCGGCCTCCAGGTCGTTGCGCTGCCCGCTGTCCTTCTTGCGGGCGGCCATCACCATCATCTGGTGCGCGGCCTCGACCTTGGTGGCCATCTCGGCCAGCTTGAACTGGATCGCCTGGTGCTCGGCGATCCGCTTGCCGAAGGTGACCCGCTGCTGGGCGTAGGAGATGCCCAGCTCGAAGGCGCGGCGGGCCACCCCGCAGCCGCGCGCGGCCACGTTGACCCGGCCGACCTCGACGCCGTCCATCATCTGGTAGAAGCCCTTGCCGGGGACGCCGCCGAGGACCCGGTCGGCCGGGACCCGGACGTCCTGGAGCACCAACTCGGTGGTGTCGACGCCCTTGTAGCCCATCTTCTCGATCTTGCCGGGCACGGTCAGGCCGGGCACGGTCGGGTTGGCCCCGAAGCCGGGGGTCTTCTCGATCAGGAAGGTGGTCATGTTCTTGTAGGGGGTGCTGCCGCCCTCGTCGGTCTTGCAGAGCACCGCGACCAGCGAGGAGGTGCCGCCGTTGGTCAGCCACATCTTCTGGCCGTTCAGGACGTACGCGTCGCCGTCCCGGACGCCCTTGGTGGAGATCGCCGAGACATCGGAGCCCAGGCCGGGCTCGGACATCGAGAAGGCGCCGCGCAGCTCGCCGGCCGCCATCCTCGGCAGGAAGTGCTCCTTCTGCTCCGGGGTGCCGTGCGCGTTGATCATGTGCGCCACGATGAAGTGGGTGTTGACGATGCCGGAGACCGACATCCAGCCGCGGGCGATCTCCTCCACCACCAGGGCGTAGGTGAGCAGCGACTCGCCCAGGCCGCCGTACTCCTCGGGGATGGTCAGCCCGAACAGGCCGAGCTGCTTCATCCCCTCGACGATGGCGGTCGGGTACTCGTCCCGGTGCTCCAGCTCGGTGGCGACCGGGATGATCTCCTTGTCGACGAACTCCCGCACGGTGGCGAGGATGTCCCGCTGGATCTCGGTGAGGCCGTCGGTCTGTGCGAGGCGTCCCATCGTGCGGCTCCGGAAGGGTGTGAGGGCGGAGGGGTGGGGTTGGGGGGCTCCGCGGCGCGTGGCTGCCGCGGAGCCCCCGGGAACCGGGTGGGGCGAAGGCCGATGACGGCGGCCCGCCCGTCCGGGGCTCTGGAGGGCGCTCAGGCGAGCGGCTCGGGGCGGCCGGGCTGTTCGCCGCCGCGCTCCGCCACGTACGTCGCGGTCGGCACCATCACCTTGCGGCGGAAGGTGCAGACGACGGTGCCGTCCTGGTTGTAGCCCTTGGTCTCGACGTACACGATGCCGCGATCCGGCTTCGATGTCATGCGCTTGTCGAGAACGGTGGTCTCGCCGTACAGCGTGTCGCCGTGGAAGGTCGGCGCGACGTGCCGCAGCGACTCGATCTCCAGGTTGGCGATCGCCTTGCCGGAGACGTCCGGCACCGACATGCCGAGCAGCAGCGAGTAGACGTAGTTGCCGACCACGACGTTCTTCCCCTGCACGGTGGTGGTCGCGTAGTTGGCGTCCAGATGCAGCGGGTGGTGGTTCATGGTGAGCAGGCAGAACAGGTGGTCGTCGTACTCGGTGACCGTCTTGCCGGGCCAGTGCTTGTAGACCGCGCCGACCTCGAACTCCTCGTAGGTGCGTCCGAACTGCATGGCTCAGCTCTCCGGGATCTCGAACTTGGTGGTGCGCTCCATGCCCGCGGCCCGGCCCTTGCCCGCGATGACCAGGGCCATCTTGCGGCTGGCCTCGTCGATCATCTCGTCGCCGAGCATCGCCGAGCCCTTGGCGCCGCCGGCCTCGGAGGTGCACCAGTCGTAGGCGTCCAGGATCAGCTCGGCGTGGTCGTAGTCCTCCTGGGAGGGCGAGTAGATCTCGTTCGCGGCGCCGACCTGGTCCGGGTGCAGCACCCACTTGCCGTCGAAGCCCAGCGCGGCCGAGCGGCGGGCCACCTCGCGGTAGCCCTCCTGGTTGCGGATCTGCAGGTAGGGGCCGTCGATCGCCTGCAGGTCGTTGGCCCGGGCGGCCATCAGGATGCGCATCAGGATGTAGTGGTAGGCGTCGGCGCCGTAGCCGGGCGGCTGCTCGCCGACCACCAGGGACTTCATGTTGATCGAGGCCATGAAGTCGGCCGGGCCGAAGATGACGGTCTCCAGCCGGGGCGAGGCCGCGGCGATCGCGTCGACGTTGATCAGGCCCTTGGCGTTCTCGATCTGCGCCTCGATGCCGATCTTGCCGACCTCCAGGCCGACCGTCTTCTCGATCTGGGTGAGCAGCAGGTCCAGGGCGACCACCTGCTGGGCGTCCTGCACCTTGGGCAGCATGATGCAGTCCAGGTTCTGGCCGGCGCCCTCGACGACGGTGATCACGTCGCGGTAGGTCCAGTGCGTGGTCCAGTCGTTGACCCGGACGACCCGGGTCTTGCCGCCCCAGTCGCCGTTGTTGAGGGCGTCCACGATGTGGTGCCGGGCGCTCTCCTTGACCAGCGGGGCGCAGGCGTCCTCCAGGTCCAGGAAGACCTGGTCGGCCGGCAGGCCCTGGGCCTTCTCCAGGAAGCGCGGGTTGCTGCCGGGCACGGCCAGGCAGGAACGGCGCGGACGGAGGCGGTTCACGGTCGTCATGAGGAGGGGTGTTCCTTCCGGGGTCAGCTGGTCGCGGCGGTGGTCGCGGCCCAGGGCTGGAGCCTGTTGGCCAGCCGGATCTCGTCCACGATCCGGCCGATGATGGTGGTGATGCCGAAGTCCTTGGGTGTGAACACGGCGGCCACGCCGGCGGTCCGCAGGACCTCCGCGTCGGCTGCCGGGATGATGCCACCCACGATCACCGGCACATCCTCCACCCCCGCGCGGCGCAGCCGGTGCAGGACGTCCGGCACCAGCTCGGGGTGCGCGCCGGACAGGATGGACAGGCCCACGCAGTGCACGTCCTCGGCGACGGCCGCCGAGACGATCTGCTCGGGCGTCAGGCGGATGCCCTGGTAGACCACCTCGAACCCGGCGTCGCGGGCCCGGACGGCGATCTGCTCGGCGCCGTTGGAGTGCCCGTCCAGGCCGGGCTTGCCGACCAGCAGGCGCAGCTTGCCGGCGCCCAGCTCGGCGGCGGTGGCGGCCACCGCCTCGCGCACGGCGGCGAGTTCGCCGCCCGGCTCGGCCGCGACCGCGACCGGGGCGCCGCCCACGCCGGTGGGGGCGCGGTACTCGCCGAACACCTCGCGCAGCGCGAACGACCACTCGCCGGTGGTGGCACCGGCCCGGGCGCAGGCCAGGGTGGCCTCCATCAGGTTCTCCGCGGTGGCGGCCACCTCCTTGAGCCGGGCCAGCGCGTCCCGCACGGCGGCCTCGTCGCGCCCGGCCCGCCAGGACTCCAGGTTGGCCAGCACCGAGCGCTCGGCGGCCGGGTCGACCACCATGACGGCGGTGTCCAGGTCCGCGGTGAGCGGGTTCTCCTCGGTGGTGTCGAAGCAGTTGACGCCGATGATCTTGTCCTGGCCGGCCTCGATCCGGGCCCGCCGCTCGGCGTGCGAGGCGACCAGGTTGGACTTCAGGTAGCCGGACTCGACGGCCGGGATCACCCCGCCCATCTCCAGCACCTTGGCGATCTCCGCCTCGGCGCCGGCCAGCAGTTCGGCGGTCTTCGCCTCCACCACGTGCGAGCCGTCGAACAGGTCGCCGTACTCCAGCAGGTCCGACTCGTACGCCAGCACCTGCTGGATCCGCAGCGACCACTGCTGGTCCCACGGCCGGGGCAGGCCCAGCGCCTCGTTCCAGGCCGGGAGCTGGACGGCCCGGGCCCGGGCGTCCTTGGAGAGCGTGACGGCCAGCATCTCCAGCACGATCCGCTGGACGTTGTTCTCCGGCTGGGCCTCGGTCAGGCCGAGCGAGTTGACCTGCACGCCGTAGCGGAACCGGCGCTGCTTGGCGTCCTCGATGCCGTAGCGCTCCCGGGTGACCTTCTCCCAGAGCCGGTTGAAGGCCCGCATCTTGCACATCTCCTCGACGAAGCGGACGCCCGCGTTGACGAAGAAGGAGATCCGGCCGACCACCTCGCTCATCCGCTCGGCCGGGACCTGCCCGGAGTCGCGGACGGCGTCCAGGACGGCGATCGCGGTGCACATCGAGTAGGCGATCTCCTGGACGGGCGTCGCCCCGGCCTCCTGCAGGTGGTAGCTGCAGATGTTGATCGGGTTCCACTTGGGGATGTGCGCCACCGTGTAGGCGATCATGTCGGTGATCAGCCGCACCGAGGGGCCGGGCGGGAAGACGTGCGTCCCGCGCGACAGGTACTCCTTGACGATGTCGTTCTGGGTGGTGCCGGTGAGCCCGGCGATGTCCGCGCCCTGCTCCTCGGCGACCACCTGGTAGAGCGCCAGCAGCCACATCGCGGTGGCGTTGATCGTCATCGAGGTGTTGGTGCGCTCCAGCGGGATGCCGTCGAACAGCGTCCGCATGTCGCCCAGGTGCCCGACCGGCACGCCGACCCGGCCGACCTCGCCGCGGGCGAGGACGTGGTCGGAGTCGTAGCCGGTCTGGGTCGGCAGGTCGAACGCCACCGACAGACCGGTCTGCCCCTTCGCGAGGTTGCGCCGGTACAGCGCGTTGGAGTCGCTCGCGGTGGAGTGCCCGGCGTAGGTCCGCATCAGCCAGGGACGGTCGCGCTCCTGGGCGCCCATCAGACGTTCCGGAAGGCGTTGATCTTGGTCAGGTGCTGCTCGCGCAGTTCGGTGTCGCGCACGCCCAGACCCTCCTGCGGGGCCAGGCAGAGGACGCCGACCTTGCCCTGGTGCTTGTTGTGGTGCACGTCCAGGGCGGCCTGGCCGGTCTCCTCCAGCGCGTAGACCTTGGACAGGGTCGGGTGGATCTTGCCCTTGGCGACCAGCCGGTTGGCCTCGAACGCCTCGCGGTAGTTGGCGAAGTGCGAGCCGACGATGCGCTTGAGCGACATCCACAGGTAGCGGTTGTCGTACTGGTGCATGTAGCCGGAGGTGGAGGCGCAGGTGACGATGGTGCCGCCCTTGCGGGTGACGTACACCGAGGCGCCGAAGGTCTCCCGGCCCGGGTGCTCGAAGACGATGTCCACGTCCTCGCCGCCGGTGAACTCGCGGATCTTCGCGCCCAGGCGCTTCCACTCGCGCGGGTCCTGGTTGTTCTCGTCCTTCCAGAACTTGTAGCCCTCGGCGGAGCGGTCGATGATCGCCTCGGCGCCCATCGCCCGGCAGATGTCCGCCTTCTGCGGGCTGGAGACCACGCAGATCGGGGTGGCGCCGCCGGCCAGCGCGTACTGGGTGGCGTACGAGCCGAGGCCGCCGCTGGCGCCCCAGATCAGCACGTTGTCGCCCTGCTTCATGCCGGCGCCGTTGCGGGAGACCAGCTGGCGGTAGGCGGTGGAGTTGACCAGGCCCGGGGAGGCGGCCTCCTCCCAGGTCAGGTGCTTGGGCTTGGGGAGCAGCTGGTTGGTCTTGACCAGGGCGAGCTGGGCCAGGCCGCCGAAGTTGGTCTCGAAGCCCCAGATCCGCTGCTCCGGGTCCATCATGGTGTCGTTGTGGCCGTCGGGGGACTCGAGTTCGACCGACAGGCAGTGCGCGACGACCTCGTCGCCGGGCTTCCAGGCGTTGACGCCGGCGCCGGTGCGCAGCACCACGCCCGCCAGGTCGGAGCCGAGCACGTGGTACGGCAGGTCGTGGCGCGCGGTCAGCGGCGAGAGGCGGCCGTAGCGCTCCAGGAAACCGAAGGTGGAGACCGGCTCGAAGATCGAGCTCCACACGGTGTTGTAGTTGACCGAGCTGGCCATCACGGCCACCAGGGCTTCGCCCGGGCCGAGTTCGGGCAGCGGGACGTCATCCAGGTGGAGCGACTTGCGCGGGTCCTTGTCCCGGCTGGCCAGCCCGGCGAACATCTGCTCCTCGTCCTTGTGGAGCGTCACCGCCCGGTAGGACTCGGGCAGCGCCAGGGCGGCGTAGTCGGCGGACGTGGCGTCGCCGCTGAGGATCGCGTCGAGAATTTCCTGCATGGCTGCCTCCGAAGGCGTACCTGTGCGAGGGACACAGGGCGTCTGGGGGAGCCGGGAGCGGACACCGGCTTCGCGTTGAGGGGTCTGAGGGTGGTGCTTGGCTGGTGCGACGGGTGGGTGGTGTCGCGTGGGTGGTGCTGGTGCTCGTCCCCTCGGTGGGGGACGCCGGAAGACGGCGCGCCGAGGTGGGGAGCCGCGGCGCCGCAGCCGGTGGGAACACGGTAATGGCACCCTGTGCCACTCGTAAAGACACGCGGTGCCAAGTCGTGGCGTGAGCCAGGACACGCCGTGCCCGGCCGGTCGGGGAACGCCGAAGGCCCGTCCCCGAAACCGGGAACGGGCCTTCGAATGTGCCGGTGATCTGCGAAAACCGCCTGGATTACGCGGGAGTTCTCCCGGCCAGGGCGGCTCTGATCGAATCCACCACCGCCTCCAGCGGTGCGTCCGTCCGGGCGACTGTGATCAGTACCTCACCGCTCGGACTGGCACTCAGTGCGCTCACCGCCCCGGGCTCCTCCGGTGACGCTCCGTCACCAGTGGCACCGGGTGCCAGCGTGGTGCCGCGGCGGCGGGCACCGCTCGGCGGGGTCGGCCAGAACGTCCCCCGGATCACCCCGAAGGAGTGGTCGAGCTGCGCCTCCACGTCCCCGTGGCCGCCGGCCCGCAGCCAGCGCCGCAGCACGTGGTTGTGCGCCGCGACCACCGCCGCCGCCGACACCTCGGCCAGCATCGAGTCGTCGTCCCCGCCGCGCTGCCAGCCCGGCGGGGTCTGCTCGGCCGCGTCGAACCGGCCCAGCAGGTAGCGGGTGAACAGCCGCTCGTAGCGGGAGACCACCGCGATCTCCCGCTCGCGCAGCGCCGGGACCTGCCGGATCAGCTGGTAGCGGGCCACCGACATCTCCGGCGTGGAGGCGTACATCCGCAGCACCTCCTTGATGCCGCGGCACACCACGTCCAGCGGGTGCTCCTCGGCGTCGGCGCTGGCCAGCAGGTCCGCCACCCGCACCAGGGTGTCGTCGTGGTCCGGGAAGATCGCCTCCTCCTTCGACCGGAAGTACCGGAAGAAGGTCCGCCGGGCGACCCCGGCGGCGGCCGCGATCTGATCGACCGTCGTCTCCTCGTACCCCTGGGTGGCGAACAGCTCCATCGCCGCGGCGGTGAGGTCCTGGCGCATCTGCAGCCGCTGGGCGGCGGCCCGGCGGCTGCCCGGCCCGGACTCCACCCCCGCCCGCGGCTGATCGGGCCCGGCGGCCGGCGGCTGCTGCTGGGGGGGCGAGGTCTGGCGATCCATGTTCGGAACGCTACACGCACCCGCCCCGGCCCCGGCCGGCCTGCCCCGGCGCACCGGGGCCGCGGGCGGCGCCACGGCGGGCCGCGGCCACCGCGAGGAGACCGCGCCCGGGCCCCAAGGAGGCTTCGCCGCAAGCGGGTTGACGCCCCCGCCGGGCACCGGACGGCCCCCCGGAGCGGGCACCGGACGGCCGGTCATCGCCGTGCGTGGTCACGGAAACCACGCCCCGTCTTGCGCCCCAGGCAGCCCGCCGCCACCAGGTGCTCCAGCAGCGGCGCCGCCGCCAGCCCCGGCTCGCGGAACTCGTGGTGCAGCACCTGCTCGATGGTCAGCGACACGTCCAGGCCCACCACGTCCAGCAGTTCGAACGGGCCCATCGGGTAGCCGCAGCCCAGCTTCATCGCGGTGTCGATGTCGTCCACCGTCGCGTAGTGCTCCTGGAGCATCCGTACCGCGTCGTTCAGGTACGGGAACAGCAGCGCGTTCACGATGAACCCGGCCCGGTCGCCGCACTCCACCGGGTGCTTGCGCACCTTCGCGCACAGCTCCAGCACGGTCGCCGTGACGTCCTCCGCGGTCAGCACCGTGGAGACCACCTCGACCAGCTTCATGGCCGGCGCCGGGTTGAAGAAGTGCATCCCGACCACGTCCCGCGGCCGCGAGGTGGCCGTCGCGCAGGAGATCACCGGCAGCGAGGAGGTGGTGGTGGCCAGCACCGCGCCCGGCTTGACGATCCCGTCCAGCACGGTGAACAGCTCGCGCTTGACCGCCAGGTCCTCGGCCACCGCCTCCACCACCAGGTCGGCGTCCGCCAGGTCCCGGTACGAGCCGGTCGGGACGACCAGCGCCAGCGCCGCGTCCCGCTGCTCCCCGGTCAGCCGCCCCTTGGCCACCGAACGCTCCAGCGACCCCGCCAGCCGGGCCTTCGCCAGCTCCGCCTTCTCCCGGCTGCGGGCCGCCAGCAGCACCGGGAAGCCCGCCTTGGCGAACACCTCCACGATGCCGGTCGCCATCGTCCCGCTGCCGCACACCGCGATGCTGCGCACCGCGCGCCCGGCCGGCCGGGCCTCCGCCGCCGCGGTCTCCTCGGCGACCACCCTGGACGAGCCCGGGGCCTCGTAGGTGTAGAAGCCGCGGCCCGACTTGCGGCCCAGCAGGCCCGCCGCGACCAGCTGGCCCAGGATCGGCGCCGGGGCGTGCAGCCGGTCCTGGGACTGCGCGTACATCGCCTCCAGCACGGTGCGGGCGGTGTCCACGCCGATCAGGTCCAGCAGCGCCAGCGGGCCCATCGGCAGGCCGCAGCCCAGCCGCATCGCCGCGTCGATGTCCTCCCGGGTCGCGTACCGGGACTCGAACATCGCCGCCGCCTGGTTCAGGTACGCGAACAGCAGGCCGTTGGCGATGAACCCGGCCCGGTCGCCCGCCGCCACCGGCTCCTTGTCCAGGTCGCGGGCCAACTCGGCGACCTGCTCGGCCGCCCGGGGGGAGGTCAGCACGGTGCGGACCACCTCCACCAGGCGCATGCTGTGCACCGGGTTGAAGAAGTGCACGCCCAGCACCCGCTCCGGGCGGCCGGTGGCCGCCGCGATCCGGGTCACGCTCAGCGCGGTGGTGCCGGTCGCCAGCACCGTCTCCGGCGGGCAGATCCGGTCCAGCTCGGCGAACAGCGCGCGCTTGAGCTCCAGGTCCTCCGGGACCTCCTCGACCACCAGGTCGGCCCCGGCCGCCGCGGCCAGGTCGTCGCCGACCTCGATCAGCTCCAGCAGCGCCGTCCGCTCCGCGGCGGTCAGCCGCTCGCGCTCCACCGCCCGCGCGGTGGACGCCTCGATCCGGTCCAGCGCCCGCAGCGCCTGCGTCGGACCGGCCTCCACGCCGATCACCCGGCGGCCGCTGCGGGCGAGGGCCACGGCCACCCCGGCACCCATGGTGCCCAGGCCGACGACGGCGACAGTGGGGAAGGGACGCTCCATTGTCCATACTCCTTGGTCAGGGCCCCGCGCCGCGGCCCCCGCCACCGCCCGGCCGCGACAGCGCGAACCCGGACGGAGGGTGTGACGGGGGAGGGTGCGCCGACGGCGCGGGAGAAACGGGAACGGAAGAAGAACAGCGGCGCCCCGCGGTACGGACCGGTCCGCTCCGGTTCCGTCGAGGGGTGGTGCCGTGGTGCTCAGGCGCTCCGCCAGATCATGAAGCGACGCCGACACGCACACGGTGCGGTGCGAAGGCGCCCTGCCGGTGCGGCTCCCGAAGCCCGGCGCTGACGCGTGCCGACACTGTAGCCCAGCTACCGACGGGTAGGAAGAGGGGAAGCGGCACGCCGGCCCCGCGCACCGGCCCATCCTGTGGCCGCAGCTGCCGAAGGAGGACACCACGGCTGTCATGACGACTGAGCGTCCGCAGATGGAACTCGAGCAGTTCAGGGAGATCGCCGTAGCGGCCGAGCGGGAAGACGTGGTGCTCGAGTTCGTCAACGGCAGGATCGGAGTCAAGCCGGTGCCCGACGGCGACCACGGCGAGATCGTCATGTGGCTGCTGGAACGCTGCCTGGCCCAGCGCCCGGATCTCCGGCTCTACCCCGAGCAGGGCCTGCAGGTGGCGAACCACCGCGACGGGCTGGCCAAGCCGGACGGTTCGCTCGCGCCGCGGCGGAACTTCGCGGGCCAGGGGGAGTGGGCCGATCCGGTCGGGGTCCTCATGGTGGTCGAGGTGACCTCGTACGACGCCGACGCCGACGCCGACGCCGACCGGCGCGACCGGGTCGAGAAGCCGAGGACCTACGCGGAGACCGGTATCCCGGTGTTCCTGCTGGTGGACCGCGACGCGGGTTCGGTCTCGGTGCACAGCGAGCCGGAGGACGGGCGCTACCGCAGTGTCGTGACGCTGACCTACGGGCACGTCGTGGAGCTGCCGGAGCCGGTGAACGTCAGCCTCGACACCGAGGAGCTCAAGGAGTTCAGCCGCTGAGACGCCGGACGGCCCGCCCGGAGGGTTCCGGGCGGGCCGTCGTGGTGGGTGCTGCGGGGAGGGTCAGTGCGCCATGACCGGGACGGCGTCCTCGGCCGGGGCGCCCTCGGTGTGGTGCTCGGGCTTGCCGGCGTTGATCAGGGCGAAGGCGGTGACGCCGGCCAGGACCAGGATGCCGAAGGCCCACCAGATGGCCACCGAGTACGAGTGCACCTGGGCCTGGAGCTGGAACAGCTGCTGGTCGGTGGCGGTGGCCGCGTGGGCCTTGGCCCAGGAGGTGCCGGCGCTGTGGGCGACGGTGCTCAGCAGGGCGGTGCCGATCGCGCCGCCGACCTGCTGGGAGGTGTTGACCATCGCGGAGGCGACACCGGCGTCCCGCGGCTGCACGCCGTAGGTGGCCAGGCTCATCGCGGGCATGAACGCGGTGCCCATGCCGAGGCCCATCAGGATCAGGCCGGGCAGGATCTGCCAGTACGAGGTGCCGACGTCGATCTGGGTGAGGATCAGCAGGCCGAGCGAGGCGACCAGGAAGCCGGGCGCCATCAGGTAGCGGGCCGGGACCCGGGTCATCAGGCGGGCGCCGATCTGGGTGGAGCCGGTGATCATGCCGGCCACCATCGGGAGGAAGGCGAAGCCGTTGACCAGCGGCTTGTAGCCCAGCACGCCCTGCATGTAGAGGGTGAGGAAGAGGAACAGGCCGAACATGCCGATCACGGCCATGCCGAGCGAGAGGTAGACACCGCCGCGGTTGCGGTCGGTGACCACGCGCAGCGGCAGCAGCGGGGCCTTGACCCGGCCCTCGACCACCGCGAACGCGGCGAGCAGCACGGCGGCGGCGACGAACAGGCCGATGGTGCTGCTGTCGCCCCAGCCCTCCTGCTCGGCCCGGGTGAAGCCGTACACCAGGGAGACCAGGCCGGTGGTGACCAGCAGCACGCCCGGGATGTCGAGGCGGTTGCGGTTGTGGCCGACGGCCGGCTCGCTGATGACCAGCACCGCGCCCGCGATGGCGACCAGGGCGAACGGGATGTTGACGTAGAAGGTCCAGCGCCAGTTCAGGTACTCGGTGAGGGCGCCGCCCAGGATCAGGCCGATCGCGCCGCCACCGCCGGCCACCGCACCGTAGATGCCGAACGCCTTGGCGCGCTCCTTGCCGTCGGTGAACATCACGGCCAGCAGGGACAGCGCGGCGGGCGCCAGCAGCGCGCCGAACACGCCCTGCAGGGCGCGGGCGCCGAGCAGCATGCTGGTGTTGGCGGCGGCGCCGCCGAGCGCGGAGGCCGCGGCGAAGCCGACCAGGCCGACCATGAAGGTCCGGCGGCGGCCCCACAGGTCGGCGACCCGGCCGCCGAACAGCAGCAGGCTGCCGAAGGCCAGCGCGTAAGCGGTGATCACCCACTGGGTGGTGCTGTCGGCGAAGCCGAGGTCTTCCTTCGCGTGCGGGAGCGCGATGTTCACCACGGTCGCGTCCAGCACGACCATCAGTTGCGCCAGGGCGATGAAGACGAGCGCCTTCCACCGGCGAGGGTCCGGCTGGAGGGTGTCAGACATGGAGGTACCCACTTGTGTGTGCGAGAGCGTACGGAGGGGTGCAGGGGCGTCGCGCCGTCGAGGGGCGGTTCCTGCGGGAGGTTTGCGGGGGGCGTGCGAGGCCGGTCGGCCCGCGGGCGGGACCGAGGGGGGTCAGACGCGGGGCGTGAGGTCCTCCAGGGTCGCGGCACGGCCGGGCAGCACGGACGGCGCGGGAGCCCGCAGGCCGTCCAGCAGCAACTGCAGGTGACGCCGGACGTGGGGGTCCAGGTCGAGGCAGCCGAAGCCGGGGAGCGGTCGGGTGAGCTGGGCCATGGCGACGACGATGTCGCCGGCTCCGACGTCGGTGCGGAGCAGGCCGTCGGCCTGGGCCCGCGCGATGAGGTCCTCGGTGACCTGCTTCATCTCGGCGCGGGCTTCGGCGAGTTCGGGGTCGTTCAGGTCGATCGGGTCGGACAGCAGGGGGCAGAGCGCGCCGATCCGCTCCTCGGCCGCGGCGTGCACGAAGCGGCTGAACGCGGCGAAGGAGTCGGGCTCCTGCGCGGTGGCCGCGTGCGCGTGCGCCACGATCCGCTCCATCACGGCGATCGACACCTGGTGGATCAGGGCGCGGCGGTCGGCGAAGTTCCGGTACAGCGTGGCGTTGCCGACGCCCGCCCGGCGGGCGATCTCGTCCAGCGGGGCCATCGCCCCGTACTCGACGAACGCCTCCCGGGCCGCGGAGACGATGCGGGCCCGGTTGCGGGCCGCGTCCGCGCGGCGGACGGGAGCGGCGGCGACGACGGTCATGTGCGCTCCCTTCGAGCGGCGGCGGGTCCGGGAACCGCCCCTCGGGCGGACTCCGGCGCGGTTTCCGATACGGGGATCATCTCCCCGTTTCGTTGCGGACAGATGTCTAAACGGGGAATCCGTCCCCGGAAATTTCATCATCCGATGTGACCTGCGTCACATCGGTGCGGCCACGGACGGGTGACCTCCCGGCGCGTTCCCCCGATCGGCCGGAAAGCCCTGGTCAGGATGGGCCCATGAGGATCACCGCGCCGCCCGCCGACCACGCCGCCGAGGCCCGGACGGCCGCCACCCGGATCGAGGCCGAGGGCGTCGACGGGGTCGTCGTCGGCTGGGTCGACAACGCGGGCGTCACCCGGGTCAAGGCCGTCCCGGTCCGCGGCCTGGAGTCCGCCGCCCGCTGGGGCGTCGGCGCCGCGCCCTGCTTCGACGCCTTCCTGGTCGACGACTCGCTCGCCCCCTCCGGCGGTCCCGTCGGCGACCTGCGCCTGGTCCCCGACCTCACCGCGCTGCACCGCCTCGCCGCCCAGCCCGGCTGGGCCTGGGCCCCCGGCGACCGGCGCACCCAGCAGGGCGAACCGCACCCCGGCTGCCAGCGGCAGTTCGCCCGCCGCACCGCCGAGGCGCTCGCCGGACACGGCCTGACCGTCCGGGCCGGCATCGAGGTCGAGTGGATCGTCGACGGCGGCGAACCCGGGCCCGCGTACGGCATGCGCCGCCTGATCGGCAACAGCGACTACCTGCGCGACCTGCTGCGCGCCCTGCGCGAGCAGCGGATGACCGTCCTCCAGCTGCACCCCGAGTACACCGAGGGCCAGTACGAGCTGTCCGTCGCCCCCGAGGGCCCGGTCGAGGCCGCCGACACCGCCCTGCTGGTCCGGCACACCGTGCAGGCCGTCTCGCTCCGGCACGGCCTGCGGGCCAGCTTCGCCCCCGTCACCGCCCCCGACGGCGTCGGCAACGGCGGCCACCTGCACCTCAGCCTGTGGCGCGACGGCCGCAACCTCGGCCACGGCGGCACCGGCCCGCACGGGCTCACCCGGGAGGCCGAGGCGTTCCTGGCCGGGGTGCTCGCCGAACTGCCCGCCCTGCTCGCCCTCGGCGCCCCGTCCGTCGCCAGCTACCTGCGCCTGGTCCCCGGCCGCTGGTCCGGCCCGCACCGCTGCTGGGGCCTGGAGAACCGGGAGGCCGCGCTCCGCCTGATCACCGGCTCCGCCCCCGAGCAGGCCAACGCCGAGATCAAGTGCTTCGACGCCGCCGCCAACCCCTACCTCGCCGTCGGCGGCGTCCTGGCCGCCGGCCTGGCCGGCCTCGACGCCGCCCTCCGCCTGCCCCCCGAGACCACCGGCGACCCCGACGGCACGGCCGAACGCCTCCCCGCCACCCTCGGCCACGCCGTCGCCGCACTGCGCGCCTCGCCGGTGCTGCGGGCCGCCATGGGCGAGCAGCTCTGGCAGGCCGTCATCGACGTCCGGGAGGCCGAGATCGCCCGCTTCGCCGACCGCACCCCCGAGGAGATCGTCGAAGCCGTCCGCTACCGCTACTGACCCCCGCCCCGGCCCGCGCCGGAGGAGCGCCGCCCGGGCGGCGCCACCGGCTCCGCGACGCCGGGCTCCTCCGGGCGGTGGATCGCCATCGGCTCGGTGTCGGCCCGGCACAGGGTCAGGCCGCGCCGCGGGTGGAAGTGCAGCCGGATCCTGGCGTCCGCCCGCCGGGCGTGCAGCACCACCGACCCGGAATCGCTCCGACTCACCGTCAACTCCCAGGCGGAGAGCAGTACTTCGGCCCGTTCCCGCAGTCCGGGCCGGTTCGGCGGATCGGCGAAGGAGACCTGCCGGTAGTACCCGAAGCTGAGCGGACGGCCCCCGCTGACGACGTCCGGGTATGCCGGGAACTCCGCCACCGGAGCCCGCCCCGGCGCCAACTCCTCCAGTAACGCCGCGAATTCGGCGTACAGCCGCTCCCCGCGCCGCCGCAGCTCGGCCCGCGCCCCGGGTATCTCCTCGGCCGCCACCCGCTCCACCCCTCACCCTCGCCGGGCCCGTCGACCGACCGGTCGGCCGCCCCGACGGCCCGTCAGTCGGTCGGTTCGCCGGTCCGGGGCGTCCGGATGGTGCTCGGCCCGCGCCGGGCGAACCGATTGTAGGCGGCGGCCCCGGAACGGGCCGGGAGACCCGGCGGACGACGGGACGCCGGGCGTGGTGCGAAGTTCCGATGGCGAGCTGCTGGACGGGCCGACGGGTACGGCTGCGCGCGGTCGAGCCGGAGGACGGACCGCTGCCGGCCCGGCTCTCCGCGCAGGAGGAGCGGCTCGGGGACGCGCTCGACCCGCCGCGCTCCGCCGAGGGCCGGACGACGCTGGCCGGGGAGAAGGCCGCCGCCGACCCGACCGCCGGCACCCACCGGCTGATCATCGAGTCGCTCCCCGACGGCGGCGCGGCCGGTACCGCGGTCGGCACGATCGCCGTGCACCGGGCCGACAGCCGCAGCGGGCTGTTCGAGTACGGCACCACCGTCGGCGCCGAGCACCGCCGCCGGGGCTACGCGACCGAGGCCGTCCGGCTGGTGCTGCGCCACCGGTTCGAGGAGCGCCGCCACCGCAAGGCCACCGCCCGGGTGTTCGCCCGCAACGCGCCCTCGCCGGCCCTCCAGCGGCGGCTCGGCCTCGTCGAGGAGGGCCGACTGGGCCGGCACTTCTTCGTCGCGGGCGAACACCGGGACGTGGTCCTGTTCGCCCTGTTCGCCGAGCAGTTCTTCGCCCGCCACGGCGGCCCCACCCGACTCCGAGCCGCGCCCCGCACCACGCCGCACCCCTCCTCGCGGTCCTGCCGCCGACGGGCCGGAACCCGCCGGTCGCCCCTCTCCCGCGTCCCGGTCGTCCTGGCGCGGGGTCGACCCTCCGGGAGGCGTCTCCCGGGAACGGCGCGGCCGCCCGGGGGGAGCCGGGCGGCCGCGCGGGATCGGGTCGGGGTCAGTTCACGGCGGCCAGGTGGTTCTTGAGGCCCTGGCCGAACGCGGTCGGGGTGCCGTCGAAGCCGGAGATCAGCGACGGGCCCTGGCCGCAGTCCCAGGTGTTCCAGGTCCAGCCCAGGTAGGAGACCTTGGCGGCGTCGGCCCAGGACATCACCTGGTCGATGAAGGAGTGGGCGCAGTCGTTCTCGCCGATCTCGCCGATCACCACCGGGACCTGCGCGGCCAGCGGCGCCACGGTCGAGTTCCAGCAGGACTGGTTGGAGCAGGTGTTGAAGTTGTACACGTGCCAGGCCGCGGCCAGGTTGCCCGCCGGGTCGGTCGGCTTGTGGGCCAGCCACTGGCCGAGGTCGTTGGAGTAGGCCAGGCCGCCGAGCAGGATGACGTTGTTCGCGCCCGCGGTGCGGACCGCGTTCACCAGGGTCTGCATGCCGCTGACCGGGTAGCCGATGCCGGGGCAGGCGCTGCCGCCGTCCCGCCAGCAGTTCCACGCCTGGTCGAGGCCGGAGACGGCGCGGTCCGCGTAGGGCTCGTTGAACAGGTCGAAGACCACCGACGGGTCGTTCTTGAAGGCGGTGGCGACGGAGGACCAGAAGGTCGCCGCACCCGCGCCCGGCATCGGCTTCTGGCAGGTCGAGTTGGTGTCCGAGCAGCCCGAGGAGTTGCCGGTGTAGAGGCCCTGCGTCCAGTGCAGGTCGATGATCGGGGTGAGTCCGGCGTCCCGCAGCGCGGAGACGAAGTTCTTCACCGCGGTGCGGTAGTTCTCACCCGCGTACTCCGGCTTGACGTTGGCGTAGCCGTTCCAGCAGTCCTCGTTGACCGGGACGCGGACGGCGTTGGCCTTCCAGCTCTTGATCGCGGCGATCGAGGCGGCGTCCACCGGGCCGTCGGCGAAGCCGTAGCCCTGGACGCACATGAACTCCATGCCGGAGCGGTTCACGCCGCGCAGCACCACCTGCGCGCCGTTGGCGTCCACCAGCCGGTTGCCGGAGACGCGCAGCGCCGGGGCCTTGCCGCCACCGGTACCGGTGCTCCCCGACGGCGACGGCGACGGCGACGACGAGGGGGACGGCGACGACGAGGGCGAGGGGGAGGGGGAGGGGGAGGGGGACGCCGAAGCGGACGGCGACGGCGACGGGCTCGCCGCCCCGTCGCAGGCCACGCCGTTGACGGTGAACGAGGTCGGGGCCGCGTTGGTGCCGCTGTAGGAGAAGTTGGCGCCCGCGCTGATCGAGCCGCCGACCGCGAGGGTGGTCGCCCAGGCGGGGGCGGCGACGGTGACGTTCTTGCCGGACTGGCTCCAGGTGCCGTTCCAGCCGGAGCCGGAGAGGGTCTGGTTGCCGGTGTAGGAGTAGCCGACGCTCCAGTTGTCGATCGGGGCGGTGCCGGCGTTGGTAAGTTTCACGTTCGCGGTGAAGCCGCTGCCCCAGTCGTTCGTCGTGTAGTCGACGGAACACCGGACGCCGGCGGCGGCCGCCGGGCCGGCGCCGGTGAGCGCGAGGGTGGCCGCAGCGGTCGCGGCCAGCGCCGCGACCAGCGCCGTGGTGGTGGTGCGGACGGTCATGTCCGACTCCTCGGAGGAGGGGAAAAATGGGCGCGCTCCCACAGGCCCGCCCCGAACCATAGCCAGGGGCAAGGGAGTTGCCAACACGTTCCGGCTGCGCTCACTCTCTTGACAGTGCGGATGGCCCTCCCGATATTTGGGAGCGCTCCCACAGAACGGCCCGGCGGATCCGCCCTGCGGACGACCGTCTTCGGACTCCCCCACCCACCCCCTCCGAGGAGCCGTCATGTCTCCACCTCGCACCCCCCGCAACCGGGTCCCGGCGCTCACCGCCGCCCTCACGCTGCTCGCCGCCGGCCTGTCGACCGCGGTCGCCGTCCCGGCCTCCGCCGCCGCCGTCCAGTGCTCCGTCGACTACACGACGAACGACTGGGGCAGCGGCTTCACGGCCAACGTGGCGATCACCAACCGGGGCGCCGCGGCGCTCAACGGCTGGACGCTGACCTACTCCTACACCGGCAACCAGACGCTCTCGGGCAGCGGCTGGAACGGCACCTGGAGCCAGTCCGGCAAGAACGTCACCGTCGCCGCCCCGGCCTGGGCGGCCACCATCCCGGCGGGCGGCTCGGCCACCGCGGGCGCCAACTTCTCCTACAGCGGCACCAACGCGGCCCCGACCGCCTTCGCGGTCAACGGCACCAGCTGCACCGGCGCCCACGCGGCCCCGACCACCACCCTGACCAGCCCCGCCCCCGGTGCCACCTACCAGGCGGGGGCGGCCGTCCCGCTCGCGGCGACGGCCGCGGCGGCGGACGGCGCGAGCATCAGCAAGGTCGAGTTCTACGACAACACCACGCTGATCGGCACCGCCACCAGTGCCCCGTACACCTTCACCTGGACGGGCGCGGCCAGCGGCAGCCACTCGATCTACGCCAAGGCGTACGACAGCCTGGGCGCGAGCGGCGAGTCGACCCCGGCGGGCATCACGGTGGCGGCCGGCCCGGCGATCACCGCCACCCCGCTGACCCTCTCGGTCAACCAGGGCAAGACCGGCGGCTTCGCGGTCAAGCTCAGCAGCCAGCCGAGCGCCAACGTCACCGTCACCACCACCCGGACCGCGGGCAACACCGGACTGTCCGTCAGCTCCGGCGCGACGCTGACCTTCACCCCGGCCAACTGGTCGACGGCGCAGACCGTCACGCTCACCGCCGACGCCTCCTCCACCGGCTCGGCGACCTTCACCTCCACCGCCACCGGGTACACCTCCTCGGCGGTCACGGTGACCGAGCTGGCCGCCGCCTCGGGCGTGTACAACGACCGGTTCCTCCAGCTCTACAACAAGATCAAGGACCCGGCGAACGGCTACTTCTCGCCGGAGGGCATCCCCTACCACTCGGTGGAGACCCTGCTGGTCGAGGCCCCCGACCAGGGCCACGAGACCACCTCGGAGGCGTACTCGTACCTGCTCTGGCTGGAGGCCCAGTACGGGCGGGTCACCCAGGACTGGTCGAAGTTCAACGCGGCGTGGACGCTCATGGAGACGTACATGATCCCGGGCCACGCCGACCAGCCGACCAACGCGTTCTACAACGCGTCCAAGCCGGCCACCTACGCGCCCGAGCGCCCGCTGCCGAGCGACTACCCGGCGGCGCTGGACACCTCGGTCACCGCGGGCGCCGACCCGATCGCCGGCGAGCTGAAGAGCGCCTACGGCACCGACGACGTCTACGGCATGCACTGGCTGCAGGACGTGGACAACGTCTACGGCTACGGCAACGCGCCCGGCAAGTGCGAGGCCGGCCCGAGCGACACCGGCCCGTCGTTCATCAACACCTACCAGCGCGGCGCGCAGGAGTCGGTGTGGGAGACCATCCCGCAGCCCACCTGCGACAACTTCAGGTACGGCGGCAAGAACGGGTACCTGGACCTGTTCGTCAAGGACAACTCCTACGCCAAGCAGTGGAAGTACACCGACGCGCCGGACGCCGACGCGCGCGCCGTCCAGGCCGCGTACTGGGCCGACACCTGGGCCAAGGCGCAGGGCAACGGCGCGAAGGTGGCCACCACGGTGGCCAAGGCCGGCAAGATGGGCGACTACCTGCGGTACTCGTTCTTCGACAAGTACTTCAAGCAGATCGGCAACTGCGTCGGCCCGAACAGCTGCGCGGCCGGCAGCGGCAAGAGCTCCGAGCACTACCTGCTCTCCTGGTACTACGCCTGGGGCGGCGCCACCGACACCTCGGCCGGCTGGTCCTGGCGGATCGGCGACAGCGCGGCGCACGGCGGCTACCAGAACCCGATGGCCGCGTACGCGCTGGTCAACGACCCGGCGATGGCCCCTAAGTCGGCCACCGGCAAGTCCGACTGGACCACCTCGATGGGCCGCCAGGTCGAGTTCACCCAGTGGCTGCAGTCCAGCGAGGGCGCGATCGCGGGCGGCGCGACCAACAGCTGGGAGGGCGACTACGGGACCCCGCCGGCCGGCACCCCGACCTTCTACGGGATGTTCTACGACGAGGCGCCGGTCTACCACGACCCGGCCTCCAACCAGTGGTTCGGCTTCCAGGCCTGGGGCCTGGAGCGGATGGCCGAGTACTACTACTCCAGCGGCGACCCGAAGGCCAAGGCGATCCTGGACAAGTGGGTGACCTGGGCGCTGTCCAAGACCACCTTCGCCGCGGACGGCAGCTACAAGATCCCGTCCACGCTGGCCTGGAGCGGCAAGCCGGACACCTGGAACGCCGCCTCCCCGGGCGCCAACACCGGCCTGCACGTGAGCGTGGTCGACTACACCAACGACGTCGGGGTGGCCGGCTCCTACGCCAAGCTGCTGGCCTACTACGCGGCCAAGTCCGGCAACGCGGCGGCCAAGGGCGCCGCGCAGAAGCTGCTCGACGGCATGTGGGCCAACAACCAGGACGCGCTGGGCGTCTCGGTGCCGGAGACCCGCACCGACTACAGCCGCTTCAACGAGCCGGTCTCGGTGCCGAGCGGCTGGACCGGCACCATGCCCAACGGGGACCCGGTCAACAGCGCCTCCACCTTCCTGTCGATCCGGTCCTTCTACCGGAACGACCCGTCGTTCGCCAAGGTCCAGGCGTACCTGAACGGCGGCGCCGCGCCGACCTTCACGTACCACCGGTTCTGGGCGCAGGCCGACATCGCCACGGCGATGGCGACCTACGGCGAGCTGTTCGGCGGCTGACGGGCCGTCGGCGGAGCGACCCGGCGGCTGACGAGCCGTCACCCGAGCGCGAGTGCCCGGTCCGACCGACAGCGGACCGGGCACTCGCCCGTTCTGAGGAGATTGTTTTACTCCCTCTTGATTTTTGTCATATGTGCTGAATAGTCTCCCGGCCATTCGGACGCCATCGATCACCCACGATCGCGCCGCCGACACTCGGGAGGGTCAACCCCTATGAGCGTTCCCCGGATCCGCCGTTCCGCACTCACCGCGGCCTGTCTCGCGCTCGCCACGGCCGGAGCACTGGCCCTGCCCACCGCCGGCGCGGCCGCGGCGACCGCCGACGGACCACTGCTCAGCTACGTCGTCAACACCAGGGCCAACCACGGCCAGACCCAGAAGGCCGAACGCGAGATCAGGGCGGCCGGCGGCACCGTGGTCGCCTCCTACGAGCGGATAGGCGTGGTGATCGCCCGCTCCACCGACCCCGGCTTCGCCGCCCGGCTGCGGGCGTCGAAGACCGTCGACTCGGTCGGCGCCAGCCGCACCGCGGGCATCGAGGCCGCCGACGTGGAGGGCGTCGTCCAGGAGGCCGCCGTCCCGGCCACCGCGCCCGCCGACGGCAGCGAACCGCTCTGGGCCAACCAGTGGGACATGCGGCAGATCGGCGTCGACCGGGCGCACCGGCAGACCCTCGGCAGCCGCTCGGTGGTGGTCGGCGTGCTCGACTCCGGCATCGACGCCACCCACGAGGACCTCGCCGCCAACGTCGACCCGGAGCTCTCCGCGTCCTGCCTCAGCGGCAGCCCCGACACCAGCTGGCAGTCCTGGCAGCCCACCACCAGCAGCCACGGCACCCACGTGGCCGGCACCATCGCCGCCGCCAAGAACGGCAAGGGCGTCGAGGGCATCGCCCCCGGCGTCCGGCTGGCCGCCGTCAAGGTGGTCGACGACGGCGGGTTCATCTACCCCGAGTACGCGATCTGCGGCTTCGTCTGGGCCGCCGAGCACCACTTCCAGGTCACCAACAACAGCTACTACGTGGACCCGTGGATGTTCAACTGCGCCGACGACCCCGACCAGGCCGCGGTCAGCGAGGCGGTCCGCCGGGCCGTCGACTACTCGCGCCGCAACGGCGTGCTCAACGTCGCCGCCGCGGGCAACGAGAACATCGACCTGGCGCACAAGACGGTCGACGTCTCCAGCCCCGACGACACCGTCCCGGCCACCCGGCCGATCGGCGCCGACTGCCTGGACCTGCCCGCCGAACTGCCCGGCGTGGTCGCGGTCTCCGCGATCGGCGTCAAGGGCGACAAGTCGTACTACTCCAGCTACGGCCTGCACAAGGTCACCGTGGCGGCCCCCGGCGGCGACAGCCGCTACCAGGTGCCGGACACCCCGGACGCCAAGGGCGGGGTGCTCTCCACCCTCCCCGGCGGCACGTACGGCTACATGTCGGGCACCTCGATGGCCTCCCCGCACGTGGCCGGGGTGGCCGCGCTGCTCGCCTCCACCCACCCGTGGGCCGGCCCCGAGCAGCTGCGCGCCCTGCTGGTCGACCAGGCCGACCCGCACGCCTGCCCGACCGGCGGGGTCCTCGACCCGGGCGGCACCGGGCTCTACCGGGCCACCTGCGAGGGCTCCGGACACGACAACGGCTTCTACGGCGCGGGCGTGGTCTCCGCCGCCAAGGCCGCCGACCGGTGGCGCCTCTGACGCGACGCAGGGACGCCGACCGCCGGGCGGCGGGTCACCCGCCGTCGCCGACGTGCCGGGACCAGTCCGACTCCACCGGGGCCAGGCCGGCCCGGTTCGGCACCTGCTTGAGCCAGGCCGGACGGGCCGCCAGCCGCGCGGCGGCGGCCCGCTCCTCGGCGGCCCGGATCTGCTCGGGCGTCGCGAAGCCCTCCGGCAGCCAGGCGGCCGAGTGCGCCACCCGGGCGGCCAGGTGCGCCACGTACGCCTCCCGCACCGCGGCCGGCGAGTCGAAGCCCGGCTCGCCGGCCAGCCAGGCGTCCGGCACCAGCGCGGCGACCTCGCGCAGCAGTTCCGGCGTCACCAGCGGGGCGAGCGCGGCGTCGGCGGCGGCCAGGTCCGGGCCGTAGCCGCCCAGCGCGTGGCCGCTCAGGTCGTAGCGCCGGTGCACCGCGGCGGGCGCGGACGCCCAGCGGTGGTGGAAGACCAGGCCCGCGCCGTTGTCGATCAGCCACAGCCGCCCGTGCCACACCATCAGGTTGGGGTTGTGCACGCTGCGGTCGACGTTCCCGGTCAGCGCGTCCAGCCAGACCACCCGGCCCGCCTCGGCGGGGGACACCTCGATCATCCCCGGCCGGAAGTCCCGCGCGCCCGGCAGCAGGTCCATGCCCAGGTTCCGTCCGGCGCTGGCCCGCAGCAGGTCCTGGATCTCCTGGTCCGGCTCGTCGGCGGCGACCGCCGGGTCGAAGTCCACCAGCACCAGCGGCGGCACCCGCAGCCCCAGCCGCCGGGCCAGCTCGCCCACGATCACCTCGGCCACCAGGGCCTTCACGCCCTGCGCCGCCCCGGTGAACTTCACCACGTACGTCCCCAGGTCGTCGGCCTCCACCACCCCGGGCACCGACCCGCCCGCCCGCAGCGGGTCGACATAGCGCAGCGCCTTCACCTCGTCGAGCATCCGCCCACCCTAACGCGGGGACCGCCCCGGGTTTGGCGGCCGGTCGCGGCGGTGGTTGGCTGGGCGCGACCGTCGAGCAGCCGACCGAGGAGATGTGAAGCGATGGGCAAGGTGCACGCCACCACCGAGCGGACGTACGGGGCCGACCCGGCGCGGGTGTACGAGGCGCTGGCCGACTACGAGGTGACCCGGCCGAAGCTGCTGCCCGCGCAGTACAGCGAGTACGAGGTGCGGGCCGGCGGCCGGGGCGCCGGGACGCAGGTGCACTGGAAGCTCCGGGCGACCGAGAAGCGGGTCCGGGACTGCCTGTTCACGGTGTCGGCGCCCGGCCCGGAGAAGCTGGTGGAGACCGACGCCAACTCCTCGATGGTGATCACCTGGACGGTGGCGGCGGACGGCGGGAGCGGCAGCCGGGTCACCGTGGAGGCGAGCTGGACCGGCGCCACCGGGATCGGCGGCTTCTTCGAGCGCACCTTCGCGCCGAAGGGCCTCAACCGGATCCACGACCAGGTGCTGGCCAACCTGGCGGCCGAACTCGGCTGAGCCGCCCCGAGCCCCGGCAGCACTCGGACACCCGTACGGCGCGTCATCCGTACGGGTGTTCTGCTTCCCCGGGACGGGTGAAGCCGGCCCGGTCGGCGGTCGCCGTCAACTTAGGCTCCGGGCCGTGCAGATGACGATCCTTCATGTGTCCCAGCCGGTCGACGGCGGGGTGGCCCGGGTGGTGGTGGACCTGGTGCGCGGGCAGCGCGCGGCCGGGTGCCGGGTGCTGGTGGCCTGCCCGCCCGGCGGCCGGCTCGCCCGCGAGGCCGCCGCGGCCGGCGCCCGGGTGCTGGACTGGCCCGCCGAACGCTCGCCCGGCCCGTCCACCGCCGGGGAGGTGTGGCGGCTGCGCCGGCTGGTCCGCCGGGTCGGGCCGGACGTGCTGCACCTGCACAGCGCGAAGGCCGGGCTGGCCGGGCGGCTGGCGGCCCGCGGCACCCCGGCCACCGTGTTCCAGCCGCACGCCTGGTCGTTCGCGGCGGTGGAGGGGGCGATGGCCGGGGCCAGCCTGCGCTGGGAGCGGCACGCCACCCGCTGGGCCCGCACCGTGCTGTGCGTCAGCGAGCGGGAGCGGGCGGACGGCGAGGCGGCCGGGCTGGTCGCCGATTGGCGGGTGGTGCCCAACGGCGTCGACCTGGAGCACTTCGCACCCGCCGACCCGGCGTCCCGGCGGGCCGCCCGGATGACCCTGGGCCTGGACCGGGCCGACCCGCTGGCGGTGTGCGTGGGGCGGCTGTGCCGGCAGAAGGGCCAGGACGTGCTGCTGGACGCCTGGACCGGGGTGCAGCTGGCCCGCCCGGCGGCCCGGCTGGTGCTGGTCGGCGGCGGCCCGGACGCCGAGGCGCTGGCCGAGCGGGTGCGCGGGCTGCCGGACCCGTCCCGGGTGCGGATGGTGGGCGACGTGGCCGATCCGCGGCTGTGGCTGGCGGCGGCCGACCTGGTGGTGCTGCCCTCGCGCTGGGAGGGGATGGCGCTGGCGCCGCTGGAGGCGATGGCCTGCGGGCGGCCGGTGCTGCTGACCGATGTGCCGGGGGCCCGGGAGTGCCTGCCGCCGGGGGAGCGGGAGCGGGCGGTGGTGCCGCCGGAGAATCCCGGCGCGATGGCCGAACGGCTGGTCGAATTCCTGGGCGATCGGATCGAGTGCGAACGGCGCGGTCTGCTGGCCCGGTCATACGTGGCAGATCATCACGATATCCGGGGAGTGATTCAGCAGGTGGCGGCGGTGTACCGGACGATCGTTCGGACCGGGGTGGTCCCGGCGGGCCGCACCGGCCGTGTCCCGCAGCGGTTCTGATCGTTTGTCAGGCCGTGAACGCCCGCCCGCGCAGGTGCGGCCTTCTTCCCTGAAAGTCTGATTATTGGGCGGGTGGAATGAAATGGCATGTCAGCCTCCTGCGTGCCGGTCGGCGTTCGGTAATGTCTGATTTTGCCTGCTTCGTCTCCATTTTCGGTAGCGGAATGGCCGACCGCCTCTCACGGCAGCAGGTGCTTACCTGGACCGCGTCCACCGGGTCGAGGCGCCGAGCCGGCGCGCGTCCGGTCCGACTGCCCGGCCGCGGCGGGTACACAGCAGGGGAGTTCGTGCGCTGATGACCATTGACCACGAGAGCGTGCCGCGACCGGGCAGAACGCTGACGGGTCCCGGCCGCCCCGGCGGTCGGGCGGGCACCGGGCCCGGTGCCGGGCCCGGCACCGCACCCGGCGCCGGCGTGCTCGACCGGCCGCGGATCCGGACGAAGGGCCGGCCCAAGTCCCGGGCCGCCGCCCCCCGGACCTCGGCCGGGGTCGGCCGGCACCGCGGCCGGCTGCACTCCCGGGTCGCCCTCCCGCTGGCCCTGGCCGCCGCCGACACCCTGGCGGTCGGCCTGGCCGCGGCCGCGACCACCCCCGCCGGCACCCGCCCGGTCGCCACCGCCGCCCTGCTGCTGCCCGCGCTGCTCCCGCTCAACCTGGCCGGCGGCCTCTACCGCACCCGGCTCAGCCTCTCCGCCCTCGACGAACTCCCGGGCCTGGCCGCCCGCGCCGCCGTCGCCACCGCCTTCGCGATCACCGCCGACACCTGCCTGGCCGGCCGCTGGGCCGACCTCGGGCCGGTCAGCCCGCTGCGGCTGCTCGCCCTGCTGCTCCTGCTGCTCCCGCTCGCCGCCCTCGGCCGGGCCTTCGTCCACCACCTCACCCGCCGGACCCGCCGCCGCCGCCCCAGCCCGGTGCTGATCCTCGGCGCGGGCGAACTCGGCCAGCGGATCGCCGCGGTGCTCACCGACCACCCCGAGTACGGCCTGCGCCCGGTCGGCTACCTCGACCCCGACCCGGTGCTGCTGCCGGCCGGCGCCCCGCTGCCGGTGCTCGGCGGGCGCGAGGTGCTCGGCCGGGTGCTGCGCCGCTACCGCATCCACCACGTGCTGGCCACCGCCGGCGCCGCCGACGAGGCCGAGACGCTGGCCGCGCTGCGGCACGCCGCCCGGCTCGGCTGCCAGGTCTGGCTGGTGCCCGGCCTGCGCGAGTTCGACGCGGTCCGCGGCGCGGGCGACCACCTCTGGGGCTTCCCCTGCCTGCGCCTGGAGGCCCCCGCGATGCGGCGCGGCGGCTGGGTCGTCAAGCGCGGCTTCGACATCGTCTCGGCCGGCCTCGGCCTGCTGCTGATCTCCCCGCTGCTGGCCGCCTGCGCCCTCGCGGTGCGCTGGGACACCGGCCCGGGCGTGCTCTTCCGCCAGCAGCGCACCGGCCTGGACGGCCGGGTCTTCACCGTCCTCAAGTTCCGCACCCTGCGCCCCTCCAACGAGCACGAGTCGGCCACCCGCTGGAACATCGCCCAGGACCACCGGATGGGCGCCATCGGCAAGTTCCTGCGCAGGACCTCGCTGGACGAGCTGCCCCAGCTGTGGAACGTGCTGCGCGGTGACATGAGCCTGGTCGGCCCGCGCCCCGAACGCCCCTACTTCGTCATGCGGTTCGGCCAGGCGTACCCCGAGTACGCCGACCGGCACCGGGTCCCGGTCGGGCTGACCGGCCTGGCCCAGGTCAACGGACTGCGCGGGGACACCTCGATCGAGGACCGGGCGCGCTTCGACAACCGCTACATCGAGGGCTGGAGCCTGTGGGGGGACGCCAAGATCCTGCTCCGCACCGCCGCCCTGGCAGTCCGCCCGGACGGGAGCTGAACCCATGGCCATCGCCCTCCGACCGCCCCGCCCGGCAGCGTGGTCGGCCCGGATAGTCCCGGCCCGGCCGAGCTGGCTCGCGGCGGCCACCGTGCTGCTGGTGTGCGTGCCGACCGGGGAGAAGGACGTCGCCGCGGCCGTCCACGTCACCCCCGCCGACCTCGCCTCGCTGGCCCTGGTCGGCCTGATCGCCCTCGACCTGCTGCGCGGCCGGCTGCCCCGCCTCGACCCGGCCGTCTGCGCCCTGCTGGGCGCCGTGGTGCTGGCCGCCGCCGTCGCCACCGCGCACTCCATCGACCCGGCCGCCAGCCTGACCGGCTTCGTCCGGCTGGTGCAGATCTTCGTGCTGGTCCCGGCCGCGGTGCTGCTCGCCGTCCGCGACACCCTGGACCGGCGCCTGGTGCTCGGCTCCTTCGTGCTGGCCGCCCTGATCGAGGGCGCGGTCGGCGCCAACCAGTACCTGACCCGCACCGGCGCCTCCTACACCGGCGAGCCGATCCGGGCCGTCGGCACCTTCGGCGCGCTGGACGTCATGGCGATGTCCACCGTCGTCTCGTACGGGCTGCTGGCCGCCCTCGGCCTGGCCCTCGCCGAGCGCCGCCCCGGCGGCAACCGCTGGCTGCGCCGCGCGATGTGGGGCAGCGCCGCGTTCCTGGCCTTCCCGCTGGCGGTCTCGTTCAGCCGGGGCAGCTGGATCGCCACCGCCGTCGCCGCGAGCGTGCTGCTGCTGCGCGCCGACGCCCGGCTCGCGGTCCGGGGCGTGCTGGTCGGCGCCGCCGCCGCGGTGGTGCTGGTCGGCGGGCTCGGCCTCGGCGCCTCCGGCGTCACCGAGCGGCTCAGCTCGATCGGCTCGGTCTCCGCCGCCCCCGACCAGTCGGTCTCCGACCGCTACGACCTGTGGGCCACCGCCGGCCGGATCTGGCAGGACCACCCGGTGACCGGCGCCGGCCCCAAGGCGTTCCAGCAGCTGCGCGACAGCCACGCCCCGCTGCGGCTCTCCTCCGGCAGCGACGCCGCCGACTCCACCATCGGCTTCCGGCGCGAACCGCTGCTCTCCCCGCACAACATGTACTTCCTGGTGCTCAGCGAGCAGGGCCTGCTCGGCGCGGTCGCCTACCTCGCGCTCTTCCTCGCCCTGCTGCTCGGCTGCCTGCGCCGCGCCGCCGGCCCCGGCCTGGCCGCCCTCGCCCTGCTCTGCTGGGTGCTCTGGGACTTCCTCTACGCCGACATCGGCGGCACCACCACGGTGCTGACCTCCGTGGTCCTGGGCCTGGCCGCCCGCACCGCCTTCCCCGGACCCGACTCCCGTGAGGCGGCCGGCGCATGACGACCGAGCAGCCGGTGGCCGCGGCCCCCGCACCCGCCCCCACCGCCGTCCCCGCCCCGCGCCCCGGCCCGGCCGCCGAGCCCGCCCGGCGCGGCTTCCTGGCCAAGGCGTTCGGCGTCACCGCGCTGCTCAGCGCGGCCGGCTCCGGCCTCGGCCTGCTCCGCGACCTGCTGCTGGCCCGCTACTTCGGCGCCAACCAGGGCACCGACGCCTTCCTGGTCGCCTGGACGGTGCCGGAGACCGCCGCGCCGCTGCTGATCGAGGACGCGATGGCGTTCCTGATGGTGCCGGCCTTCAGCCTGGCCCTGGTGCTGCGCGAGGAGCGCCCCCACGGACCGGACCCGGTACGGCAGTTGACCCGCTCCACGCTGCCCTGGCTGCTGCTCGCGCTCTGCACCCTCTCCGGCGGGGTCGCGCTCGGCGCGCCGCAACTGGTCGACCTGCTCGCCCCCGGCCTGGCCGACCCGCAGCTCGCCGTCACCTGCACCCGGATCACCGCGCTCACCATCCTGCCGTTCGGCGTCGCCGGGTACCTGGCCTCCGCGCTGCGCGCCCTGCACTCCTTCACCGCGCCCGCCGTCATCTACGTGATGTACAACCTGGGCATCCTGGCGCTGCTGCTCAGCGGCCACCGGCTGCTCGGGGTGCGCTCCGCGGCGATCGGCGTCGCGGTCGGCAGCGCGCTGATGGCCGGCGTGCTGCTGCTGCCGTTCGCCCGCCGGCTGCGCTCCGGCGGACGGCGGCGCGGGCTGCGCCGGGGCGCGGCCCGCCGGCTGGTGCTGATCCCGCTGGCGCTGCTGCCGGTGGCCGCGTTCACGCTGACCCGGCAGGCCCAGGTCTTCATCGAGCGCTACCTCGGCTCCGCCCTGCCGCCCGGCACCATCTCGCACCTCAACTACGCGGCGAAGGTCAGCCAGTTGGCGATGACCTCGGCGATCCTGATCGTCACCGTGACCTTCCCGGTGGTGGCCCGGGCGATGGCCGCCGGGGACTTCACGGCGGCCCGCGACCGGGTCGAGAAGGACCTCGGGCAGGCCGCCGCGCTGGTCCTGCTGGGCACCGCCTTCCTGATGGCCTGCGCCCCCGCGCTGGTCGCCCTGCTGTTCCAGCGCGGCGCGTTCGGCCCGGCCGACACCTCCGCCACCGCCGCCGTGATCCGGGTCTACTCCTTCGGGCTGCCCGCGCAGGCCATGATCGGCGTGATGGTCCGGCCGTACTTCTGCGTCCGCCCGGTGGTGCGCCGCGCCGACGTCCCGCGCGCCGAGGGCGACCGGATCACCTGGCTGGACTGGTACCCGGTCGGCGCGATGCTGCTCGGCCTGGCCGTCACCGTCGCGGTCGGCGTCGGCGCCACCCCGCACTTCGGGGCGCTCGGCCTGGCCGCGGGCAACGCCGCGGGCATCACCACCACCGCGGCGCTGCTGATGCGCGGCCTGATGCTGCGCGGCGTCGCGCTCCGGCTGCCCCTGGTGCTCGGCGGCCAGGCCCGACTGCTGGCCGCCGCCGTCGCCGCCGCCGGGCTCGGCGCGCTGGCCGCCCGCACCGCCGCCGGACCGCTGCCCGCCGCGCTGCTCGGCGGCACCACCGTCCTGCTGTCCTTCGCCGCCCTCGGAGCGCTGTTCGGCGCCGCCGAGGTGCGCGGCCCGGTGCTCGGACTGCTGGCCCGGGCCCGCCGGCCGCAGCCCACCCCGTCCACCGCTGACGAAGGGAAGCCGCATGGCCGCTGATCCCCGCCTGCCGGCCCAGGCACTCGCGCCCAGGCTCGCGCCCTGGATCCTGATGTACCACTCGGTGGCAGAGGAGGACGAGGACCCGTACCTGCTCACCGTCTCCCCCGAGCGGTTCGCCGAACAGATGGACTGGCTGCACCGCACCGGCCGGCGCGGCGTCAGCGTCCGCGAACTGCTGGCCGCGCAGGCCCGCGGCCGGGAGGCCCGGCTGGTCGGCCTGACCTTCGACGACGGCTACGCCGACTTCGCCCGGCACGCCGTCCCGGTGCTGCGCGAGTACGGCTTCACCGCCACCGCGTACGTCGTCCCCGACCTGCTCGGCAGCGAGAACGGCTGGGACGCCGAGGGGCCGCGCAAGAAGCTGCTGACGGTCGAGCAGGTCGCCGAACTGGCCCGGTCCGGCTGGGAGATCGGCTCGCACGGGCTCGGCCACCAGGCGCTGCCCGGCCTGTCCCCGGCCGCCCTGGAGCGGCAGACCGCGGACAGCCGGCGCTCCCTGGAGGACCTGGTCGGCGGCCCGGTCACCGGCTTCTGCTACCCGTACGGCGCGGTCGACCTGCCCGCCACCCGGGCGGTCCGGGACGCCGGGTACGACTACGCCTGCGCCATCGACCACTCCTGGCTGACCGGCCGGCACGCCCTGCCGCGCTGCTACGTCGGCGACCGGGACGGGGCCTGGCGGCTGCGCGCCAAGCACAGCCGGCACCGCTGGCGGGACGCCGTCACCGGGCTGCGCTGGGCCCCGCCGAAGTCCGCGCCGAAGGCCGTCGCGGGGGAGCCCCGATGAGAGTCCTGCACGTGGTCACCGGCCTGCACGCGGGCGGCGCCGAACGCCAGCTCGCCCTGCTGCTGCGGCACCTGCCGGCCGACCAGGAGCACGAGGTGGCCGCGCTGACCGGCCCCGGCGCGGTCGCCCGGGAGCTGCGCGCCGACGGCTTCACCGTCCACCACCTCGACATGCGCGGCAACCGCGACCTCGCGGTGCTGCCCCGGCTCACCCGGCTGATCCGCTCCGGCCGCTACGACCTGGTGCACACCCACCTGTACCGGGCCATGCTGTACGGCCGCCTCGCCGCCCGGCTGGCCGGCGTCCGCGCGGTGATCGCCACCGAGCACTCGCTGCAGTCCGGCGTGATCGAGGGCCGGCCCACCTCGCGCGGCGTCAAGGCGCTCTACCTGGGCGCCGAACGGCTCGGCAGCACCACCCTGGCGGTCTCCGGCCAGGTCGCCGGGGTGCTCGGCGAGTGGGGCGTGCCGGCCGAGCGGGTCCGGCTGCTGCCCAACGGGGTGGACGCCGCCCGGTACCGCTTCACCCCCACCGCCCGGGCCGCCCACCGCGGCCGGCTGCGGGCCCAACTCGGCCTGCCGATCGGCGCGTTCGTGATCGGCGCGGTGGGCCGGCTGGTGCCCGGCAAGCGCTTCCACGTCCCGTTGGAGGCGCTGGCCCGGCTGCCCGACGCCCGGCTGCTGCTGATCGGCGAGGGCCCCGAGCGCGCCGCGCTGCTCGACCGCGCGGCCCGGCTCGGCGTCCGCGACCGCCTGGTGCTCACCGGCGAGCGCGACGACGTGCCCGAACTGCTCACCGCCGTCGACGTCCTGGTCTCCCCGTCCCGCGAGGAGACCTTCGGACTGGCCGCCCTGGAGGGGCTGGCCGCCGGGCTCCCGCTGCTGCACTCGGCCTGTCCGGCGCTGGCCGAACTGCCCGCCGCCGCGGCCCCGCACGCCCGCCTGCTGCCCTCCGAACCCGAGCCGTACGCCCGGGAGCTGGCCCTGCTGGCGACCACCCGGCCGGGCCCGTTCCCGGTCCCGCCCGCCGTCGCGCACTACGACATCGCCCGGATCGCGACCGAACTGGCCGCCCTCTACCGCGAGTCGGTCGGCCCCCAGCCGGCCGCCCCCGTGGTGCCCGCCCCGGCCGCCCCCCGCACCGGGCGGGCGCCCGCCGACCCCCCGCCCCGCGGCCGCTCCCGGCGGGCGGCCGCGACCCCCTCCGGCCGGCGGCGGCAGCCCGGTGGCTGACCCCGGCGCCCGCCCCCGCCCCGCCGCCCGCCCCGGGCGCTCCGCCGGGCGCCGCGCGGCCGCGCACTGAACCGTTCACCCCTTCGACCCTCCTGGAGTCACCGATGCCCGAACCACGCCGCGGCGCCCGTGCGCTGGCCCGCCGATGGTGGCCGCTGGCCCTCGCCGTCCCGCTCGGTGCGGCGGCCGGGGCCGGCTACGCCGTCGTCTCGCACCCCAGCTACTCGGCCAGCTCCTACGTGGTGGTCGTGCCGAACAACCCCGGCGAGAACGCCACCGCCGTCAACTTCGCCCAGGCGTACGGCCGGCTGACCGGCCAGCCGCAGGTGCTGATCGGGGCCGCCGCCGAGACCGGCCACACGGTGACCACGCTGGCCGGGCTGGTCCGCGGCACCACCTCCCCGGACGCCCCGATGATCGAGATCACCGGGACCGCCGCCCGCGGCGAGGAGGCGGTGAAGAACGCCGACGCGGTCGCCAGGTCGCTGATCGCGTTCGGCAACACCAGCAGCAAGGAGACCGGCGTCCGGCTGGTCCCGCTGGCCCCCGCCGCCGAGCCCGACGCCCCGGCCTCCCCGTCCGCGAGCCTGGACACCGCGGTCGGCGCCGCCGCCGGCGTGCTGGTCGGCGCCCTGGTGATGCTCACCCGCCGCAAGCCGGGCCCCGCCGCGGAAGCCGCCGGGGCCGACGCGAGCGCGCTGCCCGCCCAGGCCGAGGCCGCGCCGGCCGCGCAGACCCGCGAACCGGCGGCCGTCCGGTGAAGCTCCACCAGCGGCGCGGCCCCCGGGTGCCCGCCCAGCCGGCCCGCGACGCCGCCGACCGGGAGCGCTGGACGGCCGAGGTGCTGCGCGCCGACGACGCCCTGGACCGGCTCGCCGACGACTGGGACGACCTGCACCGCCGCTGCGCCACCGCCACCTCCTTCCAGGCCGCGCCCTGGCTGCGCTCCTGGTGGCGCCGGTACGGCCGCCCCGGCGGGCTGGTGCTGGTGCTGGTCCGCCGCGACGGCCGGCTGGTCGGGGCCGCCGCGCTGCGCCGCCGCGGCCCGTTCGGCGGGCTGACCAACCTGGGCGCGGGCCTGGTCGACTTCACCGACGTGCTGCTCGACGACGACTGCGCCGACCGGGCCGCCGCCGAACTGGCCGCCGCCCTGCCGCTGCGCCGCCCCTGGCACAGCCTGGAGCTGCGCGAGGTGCACCCGTCGGCGGCCGTGCAGCGGGTGTACGCGCACTGGCGGGGCCGTCGGCACCGGTTCGCCGACTCGCTCTGCCAGTACTTGCCGGCCGTGCCGATGGACGAGCTGCTCAAGCGGCTGCCCGGCAAGACCGCCCAGCGCAGCCGGGTCAAGCTCCGCAAGATCGCCAACTCGGGGGTGCGGGTGCACTCCGCGACCCCCGAGGAAGTCCCGTACACGGTCGGCGAGTTGCTGCGCCTGCACATGCTCCAGTGGCAGGACCGCGGGGTCACCCCGGAGCACCGCACCGCGCGCTTCGCCGAGCACCTGACCGAGTCGACCACCGGCCTGGTGGCGACCGGCCGGGCCGCGATACACCGGTTCGAGCTGGACGGCGAGGTGGTGGCGGTGAACCTGGTGATCCTCTGCGCCCCGTTCGGCGGCCTCTACATGTACGGCGCGCACCCCGGGCTCCGGGAGAAGCTGGACATCGCCGGCCTGCTGTTCGGCGCCGCCCTGGACGAGGTCCGCGCGGCCGGCATCCCGCAGCTCAGCCTGCTGCGCGGCCAGGAGCCGTACAAGCAGCGCTGGCGCCCGGACCGGCTGTCCAACCAGCGCCTGGTGCTCGGCCCCGGCCGGCTCGCCCCCGCCGCCGCCGCCCGCGCCCTGCGGGTCCGGGCCCGGATCGCCGCCGTGCACCTGCTGCGCACCCGGATGCCGAAGCTGAAGGAGGCGCTAGCGCGGCGGCGCCTGCGGTGAGTTCTTCACCGGCCCGAGCGCCCCGGAGGAGCCCGACATCAGCTGCCGGTACACCGCCGCCGACTTCGGGTTGTCCTTGCACTGCCAGAAGCCGTGCGGGCAGTAGTCGGTGACCGTCTGGTAGGCGGTGTCGTGGGTGCGCATCCACTCCACCATCCGCCGGACGAACTCCGGGTTGTCGCCGTTGCGGAACAGCCCCCACTCCGGGTAGGACACCGGCTTGCCGCGCTTGGCGGCGAACTCCACCTGGTCCTGCAGCCCGTACGGCTCGGAGACGTACTCGTCGAAGGTGCCGCCCGCGGGCTGGTCGTAGCTGTCCATGCCGATGATGTCGACCACGTCGTCGCCCGGGTAGCAGCGCGTCCAGGGGATGGCGTCCAGCCCGCGGGTGGGGGTGAAGTCGAAGGAGAAGCGCTGGCCGGGCACCGAGCGCATCACGCCGACGATCCGCCGCCAGTACGCCTTCCAGGCCGTCGGGTCGGGCTTGCAGCGCGAGGTGTAGGTGACGCCGTTCATCTCCCAGCCCAGGGTGATGACGGTGTCGCCGCCGCCGAAGGCCACCAGCTTCCGGGCCAGCCGCAGGAAGTGCTGGTCGAACTCGCCCTGGTTGCCGCGGGCCAGCAGCCGGGACACCTCGGCGTCCGGCACGTTGCCCTCGTTGGGGACGAGCATCGGCACGCCGAGCACCAGCCGCCGCCCCGGGTCGGACTGCCGCCACTGCGACCAGAGGCCGAGCACCAGCGGCTCGCCCTCGATGTCCTGCCACCCGTTGCCCGCCAGGTAGGTGTGGCCGACCTGTAGGTTGGCGTTGTTCAGCCAGGAGGCCATCCGGGCGATGTTCGGGATGTAGCTGTCCCAGGAGCCGACGAAGGCGCCGAACGGCACCTCGTGCACCGCCCGCTGCACCACCGGACGGGGCGCCGCGCCGCGCGGCTGGATGGCGTCAGAGGAGAGCGCCGCGTGGCGCTCGGTCTGGCTCAGCGGCGTGCCCGAGGGCACGCTCGCGGTGGTCACCAGCAGCAGCGCGGCGGCGGCCAGGGTCAGGCGGCCGAGACGCATGGGATCTCCGTGGGTCCAGGGTCGATTCCGGCCTCAGGAGCCTAGCCTGACGGACCGTCATAAATGCCCCAAGTCACCCCAACGGGTCAAGCGGGGGGCCGGTCAGCCGAAGGTGTTGCAACTGGCCGGGTCGCCGCTGCGGTAGCCGGTCGTGAACCACTGCTGGCGCTGCGCCGAGGAGCCGTGCGTCCAGGTCTCCGGGTTGCTGCGTCCGGTGGCCCGCTGCTGGATCCGGTCGTCGCCCACCGAGCCGGCGGCGTCCAGGGCCAGCGCGATGTCCTGGTCGGTCAGCTGGGTGATCAGCGGCCGCCCGGTGGAGGGCTGCGGGGTGGTGGTGGCGTGGTGCGTCCACACCCCCGCGTAGCAGTCGGCCTGCAGCTCCAGCTTGACCGAGCCGCTGTCCGCGCCCTGCCGGTCGCCGCCGACCTTGGCCGTGGTGCCCAGCAGGTCCTGCACGTGGTGCCCGTACTCGTGCGCCACCACGTACGCCTCGGCGAACGGCCCGCCCTTGGCGCCCAGCTGCCGGGTCATGTCGTCGAAGAAGCCCAGGTCGAAGTAGGCCTTGCCGTCGCCGGGGCAGTAGAACGGCCCGACCGCGGAGGTCGCCGTGCCGCAGGCGGTGGCGACCCGGTCGGTGAACAGCACGGTGGGCGCCTGGCGGTAGCTCCGGCCCTCGGACGTGAAGTCGGCCTGCCAGTAGGTCTGGACGCTGTTGACCACGGCCAGGATCCGGCAGTCCTGCCGCTTGTTGGCGTCCGCGCCGGTCTTGCAGGCCGAGGCCAGCTGGGCGGAGCTGGTGGCCTGGCCGACCGGCGGCGCGGCCGGCTGGGAGGAGCCGCCGAACATGCCCGGGTCCACCCCGAACAGCAGCGCCACGACGAGCCCGAGCAGGCCGACCACCCCGCCGCCGACCGCCAGTCCGCCGCCGGGGATGCCGCGCCGGTCCTGCACCTGTGAGCTGTCGAGCTGAGCATCGTCGTCAAACTGCATTCCGTCTCACCTCTGTAACAGTCCGTGGGCCCACCGCAGGCGTACCCTAACCGGCCGCAGGCATGCGCCCGGTCCGCTGCCCCGCAGGTCGGGCGGGGTCGTGTCGGACCCGGATAAAGGTAGGGACCGGTGACACGCCCGAGCGGGCGGCCGGTAAACCCCGGGCCCCCGCCAGCACCCGCCGGATAAACTCCGCGGGTGTCCTTCAACCCGCTGCGAAGCCTGTCGCCGAGATCGGTCCTGCCCGCCGCCGCCGCTCTGCTGGTCCTCGCGGCCGGTGCGGCGGCCCACGCCAACCGGCCCGAGCCGTTCGGCGACCGGGTGGTCCCCGGCGCGGCGGACGCCAGCCCGGTGAGCGCGCAGTCGACCGGCGCGGCGCAGGCGGACCTCCAGGTCGGCCCCGGTGTGGAGGCCTACTCGCCGACCACCGGCGAGCGGCTGTGGTCCTACCGCCGCGAGGGTGCCACCGCGCTGCACCTGGTCCGGGTCGGCCAGGACGCCGTGGTGGTCTGGGACGACGGCATGGTCACCGCGGTCGACACCACCGACCACTCGGTGCGCTGGCACCGCGGCTTCCCCGGCCTGGCCGACTGGCTGCGCGCCGACGGCGAGCCGGGCGCGGACACCCGCACCGAGGACGAGCGCGCGCAGCTCATGCTCCAGCGCGCCGCCGACGCCCTGCACCCGTCCGACGACAAGGTCAACGACGCGTTCGTGACGGTGGTCACCCCCGGCCTGCTGATGGGCTTCCGCGAGCGCGACGGCGACCTGCGCTTCAACTCCCGCCCCCCGGCGGGCTGCACCTTCGACCCGGTGCGCACCGCGCAGACCGACGACGCGGTGCTGGTGCCCCGGCTGTGCCCGGCCGCCACCGCCGCCGCGGCCCGCCAGCAGCCCGGCGGCGTCATGGTGTTCTCGCTCACCGACCACGGCAACTTCCTCAGCACCGGCCCCGACGTGGTGCTGCGCCGGCTGGACGGCCACCGGGTCTCGGTCGAGGACGGCCCGGTGATCGGCAGCTGGGTCTACGACACCGCCCTGGGCCTGCGCGAGGCCGCCTGCGGCACCGCCGGGGCCCCGTTCGCCGCGGCCCGCCCGTCCTGCGCGAAGTGACCCCCCGGGGCCCGGCCGGCACCGCCCGCCGGCCGGGCCCGGAAAAGGCCTTCCCGCCCTCCCGTAGACTTGGGCCCAATGGCTGAGTGCCATAGCCACGTCGAGGAGAGACCCCAGCCATGATTTCCGCGAACGCCCTGGAGCTTCGTGCCGGTGCCCGCATCCTGATCGAGTCCGCCAGCTTCCGGATCGCCCCGGGCGACCGGATCGGCCTGGTCGGCCGCAACGGCGCGGGCAAGACCACCCTGACGAAGGTGCTGGCCGGCGAGGGCATCCCGGCCGGCGGCACGGTCACCTCCTCCGGCGAGGTCGGCTACCTCCCGCAGGACCCGCGCACCGGGGACCTCGACGTCCTCGCCCGGGACCGCATCCTGTCCGCCCGCGGCCTCGACAGCGTGCTCAGGAAGATGCGCGAGAACGAGGAGCGGATGGCCAACGGCAAGGGCGCCACCCGCGACAACGCGATGAAGAAGTACGCCCGGCTGGAGACCGAGTTCCTCACCAAGGGCGGCTACGCCGCCGAGGCCGAGGCCGCCACCATCGCCGCCGCGCTCGGCCTGCCGGACCGCATCCTGGGCCAGGAGCTGCACACCCTCTCCGGCGGCCAGCGCCGCCGGGTCGAGCTGGCCCGGATCCTCTTCTCGGACGCGGACATCCTGCTGCTCGACGAGCCCACCAACCACCTCGACGCGGACTCCATCGCCTGGCTGCGGGACTTCCTGAAGACCTACAAGGGCGGCTTCATCGTCATCTCGCACGACGTCGACCTGGTCGAGACGGTCGTCAACAAGGTCTTCTACCTGGACGCCAACCGCTCCGCGATCGACATCTACAACATGGGCTGGAAGCAGTACCAGCAGCAGCGCGAGGACGACGAGAAGCGCCGCAAGCGCGAGCGGGCCAACGCGGAGAAGAAGGCCGCGACGCTCAACTCGCAGGCCGACAAGATGCGCGCCAAGGCCACCAAGACGGTCGCCGCGCAGAACATGGCCCGCCGCGCCGAGAAGCTGCTCTCCGGCCTGGAGCAGGTCCGGGCCTCCGACAAGGTCGCCAAGCTGCGCTTCCCCGACCCGGCCCCGTGCGGCAAGACCCCGCTGACGGCCGAGGGCCTGTCGAAGTCCTACGGCTCGCTGGAGATCTTCACCGACGTGGGCCTGGCGATCGACCGCGGCTCCCGGGTCGTCATCCTCGGCCTCAACGGCGCGGGCAAGACCACCCTGCTGCGGATGCTGGCCGGCGTGGAGCAGCCGGACACCGGCGAGGTGATCCCGGGCCACGGCCTGAAGATCGGCTACTACGCGCAGGAGCACGAGACGCTCGACCCCGAGCGCAGCGTGCTGGAGAACATGCGCTCCTCCGCGCCGGACACCGACCTGGTGCAGATCCGCAAGATCCTCGGCTCCTTCCTGTTCTCCGGGGACGACGTGGACAAGCCGGCCGGCGTGCTCTCCGGCGGCGAGAAGACCCGGCTCGCGCTGGCCTCGCTGGTGGTCTCCAGCGCCAACGTGCTGCTGCTCGACGAGCCGACCAACAACCTCGACCCGGCCAGCCGCGAGGAGATCCTCGGCGCGCTGCGCACCTTCACCGGCGCGGTCGTCCTGGTCACCCACGACGAGGGCGCGGTGGAGGCGCTCCAGCCGGAGCGGATCATCCTGCTGCCGGACGGCGTCGAGGACCTGTGGAGCCCGGCCTACCACGACCTGGTCTCGCTGGCCTGACCCGCCCGTCGGCCCGCACCGCCCGCCGGCCGGTCCGGCCCCGTTCCGGCCGCCCCGTCTCCGGGCCCCGCACGGACCTCGCGCGTAGACGCGGGGTCCGTCGCCGGTACGAGGAGAACTCATCCCCCGTCCCGTCCGGGAACACCGTGAGGACCGCCGCCGTTTTCCGTGTCGGAGCGCGCGGTTTGCCCGCTGACGGTCCGGGCTGATCAGCGGATTCGCTCGGCGGAGCGAACGGTGCGGGGGCGTGCACACCCTCCGTGAGCGCCCTGGTGCGGAGCGCGCACCACCGCTCGACCCCGCTTTCCCGTGACGGACCTTGTCGAATGGGTGGCCAGGAACCGGGCAATGGGTGATCATGGGAATCTGACCGATCACCTCTACGAGGAGGCACGGGTGGCCGAGACTCTGAAAAAGGGCAGCCGGGTAACAGGTGCCGCGCGTGAGAAGCTCGCGGCCGATCTCAAGAAGAAGTACGACTCCGGGGCGAGCATCCGCGCTCTCGCGGAGGAGACAGGCCGGTCCTACGGCTTCGTCCACCGCATGCTCAGCGAGTCCGGGGTCAACCTCCGGGGCCGTGGCGGCGCCACCCGCGGCAAGGGCAAGGCCGCTGCCGCTGCCGGTTCCTGACGGTCCGTCACCTCGGGCGGGCGGCACCCGAGCAGCTCCGGCCGCCCACGGCTCACCATCACGCTGCTCGCCATGCACGACGCTCCACAACGGATCGGCGGCCGGGTCATCCCGAGCCGCCGACCGCCGTTTCCGGACCCCTTCGCGGCCGTTCCTGTACGGGGATCGGCCGCTTTGTTACCCTCCAGTAGCCCGTCGGGGTCGGCGGGCGCCCCTGCCCTGCCGCTGGAAGGTAACCGCCATGAGCACCGACATCCCCGACGCCGACCGCACCGCGTGGGAGAAGGCGGGCGTCCGCCTGGACCTGGACGGCGAACTCGCCACCGTCACCCTCTGTGACCCCGCCCGCCGCAACGCCCAGACCCCCGCGATGTGGCGCGCCCTCGCGGGCGTCGGCCGCGCCCTGCCCGGGAACGTCCGGGCCGTGCTGCTCCGCGGCGAGGGCAGCTCCTTCTCGGCCGGCCTCGACCGCGCCATGTTCACCCCCGAGGGCATCCCCGGCGAGCCCTCCTTCCTCGGCCTCGCCGCCTCCTCCGACACCGAGCTGGACGCCACCATCGCCTTCTACCAGGAAGCCTTCACCTGGTGGCGCCGCGCCGACCTGGTCACCGTCGCCGCCGTCCAGGGCCACGCGATCGGCGCGGGCTTCCAGCTCGCCCTCGCCTGCGACCTGCGGGTGGTCGCCGAGGACGTCCAGTTCGCCATGAAGGAGACCTCCCTCGGCCTGGTCCCCGACCTCACCGGCACCAAGCCGCTCACCGAACTCGTCGGCTACGCCCGCGCGTTGGAGATCTGCGCCACCGGCCGCCGGATCAGCGCGGACGAGGCGGTCGCCGTCGGCCTGGCCAACCTGGCCGTCCCCCTCGGCGACCTCGAGGCCGCCGCCGCCGACCTGATCGCCGCCCTGCTGGCCGCCCCGCGCAGCGCCGTGATCGAGACCAAGGCGCTGCTGCGCGGCGCCATCGACCGCACCTACGACCAGCAGCGCGCCGCCGAGCGCGAGGCGCAGGCGCGCCGGCTCCGGGACCTCGCCGGGCGCTGACCCGGAGCGGACGGCCGGAACGGGGGCACGGGGGGTACGGGGCGGCGCGGCTCCCCGTGCCCCCATCTGTAGGTATCCGCGGTGCGTGGCGCGCGGCGAAATGCCAGGCTTGAGGTGATGTGCGGTATAGCTGGTGTCGAAACGTCAGGAGACCCGAGATGACGCAGCCCCACACCCCCAGCCCTGCGGACCTGCAGAAGGACGCGCCGGAGAACCGCCCGAGCGGCGAGCGCGGCAGTACCTCCCTCGCCGTCGGCGTGGTGGAGAAGATCGCCGGCATGGCCGCCCGGGAGGTCGCCGGCATCCACGCGCTGGGGACCGGGTTCTCCCGGACGTTCGGCGCGATGCGGGACCGGGTGCCGGGTTCCGGTTCGAAGTCCGGCGTGAGCCGCGGGATCAAGGCGGAGGTCGGCGAGAAGCAGGCCGCCATCGACATCGCGCTGGTGGTCGAGTACGGGGTGGTGATCCCCAAGCTGGCCTCCGAGGTCCGCCGGGACATCATCGAGGCGGTCGAGCGGATGACCGGCCTGGAGGTGGTCGAGGTGAACATCGCCGTGAACGACGTCCACCTGCCCGACGACCCCGACGACGACGAGGAGGACGACGACGACTCGTCGTCCTCCGGCAAGCGCCCCCGCGTGCAGTGAGTGTTGACCGTTCCGAATACCGAGCAGGATCGCGAAGGAGTAGCGGATGAACCTGGCGTTGATGGGCCTGCTCACAGGCATGGCCCTCGGCTTCGCCGGTTACTTCGGCGGGTTCGGCGCGTTCCTGCTGGTGGCGGTCCTCGGAGCCCTGGGCTTCGTGGTCGGGCGGCTGATCGAGGGGGACGTCGAGCTCGGTGACCTCGGCGACCTCCTGCGCGGCCGGGACCGGCGGCGCTGATGGCCCACCCGGGGGTGGTCGCGCAGCGCGGCGGAGAGCGGGTCGCGGACCGGGTGTACCGGCGGATCGCGGCCCGGGCCGTTGCCGACGCGCTCGCCCCGGCCTGGCGGGACCGGCCGGGTCCGGTCCCGCACCCGAAGGTCTCGGCCCTCCTCTCGCACGGCCGGGTCCGGCTGACGCTCCACCTGGAGCTGCCGTTCCCGTCCGACGTCGGCACGCTGGCCCGGACGGCGCGGGACGCGGCCTGCCGCACCGTCGCCGAGCTGACCGGCACGCCGGTCACCGGGGCGGACGTGATCGTGGACCGGCTGCACCCGGCGGTGGCCGGATGACCGATCCGCAGACCGGACCGGAGACCGGGCCCCACCGCGAACCGCAGCCGGAACCGCGGTCCGCTACGGCGCCGCCGCGCCGTCGGCGCCGGGCCGGACGGTGGCTGCGCTCCGAGCGCGGCGTGCCGACCGCGCTGGTGGTGGCGGTGCTGCTGGTGGCGGCCGGGACGCTGCTGTACGACGTGATCGCGGTGCGGGCCGGCGGGCGGGCCAGGCCCTGGCGGCGGGAGCTGGCCGAGCAGTTGGCGACCCGGCACCTGGACGACCCGTGGGTGCTGGGCATCGCGGGCGGCGCGGTCGTGCTCGGACTGCTGCTGCTCTGGCTGGCGTTCGCCCGGGGCCTGCGCGGCTGGCTCGCGCTGGAGCCGCGCGGGTCCGCGATCCACCGCAGCACGGTCGGCGCGCTGATCGCCGGGCGCGCCCGGCAGCGTTCCGACGTGCACTCCTGGCAGGTGAAGGTCGGACGCCGGCGCACCAAGGTCACCCTGACCGGGGACACCGACCCGGCCGGGGCGGAGCGCGAACTGCGGGCCGAACTGGCCCGGATCCCGCTGGCCGCCCCGCACCGGCTGGACGTCCGCACCCGGCCGGTGCCCGAACGCCACCACCGCCGGGAACTCGCCGAGCTGGAGCCGCCCCGATGAGCCGACGCACCGTCAACCGCACCCTGCTGGCCCTGGTCGGGCTGGTCCTGCTGGCCGGCGGGGCGCTGGTGCTGCTCGGCGGGCTCGACGCCTACCGGCACCTCGGGATCACCCCGCCCGGCTGGTGGCCGCTCACCTCGCCCGACCAACCCGTGCTCAGCACGGCCAGCCGCACCCGCTGGTCGGACCGCGACTGGTGGTGGCCGGTGGCCATCGCCGTCCCCGCGCTGGTCATCGTCGGCTGCCTGTGGTGGCTCTTCTCCCAGCTGCGCCGCGGCGGCCCGGCCGGGGTCGACCTGCCCTCGCCCACCGCGTCCGGCGGGTCGCACTTCGCCCTGCGGGTGCGCAGCCGGGCCGTCGAGGAGGCGATCGAGACCGAGACGGTCGCCCTCCCGGACGTCGAACGGGTCACCACCAAGGTCACCGGCGCGGCCCGCCGCCCCCAGGTGCACACCGCGGTGCGGATCGCCCCCGGCGCGGACACCGCCGCCCTGGTCGCGGCCTACCGCACCGGCCCGGTCGAGCACGCCCGGCACTCGCTGGGCCTGGCGGAGCTGCCCGCCCAGCTGCGGCTGCGCGGGGGGAAGGCGCGCAAGGAGCGGAGCCGGAAGAAGGCCCCGCGGGTGCGCTAGCAAGGCGTGCACCGACAGGGGCGCGGGGACCTGCGCGCTGCGGGAGTCGCAGGTCGGCGGGGTCGCGGGACGGTGCAGGCTCTCGTTCCGCGTCGCGATCCGGCGGTGCGTGCTCGGCCGGCCGCGCAGTTCCCCGCGCCCCCGGTCACAGGCCGCGGGTGGCGCCGCCGTCGACCGGGAGCATCAGGCCGGTGAGGTAGGAGGCGGCGGGGGAGAGCAGGAAGGCCGCGGTGCGGCCGAACTCCTCGGGGGTGCCGTAGCGGCGCAGCGGGATGCCGGCGGCGGCCGTCTCGCGGGCGGTGGCCGGGTCGGGGGCGAGGGCGTCGAGTTCGCGGACGCGGTCGGTGTCGATGCGGCCGGGCAGCAGGCCGAGGACCCGGATGCCGCGCGGGCCGAGTTCGTCGGCGAGCGTCTTGGCGGCCATGGCCAGGCCGGGGCGCAGGCCGTTGGAGATGCCGAGGCCGGCGATCGGCTGGCGGACCGAGGTGGACAGCACGAAGGCGATCACGCCCCCGGCGGGCAGGCGTTCGGCGGCGGTGCGGGCCAGCCGGAGGGCGCCGAGGAAGACCGAGTCGAACGCGGCGCGCCAGGCGTCGTCGGTGGCGGTGGCGACCGGCCCCGCGGCGGGGCCGCCGACGCTGATCAGGATGCCGTCGAAGCCGCCGAAGCGGTCCCGGGCGGCGTCGACCAGGCGCTGCGGGGTGTCCGGGTCGGCGTTGTCCGCGCCGACGCCGTGGGCGTTCTCGCCGAGGGCGCCCGCGGCGGCGGTGGCGGCCGCTTCGGTGCGGCCGGTGACGACCACCTTGGCGCCTTCGGCGACGAGTTGCCGGGCGGTGGCGTGGCCGAGTCCCCGGGTCGCGCCGGTGACCACGTACACCTTGTCCTTGAGTCCGAGATCCATGCCGACCATTCTGACCGGTCGGCACGGATTCCGGACGGAGGGTCAGCCCACCGGGACGCCGGGGTTGGCGAGGGCGGTGCCTCCGGTGACGGTGTTGTCGGCGGTGACGGTGACCGGGCAGGCGGCGGCGTCGTAGTTGGTGACGTCGATCGCGTACTTGGCGGGGTTGGAGCCGTTCGCGCCGGTCAGGTCGGACCTGTTGTTGCGGAAGACGGTGCCGCAGCCCCAGCCCGGCTGCTGGGTGTGGGTCTGGTAGCCGTCGTTCATGGTGCGCACGCCGGTGTTGTTCTCGATGACGTAGCCGTTGCCCTTCACGTCGACCCAGGAGTCGTCGTAGTTGACGTTGGTCAGCCCGTTGCCGTCGAAGCGGTTGCCGGAGACCAGGCCGCCGGTGGTGCCCTCCTTGAGGTCGATGTTCTCGCCGCCGATGCCGGGGCCGATGGTGTTGTTGAGGATCTGCACGTAGTCGCTCTTGTCGGAGAGCGTGTTGGCGGTGCCGACGTACACGCCCTCGCCCTTGCCGTCGTGCGAGGTTCCGGTGTCGTGGACGGTGGAGTTGCGCAGCACGCCGTGGCTGGAGGAGTTGCGGAAGTGCACGCCCTCCATGGTGGTGTGGTGGACCGTCACGCCGTCGAGCACCACGTAGTCCGAGGCGTCGACCATGATGCCCTTCTGGGCGCCGGTGACGGTGACGCCCTGGACGGTCCAGTAGGGGGCGTTGGTCAGCGAGAGGCCGTAGCCGCCGCCGGTGGTGGTGCTCAGGACGGCGTTCGGCGAGCCGGTCAGGGTGATCCGGGCGGCGGCGGTGCCCGCCGTGGTGATCTTGAAGTTGCCGGGGTAGCTGCCGTCGGCGAGCTGGATGGTGCGGCCGGGGACGGCGGCGCTCAGCGCGGCCTGGAGCTCCTTGGCGGTGGAGACCCGGACGGTGTTCGCGCCGGGCGGGGCGGAGCTGGAGGGGGAGGCGGACGGCGAGGGGGAGGCGGAGGTGGAGGTGGAGGCGGACGGCGAGGGCGTGGGGGAGGGGGAAGGGGAGGCCGAGGCGGACGGGGAGGGCGAGGTGGACGGGACGGCGCCGAGGGTGGTCAGGGAGACGTCGTCGGCCTGGTAGGGGCTGCCGTACCAGCCGCTGAGGGTGACGGTCACCCGGGTGGTCCCCGGGCCGGTGGTGAAGGTGCGGGTGAGCTGGGTCCAGCCGGGGGCGTTCGCCCAGGTGGAGGTGGACACGCCGGTGCCGGTGGCGGCGAGGGTGACGTAGGAGCCCTTCACCCAGGCGGTCAGGCTGTAGCCGGTGTTCGGCTGGACGTCGACGCCCTGGGTGCACGGGGCGAGGTCGGCCGCGCCGGGGGTGGCGCTCAGCGCGGTGGTGCCGGAGTGCGGGGCGGCGGTGGTGGGGGCGGCGGTGCCGGCGCAGCTCCAGGGGGAGAGCGTGCCGGACTCGAAGCCGCCGTTGGCGAGGAGTTCGGTGGCCGCGCCGGCCCGGGCGGGCAGCAGGGCCAGGGCGGTGGCGCCCAGGGCGAGGGCGCCGGCCGCGGCGGCGCGGCGGTGCGAGCGGTACGTCATGGCGGTCGCTCCAGTGTGGGGGAGAGAGCGTGCAGGGCGTGTGCACGGCCAATTTGGACTAGACCAATACGGGGCGTCAATGGGGGGACGCCCACCGGGCGTCGATGGCGCGCGGCCCGGAACCGTCCGAAGATGGGGGAACCGGACCACCCACCCGAGGTGCAGCGCATGGACAGTCGGCGGTTGCCGAACATCGACGGCGTCGCGGCGGCCCTGGTCGACGGCGACGGACGCGTCGTGGGCTGGACCGCCGCGGCCGAGCACCTGCTCGGCCTGCCCGCCGCCCAGGTCACCGGCCGCCCCGCCGCCGACCTGCTGGCCGACGGCGCGGCCGATGCCGCCGCGCTCGGCCGGCGGACCGGCGAGGTGCGGCTGCGCACCGGCGGCGGCGTGCCGCTGGAGGTCGCCTACCAGGTGCTGCCGCTGGCCGGCGAGCACGGCGAGGTCCGGGCCCTGGTGCTGGCCACCCCCGCCGACACCGTCACCCGGTGGCGCCAGGACGAGGCGTTCACCCGGGAGCTGTTCCTGCAGGACCGGCTCGGCCTGGCCTTCTTCGACACCGACCTGCGGCTGCTGCGCACCAACACCCACCTGCTGCCCTACACCGGACTGCCCACCGACCTGTCCGGCCACCGGCTGGGCGACTTCCTCCAGCCGCAGGACGCGGAGGCCACCGAGGCGATCCTGCGGAACGTGATCACCACCGGCGAGCCGCTGGTCCGGGCCGCGCTGCCGATCCGCACCCTGGACGACCCCGGGCCCGGGGTGATGATGGAGATCCAGGCCTTCCGGCTCCAGGCCCCCGACGGGTCGCTGATCGGCGTGACCGCGCTGTTCGGCGACGTCACCGAACTGCACCGCTACCGGCGGCGCGCCGACGTGCTGCACCGGGCCACCGCCGCCGTCGGCGGTTCGCTCTCGGTGGCCGGCACCGCCGAGGACCTGGCCGGCGTCCTGGTGCCCGGCCTCGGCGACCGCGCCGAGGTGGACATCGCCGAGGCCGTCTTCACCGGCGACGAACCGGTGGCCGGCGCCGACGGGCTGCTCGCCGTCCGCCGCACCGCCACCGCCGGGCCGCCCGGGCCGGACGACCGCCCGCTCGGCCCGCTCGGCCCGCTCGACCGCGCGGAACTCGGCCGCCCCGCCGCCGCGGCCGACGGACCGCCCGCGATGAGCGCCCCGCTGCACGCCCGCGGCGGCCCGCTCGGCCGGGTCACCGTCCGCCGCGACCCCGACCAGGGGCCGTACGAGGCCGAGGACCTGGAACTGCTGCGGGAGATCGCCGCGCGGGCCGCGCTCGCCCTGGACAACGCCCGCCGCTACACCCGCGAGCACCGGGCCGCCGTCGGCCTCCAGCGCTCGCTGCTGCCGCCCGCCGAGACCGCGGTGCCCGCCGCCACCACCGCCAGCGTCTACCGGCCCACCGACACCGCCACCGGCGTCGGCGGCGACTGGTTCGACGTCATCCCGCTCTCCGGCGCCCGGGTCGCCCTGGTGGCCGGCGACGTGGTCGGCCACGGCCTCCAGGCCAGCGCCACCATGGGGCGGCTGCGCACCGCCGTGCGCACCCTGGCCGACCTCGACCTGGAGCCCGACGAGCTGCTGGTGCACCTGGACGACCTGGTCTCCCAGCTGGTCGTCGAGGGCAGCGAGGAGGAGCGCGAGCGCGGCGTCGCCGACCCGTCCGGGGCGACCTGCGTGTACGCCGTCTACGACCCGGTCTCCGGCATCTGCCAGGCCGCCAGCGCCGGGCACCCGCCGCCCGCGCTGGTGCACCCCGACGGGCGGGTCGAGTACCTGCCGGTCAACCCCGGGCCGCCGCTCGGCGTCGGCGGGCTGCCGTTCGAGACGGTCGAGTGCGCGCTGCGCGCGGGCAGCGTGCTGGCGCTGTACACCGACGGGCTGATCGAGGGCGGTGCCGGCGGCGACCTGGACGAGGGCATGGACCAGTTGGCTGCCCGGCTCGGCGAGGCCGACCTGGGCGGGGACCTGGCGGCGGCCGGGCGGGCGATCGTCGCGGAGATGTCCACCGCCGGGCTGAGCGACGACGTCACGCTGCTGCTGGCCCGGCTGCACCCGGTGCCGCCCTCGGACACCGCCGCGTGGACCATCGGGGCCGACCCGTCCGCGGTCGCCGGGGTGCGCGAGGCCGCCACCCGGACGCTGGAGGGGTGGGGGCTGGACGCGCTGGCGTTCACCACCGAGCTGGTGCTGAGCGAACTGGTCACCAACGCGATCCGCTACGCGGGCGGGCCGGTGATGGTCCGGCTGATCCGCTCCTCGGTGCTGACCTGCGAGGTCTCCGACCCGAGCGCCACCCAGCCGCGGATGCGCCGGGCCCGGCTGACCGACGAGGGCGGCCGCGGCCTGTACCTGGTCGCCCAGCTGACCGAGCGCTGGGGCAGCCGCTACACCCGCAACGGCAAGACCATCTGGGCCGAGCAGCCGCTCGACCCGCCGCCGTTCGGCCGGTAGCGCCGTTCGGCCGGTGGCGCCGTTCAGCCGGTGGCGCCGACCAGCCCGTCGGCGGGCGCGGCCCGCCCGGCCGCGCCCTGCCCGGCCTCGCGGCGGGCCATCACCACCAGGCCGACCGGGATCAGCGCGGTGAACAGCCACCACTGGACGGCGTACGCCATGTGCGGGCCGATGTCGGAGTGGCCGGGCTCGGCGAGCGGTTCGGGGGAGGGGCCGGCCGCGGGCTGCGAGGAGGACAGCTCCAGGTAGCCGCCGAGCACGGTGGTGCCCGCGTACGCGGCCTGCTCGGCGGTGTTGATCACCTTGAACATCCGCTCCGGCAGGCCGCCGCGGTTCTTCACGCCCAGCGAGGCGTACGTCTCGTCGGCGCGCAGCCGGCCGGTGACGGTGACCTCGCCGGACGGCGGGGCGGGGACGTCCGGGAGGCTGGCGGCGTCCGCGGCGGACTCCACCCAGCCGCGGTTGACCAGCACCGAGCCCTTGCCGTCGGCGAGCACCAGCGGGGTGACCACGAAGTAGCCGATGGTGGAGCCGCCGGGCTCGGTGCGGCCGCGGATGACCACCTCGTGCCCGGTGTCGTAGTGGCCGCTCGCGGTCACGGTGCGCCACACCTGGCCGGTCGGGACGGACCAGCCGGGGGTGGAGAGCGAGTCGAAGGCGACCGGCTCGCTGCCCAGGTTCCGCGCCACCAGGTCGTTGCGGGCCACCCGGGCCTCGTGCCGGTGGTACTGCCAGAAGCCCAGCTTGATCATGGTCGGGACCAGCACCGCGGCCACCAGGACGATGACCGCCCAGCGCAGGGACAGCAGGAATCGGTACACACCCGGCACGCTAACCCCCCTTACCGCCGGGTCAGGCACCGGGGTGCGGCGCGACCTCGCGCAGCAGCTGCAGGAACGCGTCCTCGCCGACCACCGGGGTGCCGTACTCGCGGGCCTTGCGGGCCTTGCCGCTCCACGAGGTCGGCTCGTTGGTGACCAGCAGGCTGGTGAGCCGGCTCACCGAGGAGGCGATGTGCAGGCCGGCCTCGGTGGCCCGGTCCTCCAGCAGCTCGCGGTCGGTGGCGGTGTCGCCGGTGATCGCCACCCGCATGCCCTGCACCAGCGGGGAGCCGTCCGCCCAGCGGCCCGGGTTCGGGTACGGGCAGGGCGGGCGCTTGCGGCCGGGACGGTAGGACGAGCCCCAGGAGCCGCGGGCCGGGCCGGCGGCCGTCGCGGACGCCGACGCGTCCTCGCCGAGGTCGGTGACCGCGACGCAGGCGGTCAGGGGCAGCGGGACGCCGCCGCTGCGGGCCAGCTCCAGCGAGGGGCGGAACACCTCGGCCAGCACCCGGGCGTCGTCCAGCGCGTGGTGGGCCCGGCGCTGGTGCACCCCGAAGTGGGCGGCCAGCGAGGAGAGCTTGCCGTTGGGCAGCGGCAGCCGCAGGTCGCGGGCCAGCACCATGGTGCACAGCCGCTGCTCGACCGGGGCGCGCAGGCCGGCCCGGGAGAACTCGCGGGAGATCATGTTCCAGTCGAACAGCGCGTTGTGGGCGACCAGCACCCGCTCGCGCAGCCGCTCGGCGAACTCCGCGGCGATCTCCGGGAAGGTCGGCGCACCGGCCAGGGTCTCGCTGGTCAGGCCGTGGATCCAGACCGGTCCCGGGTCCCGCTCGGGGTTGACCAGGGTGTACCAGTGGTCGGTGATCTCGCCGTCCGGGTCGAGCTGGTAGACGCCCGCCGAGATGACCCGGTCGGAGCGGCCGAGGCCGGTGGTCTCCACGTCGACCACCGCGAAACCGCGCCCGGCGCCCCCGCCGGGGCCGGTGCGCGGTGCCGGGAACGGCGAGGTGGGGAATGGCGCGTACATGGGGCACCACTTTACGGGGAACGGCGGGCGGCCCCGGACGGAATAGCCCGGGACGGCCCCGGCTTACAGTGGAAACGCGGGTGCAGACACCCGCGGCACCCGTACACCGAAGGACTTCCCCCATGCGCGCCACCGTGATCCACGGCCCCCAGGACATCCGGATCGAGGAGGTGCCCGACCCCCGGATCGAGCGGCCGGGGGACGCCGTGGTGCGGGTGCTGAACGCCTGCATCTGCGGCAGCGACCTGTGGGCCTACCGGGGCGTGGCCAAGCGGCAGCCCGGGCAGCGGATCGGGCACGAGTTCCTGGGCTTCGTCGAGGAGGTCGGCGCCGAGGTGCGCGGCTTCGCGGTCGGCGACCTGGTGGTGGCCCCGTTCGTCTGGTCGGACGGCGTGTGCGAGTACTGCCGCGAGGGCCTGCAGACCTCCTGCCCGCACGGCGGGTTCTGGGGCACCCCGGGGTCGGACGGCGGGCAGGGCGAGGCCGTCCGGGTGCCGTTCGCGGACGGCACGCTGGTGAAGCTGCCCAAGGAGGCGGCCGGGGACGAGAAGCTGCTGCCCGGGCTGCTGGCGCTGTCGGACGTGATGTCCACCGGGCACCACGCGGCGGTCTCGGCCGGCGTGCGGCCCGGGGCGACGGTCGCGGTGGTCGGCGACGGCGCGGTCGGGCTGTGCGGCGTGCTGGCCGCGCACCGGCTCGGCGCGGGCCGGATCATCGCGCTCGGCCGGCACGAGGGCCGCACCGCGATAGCCCGCTCGTTCGGCGCCACCGACGTGGTGGCCGAGCGCGGCGAGGCGGCGGTGGAGGCGGTGCGCGAGCTGACCGGCGGGCAGGGCGCGCACGCGGTGCTGGAGGCGGTGGGCACCGAGGAGTCGATGCGCACTGCGCTCTCGATCGCCCGGGACGGCGGCGCGGTCGGCTACGTGGGCGTGCCGCACGGCGGCAGCGCGGGCGTGGACATCGGCCAGATGTTCAACCGGAACGTGCGGCTGGTCGGCGGGGTGGCCCCGGCCCGGGCGTACATCCCCGAGCTGCTGCCCGACGTGCTCTCCGGCGCGATCGACCCGGGCGCGGTGTTCGACCGCACGGTGGGCCTGGACGGGGTGCCCGAGGGGTACCGGGCGATGGACGAGCGGACGGCGCTGAAGGTCCGGATCGCGTTCTGAACGCGCCCCCGAGCAGGGGTAATTGAACGATCATCACACCGGGGTGGCCGCAAAACGGCCGCCCCGGTGGCGTGTTCCGGTCAGTTTTCGGCCACATCGCGTGGGGAAGCTTCTCGACACCCGCTCCTGGATCTAGCATGCAGCGCACTCAATGTGACGTCACTCACGTCCATCTGATCGTCCGTCGCACCGAAGACGTCAGGAGACCCCGCGTGGCACCCCCGCCCGATTCCCTCCCCGAGTCGTTCCAACGTATCGAGGAGTCACCGGAGTTCCGGCAACTGCGGAGCTCCTTCCGGAACTTCGCATTCCCGGTCACGGCCGGATTCGTCCTCTGGTACCTGCTGTACGTCCTGCTCAGCTGCTACGCCCCCGGCTTCATGAGCACCAAGGTCGCCGGCAACATCAACCTCGCGCTGGTGCTCGGCATCCTGCAGTTCGTCAGCACCTTCGCCATCGCCGCCTGGTACGCCCGGTTCGCCGACCGGCAACTGGACCCGCGGGCCGCGGTGATCCGCGGCCGCGCCGACGCCACGCTGCCCGCCCAGTCCGCCGACCACACCGCCGTGGCCGAGGAGGCCGCCGAATGACGCAGCTGGCCACCTCCGCGAGCGACCACCGCACCCTGATCATGTCCCTGTTCGGGCTGTTCGTCCTCACCACCCTCGGCATCACCCTGTGGGCCGGCCGCAGCACCCGGGACGCCTCCGACTTCTACGCCGGCGGCCGCGGCTTCACCGGCTTCCAGAACGGCCTGGCGATCTCCGGCGACTACATGTCCGCCGCGTCCTTCCTCGGCATCACCGGCTCCATCGCGCTGGCCGGCTACGACGGCTTCCTCTACTCGATCGGCTTCCTGGTCGCCTGGCTGGTCGCGCTGCTGCTGGTCGCCGAACCGCTGCGCAACTCCGGCCGCTACACCATGGCCGACGTGCTGGCCTTCCGGATGCGCCAGCGGCCGGTGCGCACCGCCGCCGGCATCTCCACCATCGTGGTGTCGATCTTCTACCTGCTGGCCCAGATGGTCGGCGCCGGTTCGCTGGTCGCGCTGCTGCTCGGCGCCCAGAGCGACTCCGCCAAGCGCTGGACCATCGTCGCGGTCGGCGCCCTGATGGTGCTGTACGTCGTCATCGGCGGCATGAAGGGCACCACCTGGGTGCAGATCATCAAGGCCGTGCTGCTGATCCTCGGCGCCGGGCTGATGACCGTCCTGGTGCTCGCCAAGTTCCACTTCAACCTGTCCGAACTGCTCGGCTCGGCCGCCAAAGCCAGCGGCAGTGGCGACAAGTTCCTGCAACCCGGCCTGCGCTACGGCGCCAACGGCACCACCAAGCTCAACTTCCTCAGCCTCGGCATCGCCCTGGTGCTCGGCACCGCCGCGCTGCCGCACATCCTGGTCCGCTTCTACACCGTCCCGACCGCGCGCACCGCCCGGAAGTCGGTGCTCTGGTCGATCGGCATCATCGGCGTCTTCTACCTGATGACGCTCGCCCTCGGCTTCGGCGCCGCCGCGCTGGTCGGCCGCACGGCGCTGGCCGCCGACAAGTCCGGCAACACCGCCGCCCCGCTGCTCGCCGAGCACCTCGGCGGCGGCGCCGGCACCACCGGCGGCGCGGTGCTGCTCGCGGTGATCTCCGCGGTCGCCTTCGCCACCATCCTGGCCGTGGTCGCCGGACTCACCCTGGCCTCCTCGTCCTCCTTCGCCCACGACCTCTACGCCAACGTGATCCGGCGCGGCAAGGCCACCGAGAAGGAGGAGGTGGCCAGCGCCAAGTTCGCCGCGGTGGCGATCGGCGCGGTCGCCATCCTGCTGTCGATCTTCGCCGACAAGCTGAACGCCGCCGCGCTGGTCGCGCTGGCCTTCGCGGTCGCCGCCTCCGCCAACCTGCCCACCCTGCTGTACTCGCTGTTCTGGAAGCGGTTCAACACCACCGGCGCGGTCGCCTCCACCTACGCGGGCCTGATCACCTCGGTCGCCCTGGTGGTCTTCTCCCCGGTGGTCTCCGGCAACCCCAAGACCTCGCTCTTCCCGCACAGCGACTTCTCCTGGTTCCCGCTGGAGAACCCCGGCCTGGTCTCCATCCCGGTCGGCTTCCTGGCCGGCGTGATCGGCACCTACCTCTCCCGGGAGAAGGCCGACCCGGCGAAGTACGCTGAACTGGAGGTCCGTTCGCTCACCGGCCTCGGCGCGCACTGAGCCGACTCCTTCCGGGCGGCGCCCGGGAGCCCGGCTAAGCTGGCCCGGCCGCCGAACGGCGGTCGGGCCAGTGGGCTCTTCGCAGAGAGGCGGGCCGGGATGCTCCTCGACACCTACGGCCGGCGGGCCGTCGACCTGCGGGTCTCGCTCACCGACCGGTGCAACCTGCGCTGCACCTACTGCATGCCCGAGGAGGGGCTCAGCTGGCTCGGCAAGCCCGACCTGCTGACGGACGGGGAGATCGTCCGGCTGGTCGCCCTCGCGGTCGGCTCGCTGGGCGTCCGGGAGGTCCGCTTCACCGGCGGGGAGCCGCTGCTGCGGCCCGGGCTGGTGCCGATCGTCGCGGCCTGCGCCGCGCTCGAACCCCGGCCGGACCTCTCGCTCACCACCAACGGCATCGGCCTGGCCCGGGTGGCCGGCGCGCTGCGGGACGCCGGGATCGACCGGGTCAACGTCTCGCTCGACACCCTCGACCCCGGGACCTTCGCCCGGCTCACCCGCCGCAAGCGCCACCAGGACGTCCTGGACGGCCTCGCCGCCGCGGAGGCCGCCGGGCTGCGGCCGGTCAAGCTCAACACCGTCCTGATGCGCGGCGTCAACGACCACGAGGCCGCCGACCTGCTCGCCTGGGCGGTCGAGCACGGCTACCAGCTGCGCTTCATCGAACAGATGCCGCTGGACGCCCAGCACGGCTGGGACCGGACCCGGATGGTCACCGCCGAGGAGATCCTCGACCTGCTCCGGGCCCGCTTCGCGCTCACCCCCGAGCCCGCCGCCGCCCGCGGCGCGGCCCCCGCCGAGCGCTGGCTGGTGGACGGCGGCCCCGCGACGGTCGGCGTCATCGCCTCCGTGACCCGGCCGTTCTGCCGGGCCTGCGACCGCACCCGGCTCACCGCCGACGGCCAGGTCCGCAACTGCCTCTTCGCGACCGGGGAGACCGACCTGCGCGGCGCGATGCGCGACGGCGCGGACGACGCGGAGCTGGCGGAGCTGTGGCGGGCGGCGATGTGGGGCAAGAAGGCCGGCGCGGGCATCGACCAGCCGGAGTTCCACCAGCCGGAGCGGCCGATGTCGGCGATCGGCGGCTGAGCGGGTTCCCGGCCGCTCAGCCGGAGAAGGGCTCGGTGTCCTTGAGGAAGCCGCGGACGGCCAGGAACTGGCTGAGCGAGTCGCGGTGGGTGTCGCAGGCGAGCCAGGTCTTGCGGCGGTCGGGGGTGTGGAGCTTGGGGTTGTTCCACCGGAGGGACCAGGTGGCGAGGTCGCGGCAGCCCTTGGCGGAGCACTTCGGGGGGCCCGCCGGGGTCCCGGGGCCGCCGGGGGGAGTGCCGAAGAGGGGGTGCGCGGGGGTGTCCATGGGGTCGATCCTATGTCCGGGCATGACGACGCCGGGCAGCCACGGGGGGAGCTGCCCGGCGTCGGTCTGTCGCTCCGACGGGGGATGCGGAGCGCTAAGGAAGTATGGCACGGCGGGAGGGGCGTAGGTGTCCCTGTCCGCTGATTAATTTGAGGATCGTCTGAGCTTTCCGACGGTCATAGCGGCATATGAACGACCATATCGGACAGTGGGATTGAGGGATTCTCAGTCCTGTGGCCGATTCTCGGCGCTCGCACCGCCGCCGCCCGTCCCGCCGGGGCCGAGCATCAGCGGGGTGTCGGGGGAGAAGGCGAAGGTCGAGGGCAGGCCGGGGGCGCGCTCGCGGCCCGCGTTGGCGATCAGGACGGCGAAGTAGGGCAGCAGGATGCCGCCGGCCAGCGCGCCGAAGGCGAGCCAGCGCTGGACGTCCCAGAGGATGACCGCGAGCAGGACGCACGCGGTGCGGATCAGCATCGAGATGACGTAGCGGCGCTGGCGCCCCCGGACGTCCTCGGTCAGGCTGCTGCGGGCCCCGGTGATCCGGAAGACCTGGCCGTCGTCCGCGCTCTTGGGCATGGTCCCATCCATTCTCGGGTCGGTTCGGCCACCCCTACGGTCCTCCACGGTAACCCCGCTGACGCCGACCGGACCCACCCGGGTCCGGCGCGGCGGGCGGCGTGGGCTCAGGGCGTGCGGCGCAGGTACGCGACGGGGACCGCGTCGGTGAGCCAGACGCCGTTCGCGGACACCCGGAACCCGTGGCCGTCCCGGGCCATCGCCGCCGCGTCGACCTCCAGGACGACGGGGCGGCCGTGCCGGGAGCCGACCTTGACGGCCGTCCCGGCGTCGGCGGAGAGGTGGACGTCCCGCCGGGACATCGGGCGCAGGCCCTCGGCCAGGATCGACCGCAGGGTGCGCTCGGCGGTGCCGTGGAACAGCACGTCCGGCGGGACGGCGGCGGGCAGGCCGAGGTCGACCTCGACGGTGTGGCCCTGGCTGGCCCGGATCGAGCGGCCGTCCGCGGAGTAGGCGAAGCGGCGCTTGTCGTTGGTGGTGACGACGTGGTCCAGCTCGGCGCGGCTCAGCGGGCGGCCGTGCCGGCCGAGCGCGGCGAGCAGGGTGTCGACCTCGACCCAGCCCGCCGCGTCCAGGGCGACCCCGACGGCGCCCGGGTCGTGGCGCAGGATGCGGGAGAGCGTCCTCGACGCCTTCACGGTGCGTTTCTCGTCCATCGGGGTCCCCCCCTGGGGTGCGGGTCGGCAGGCTCAGGACGCCTGGCTGACCGAGCTCATGTTGAAGTCGCGCACCCGGACCGGCGGCATCGCGGCCCGGGTGAACCAGTCGCCCCACTCGCGGGGCAGGCAGCGTTCGGTGCGGCCCACTTCGGTGATCCGGCCGAGCAGGTCGACCGGGGACTCGTTGAAGCGGAAGTTGTTCACGGCGCCGACCACCTCGCCGTTCTCGACCAGGTAGACGCCGTCCCGGGTGAGGCCGGTGAGCAGCAGGGTGGCCGGGTCGACCTCGCGGATGTACCAGAGGCAGGTGAGCAGCAGGCCGCGCTCGGTGCGGGCGACCATCTCGTCCAGGGTCGGCGCGCCGGGGGCGGCGGTCTCCAGGACCAGGTTGTCGACCGGCGGGGTGAGCGGCAGTCCGGCCAGGGCGGCGGAGTGCCGGGTGGACAGCAGGTTGGCGAGGCGGCCCTCGCGCAGCCAGTCGGTGGCGGCCAGCGGGAAGCCGTTGTCGAAGACCGAGTCGTTCTCGCCCGAGGAGTGCGCGAGCACGAACGGCGCGGCCTGCAGGCCGGGCTCCGCCGGGTCGGAGCGCAGCGTGAGCGGCAGCGGGCTGAGCCGCTCGCCGATCCTGGTGCCCCCGCCGGCCCGGGAGAAGACCGAGCGGCCCTCGGCCGCGTCCCGCGCGCCGGAGGACCAGGAGAGGTAGACCATCAGGTCGGCGACGGCCGAGGGCGGCAGCAGCGTCTCGTACCGGCCGGCGGGCAGGTCGATCCGCTTGCGGCCCCAGCCGAGGCGGCGGGTCAGGTCGGTGTGCAGGGCGGTGACGTCGACGTCGGTGAAGTCCCGCGTCGCGGCGCCGGCCCAGGCGGAGCCGGACAGGTCGGCGGTCTTGGCGTTCAGCTCGACGGTGCCGGTGGGCTGGTCGTGGCGCAGCCGCAGGCCGGTGGAGCTGCCCAGGTAGGAGGTGGTGCGCTCGTGCCGGGCGAAGCCGTACAGCAGCTCGCCGCCCGCGCGGGCCCGGGCGAACGCCTCGCCGAGGGCCGGGGCGAAGGCGGCGAACACGCCGATGTCGGTGGTCTCCGGGGCCTCGGTGAAGCGCGGGTCGGCCGCGCGGCCCTCGATCAGCGGCTGGGCGTCCTCGGCGGGCCCGGCGGCCTGGGCGGCGGCCTCGGCGGCGCGCACCAGCCGCTCGACCTCGTCGAGCGTGACGGCCTCCTGGGCGACCACGCCGGAGGCGGTGCCGGTGGCGCCGGCCACGGTGGAGACCACGGTGAGGCGGCGGCCGCGGGTGACGCCGTTGGTGGTCAGGCCGTTGCCGGCCCAGCGCAGGTTGGCGGTGGACTCCTCGTCGGCGATCACCACGCAGCCGTCCGCGCGGGAGAGTTCGAGGGCGCGTTCCACCAGCTCGTGGGGGTGCGTGAGGGACATCAGTGACCCGCCTCCTGCTGGGTGTTGAGCACGTTGACCTGGCGGAACAGCGCGGACGGGCAGCCGTGGCTGACCGCGGCGACCTGGCCCGGCTGGGCCTTGCCGCAGTTGAAGGCCCCGCCGAGCACGTACGTCTGCGGGCCGCCGACGGCGCTCATCGAGCCCCAGAAGTCGGTGGTGGTGGCCTGGTAGGCGAAGTCCTTGACCTGGCCCGCGAGTTCGCCGTCGCGGATGGCGTAGGCGCGCTGGCCGGTGAACTGGAAGTTGTACCGCTGCATGTCGATCGACCACGAGCGGTCCCCGACGATGTACAGCCCGTTCTCCACCTGGGAGACCAGGCCCGCGGTGTCCGGCCCGCCGGCGGCCGGCTGGAGCGAGACGTTGGCCATCCGCTGCACCGGCACGTGCGCCGGGGAGTCGGCGTAGGCGCAGCCGTTGGAGCGCGCGAAGCCCTTGAGCCCCGCCATCGGGCGGTCGAGCTGGTAGCCGACCAGGACGCCGTCGCGGATCAGGTCCCAGGACTGGGTGGCGACGCCCTCGTCGTCGTAGCCGACGGTGGCCAGGCCGTGCTCGGCCGTCCGGTCGCCCGTGACGTGCATCAGCTCGGAGCCGTACTTCAGGCTGCCGAGCTGGTCGAAGGTGGCGAAGGAGGTGCCCGCGTAGGCGGCCTCGTAGCCCAGCGCGCGGTCCAGCTCGGTGGCGTGGCCGATCGACTCGTGGATGGTCAGCCACAGGTTGGACGGGTCGATCACCAGGTCGTAGCGGCCGGCGGCGACGCTCGGCGCGCGCATCTTCTCGGCCAGCAGCTCGGGCAGCTCGGCCAGTTCGGCGTCCCAGTCCCAGCCGGTGCCGCGCAGGTACTCCCAGCCGCGCCCGGCCGGCGGGGCGACGGTGCGCATCGAGTCGAACGCGCCGGTCCGCTCGTCCACGCTGGTGGCCTCCAGCCAGGGGTGCAGGCGCACCCGCTGCTGGGTCGTCACGGTGCCCGCGGTGTCCGCGTAGAACTTGTTCTCCTGCACCGTCAGCACCGCGGCCGACACGTGCGACACGCCGCCGGCGGCCAGCAGCCGGGACGACCACTCGGCCAGCAGGGCGGTCTTCTCCGCGTCCGGCACCTCGAACGGGTTCACCTCGTACGCGGAGACCCACTCGACGTCCGGGTACACCGGCTCCGGGGCCAGCTCCACCCGCTCGCCGGAGCCCGCCGCGCGGCTGATCCCGCCCGACAGCCGGGCCACCGCCACCGCCTGCTCGGCCACCGCCGCGGCCGCCTCCGGCGTCAGGTCGACGCCCGCCGCGAAGCCCCAGGCGCCGTCCAGCAGGACGCGGACGGCGAAGCCCAGCTGCACCGTGTCCGACGAACCGGCCGGGCGGGCGTCCCGCAGCCGCCAGGACGCCGAACGCACCCGCTCCAGGCGGAAGTCGGCGTGCGTCACCCCCAGCCGCCGGGCCCGGGACAGGGCAGCGTCGGCCAGCGGGCGCAACGGGTAGGAGAGGAACTGAGGATCGAGCGCGGAGGGCGGCATCGGGCTCCCTGGGTCGAGGGTCGGGCGCGGCGGGCCGCCCCCGGCCGAGGGCGCACCCGCTCGCATCATCCCCGGCCGCAGGGCGTACGGCCAGCAAATATCCGCCGCGCCACCCTGATGCCCCGTCAGGTCCGGGCTACGCCAGCGCCTCCCACCAGCCGTCCAGCTCCGGCGGGTTGGCCACCTCCACCCGCTGCCCCGGGCGCGGCACCGCCAGCGGGACGCCCTGCGCCTTGGCCTCCGCCAGCAGCCGCTCCACCGGCTCCGCCCAGGGGTGCGGCGCCAGGTTGAAGGTGCACCAGTGGATCGGCAGCAGCAGCCCGCCGCGCAGCTCCAGGTGCGCCCGCACCGCCTCCTCCGGGTTCAGGTGGATGTCCGCCCAGGCCGGGTCGTAGGCGCCGACCGCCATCAGCGCCGCGTCGAACGGGCCGTGCTGCTCGCCGATCCGGGCGAAGCCCTCGAAGTAGCCGGAGTCCCCGGTGAAGAACACCTTGTGCCGCGGGCCGGCCGCCACCCAGGAGCCCCACAGCGTGGTGTTCCGGGCCAGGCTGCGGCCGGAGAAGTGGTGCGCGGCCGTCAGCGTCAGCGTCAACTCGCCGAGCGTGCAGGTCTCGTCCCAGTCCAGCTCGATGATCCGGTGCTCCGGCACGCCCCAGCGGCGCAGGTGGCCGCCGATGCCCAGCGGCACCGCGAACGGCGCCGACTGCAGCTCCACCAGGCGGCGCACCGTCGCCATGTCCAGGTGGTCGTAGTGGTCGTGCGAGATCAGCACCGCGTCCACCTGCGGCAGCTCGGCCAGCTCCACCGGCACCGGGTGCAGCCGCTTCGGGCCGGTCAGCTGCGAGGGCGAGCACCGGTCCGACCAGACCGGGTCCACCAGCACCCGGCAGCCGTCCAGCTCCAGCAGCGCCGAGGCGTGCCCGAACCACGTCACCGCGACGCCCCCGGCCGACCCGCCGGAGACCTCCGGCACCGCCAGCGGCACCGGCGCGGCCGGCACCCGGCCCTCCTTCTCGAACAGCATCCGGCGCAGCGTCGCCGCGTCCGGCCGGCCCGGTGCCCCGGCCGACACCTGGGAGGGCGCGTTGTGGAACACCCCGTCGCGGTACTGCGGGGAGGCCCGCAGCCGCGGGTCCGCCGTGCTCGGCCGGCGCCCGAACTGGGCCGGGACCTCGCGCAACGCCCACGCCGCCGCACCCGCCAGGGCCAGCGCCGCCAGCGCCGCCAGCCTGCGGCGGCCCGTCCGGCCAGGGTGTGCACCACTCATCTCGCGTCCGCTCCGTTCGGCTCGCCCGGAATCGGCGCCCCGGACTCTCCGGAACACCTTCGGGGCAACGCCCGCCGCCCGTGCGGCGTTCCCGGCGACCCCCGCCGCCCCGTTGTGGGGATACGACAGTTCTCGCCGGACGCCCCTGTCGGAGGCGGCTTCGCCCGGGATCGCACCCTACCGATAGCGTCGCTGGTGAACTGCGCGCGGTCGCGCGTGCACTGCCGACGCACATCGAGAGAGAGGTGGACCCTTGAGCCGCTCGGTACTGGTCACCGGAGGCAACCGGGGCATCGGTCTGGCGATCGCCCAGAGCTTCGCCGAGGCGGGCGACAAGGTCGCCATCACCAGCCGCAACGGCGAGGTCCCGGCGGAGCTCGCCAAGTACGACGTCCTCGCCGTCCGCGCCGACATCACCGACGCCGAGCAGGTCGACGCCGCCTTCACCGAGATCGAGGCCGCGCACGGCCCGGTCGAGGTCCTGGTCGCCAACGCCGGCATCACCAAGGACACCCTGCTGCTGCGCATGTCCGAGGAGGACTTCACCTCCGTCCTGGACACCAACCTCACCGGCACCTTCCGGGTGGTCAAGCGCGCCGCCGCCAAGATGCTGCGCGCCCGCAAGGGCCGGGTCGTGCTGATCTCCTCGGTGGTCGGCCTCAGCGGCTCCGCCGGGCAGGTCAACTACGCCGCCTCCAAGGCCGGCCTGGTCGGCTTCGCCCGCTCCCTCGCCCGCGAGCTCGGCTCCCGCAGCATCACCGTCAACGTGGTGGCGCCCGGCTTCGTCGACACCGACATGACCGCCGTGCTCAGCGAGGAGCGCCGCAAGGAGATCGTCTCCGACGTCCCCCTGGGCCGCTACGCCGCCCCCGCCGAGATCGCCTCGGCCGTGCGGTTCCTGGCCTCCGACGAGGCCGCGTACATCACCGGAGCCGTCGTTCCCGTCGACGGCGGATTGGGCATGGGCCACTGACCATGACTGGAATTCTCGAAGGCAAGCGCATCCTGATCACCGGCGTGCTGATGGAGTCCTCCATCGCCTTCCACACCGCGCGGCTCGCCCAGGAGCAGGGCGCCGAGATCATCCTCACCGCCTTCCCCCGGCCCAGCCTCACCGAGCGCATCGCCAAGAAGCTGCCCGCGCCGGTCAAGGTCCTGGAGCTCGACGTCTCCAGCGCGGAGCAGCTGGCCGGCATCGCCGACCAGGTCCGCGAGCACCTGCCCACCCTCGACGGCATCGTCCACTCGATCGGCTTCGCGCCGCAGGACGCCCTCGGCGGCAACTTCCTCGACACCCCGTGGGAGTCGGTCGCCACCGCGATGCAGGTCTCCGCGTACTCGCTCAAGTCGCTCACGACGGCGCTGCTCCCGCTCATGCAGGACGGCGGCTCGGTGGTCGGCCTGACCTTCGACGCGCAGTTCGCCTGGCCGCAGTACGACTGGATGGGCCCGGCGAAGGCCGCCCTGGAGTCCACCAACCGGTACCTCGCCCGCTACCTGGGCTCGCGCGACATCCGCTGCAACCTGATCTCGGCCGGCCCGATCGGGTCGATGGCCGCGAAGTCGATCCCCGGCTTCCCGGACCTCGCCGCGACCTGGGACACCCGCTCCCCGCTCAAGTGGGACCTCTCCGACCCGGAGCCGGCCGGCCGCGGCGTCGTCGCCCTGCTCAGCGACTGGTTCCCGAAGACCACCGGCGAGATCATCCACGTCGACGGCGGGCTGCACGCGATCGGCGCCTGAGCACCCCGTTCCGAGCTGCTCCACGCGCGGGCGCGGCCGTTCCCCCCGGGGACGCGGCCGCGCCCGTTCGCGCTCCCGAGGGCCCCCGGGCTAGGGGTTCTCCTTGCAGAAGCCGATGGCGCGGCCCGCCTCGTCGGCGGCCCGCTCGGGGTCGCCGGCCCGGATGGCGTCGAGGATCGCGGTGTGCGGGACCCAGCGGTGCGGGAGCAGGTCGGGGCCGACGTCGTGGCGGAGGTGGGCGCGCAGGACCTCGCCGAGGTCGGCGTAGACGGCGGCCAGCACGTCGTTGTGGGCGGCGGCGACCACGGCCTGGTGGAAGGCGGCGTCGGTCTGGATGAAGTCCTCGGGGACGCCGGAGTTCCAGGCGGCGTCGCGGCGGGCCAGCGCGGCGTCGAGGAGTTCGAGGTCGCGCGGGGTGCGGCGGAGGGCCGCGAAGCCGGCGGCGGAGGTCTCCAGGGTGGCGCGCAGCTCGGCGACCTGGTCCTGGTCGGCGTCGGCGAAGCGGCGGTGCAGCACGCCCGCGAGCTCGCTGGTGGCCAGGACGTAGGTGCCGGAGCCCTGGCGGATGTCGAGCAGCCCGTTGTGGGCCAGGGCCCGGACGGCCTCGCGGACGGTGTTGCGGGCGACGCCGAGCTGGTCGACGAGCTCCGCCTCGGTGGGGATGCGGGAGCCGACCGGCCACTCGCCGGAGGTGATCTGGGCCCGGAGCTGGGCGATCACCTGGTCGGAGAGCGGGGTGCGACGGGTGGTCGACAGCGCCAAGGTCGTGCTCCTTCTGTGGGCCAGGTCATCCGGCGGGCCAGGTCATCAGGATACCGGGGTGCGGTAAGTCATCCCATGATTCTATGATTGCGCCATGTCTACCGCAGCAGACCCCTCCACCACCGAGACCGGGAGCCGTCCGCCCGCCGCTCCGCCTGTCGGCACACCCGCCGGTCCGCCCGCCCGGACGGCCGCGCGCGACGCCGCCGCCGTCCTGCTCGCCGTCGCGGTGGCCGCCGCCGCGGTGAACCTGCGCCCCGTGGTGACCAGCCTCGGCGCGCTGCTCGACCCGGTCCGCGACGGCCTGGGGATGAGCGCCACGACGGCCGGGCTGCTGGCCGCCGTGCCGCCGCTGTGCTTCGCGGTGCTGGGCGTCTGCGCGCCCGGCCTGGCCCGCCGGATGGGGCCGGTCGCGGTGGTGACGGCCGCCATGGCCGCGATCGCGGCGGGCGTGCTGGCCCGCTCGTTCACCGGCTCCGCCGTGGTCTTCCTGCTGCTGACCGCGCTGGCGCTGGCCGGGGTGGCGCTGGCCAACGTGCTGATCCCGGTGGTGATCAAGCGCCACTTCCCGGACCGGGTGGCGCCGATGATCGGCCTGTACTCGATGGCGCTGTCGGTGGGCACCTCGCTCGCCGCGGCCACCACCGTCCCGCTGACCGACGCGATGGGCGGCAGCTGGCGGCTCGGCCTGGGCGTGTGGGGCCTGCTCGCGGTGGCCGCGCTGGCGGTCTGGCTGGTGGTGCTGTTCCTGCGCCGGGAGAAGGCCGGCACGGCGTCGGCGGCCCCGGCGGCCGCGCACGTCAAGCTGCCGATCCTGCGCAGCCGCACCGCGTGGGCGCTGGCCGCGTTCTTCGGCCTGCAGTCGACCAGCGCGTACAGCGCGATGGGCTGGCTGCCGAAGATCTACCACGACGCCGGGGTGTCGGAGTCGGCGTCCGGCGTGCTGCTGGCCCTGGTGATGGCGGTCAGCGTGCCGGTCTCCTTCCTGCTGCCGAACCTGGCCGCCCGGCGCGGCGACCAGCGGCTGTACGTGGTGGTGCTCGGGCTGTGCGGGATCGCCGGCTTCCTCGGGCTGATGCTCGCGGCCGGCACGGTGCCGTGGCTGTGGGCGGTCCTGGTCGGCCTGTCGATGTGCGCGTTCCCGCTGGCGCTGACCATGCTCGGCCTGCGCGCCCGCACCCCGGGCGGGGTGACCCAGCTGTCGGCGTTCGCGCAGAGCCTGGGCTACCTGATCTCCATCCCGGGCCCGATCCTGATGGGCGCGCTCTACCAGGGCACCGGCCGGTGGTACCTGCCGCTGGGCCTGCTCGCCCTGCTGCTGGTGCCGCAGATGCTGGTCGGGCTGCGCGCGGCCCGGGCCCGGCACATCGAGGACGAGGCCGTCGGCTAGGCTCGGCGCCATGCCGGTACTCGACCCGAACCCGCAGGGCGGGCAGAAGAAGCTGTTGCAGATGCTCGGCCTGATCGCCGGCATCGTGGTGGTGATCGCGATCGTGGCGACGGTGGCCAACGCGATGGGCTGAACCGCCCGCCCGGCGGCTCCGGGCCGCCGCCACCCGCAGGGGTGGCAGCTTTCCGGACGGCGCGACCGGAGGCCGGTTTTCTGCGAAGCTCTAGGGGTATGAGCGCAGACACCCCTCGTAGGATCATCGTCCTCCGCCATGCCCGGGCCGACTGGCCCAACCAGGTCAACGACCACGACCGCCCGCTCGCCGACCGCGGCCGGGGCCAGGCCACCGCGGCCGGCCGCTGGCTGGCCGACTCCGGGGTCAACCCCGACCACGTGCTGTGCTCCACCGCGCTGCGGACCAGGGAGACCTGGAAGCTGGTCGCCCACGAGCTGCCCAAGCGGGCCCGGAAGACGGCCTACGAGGACCGGGTGTACGAGGCCCAGCCCGGCCGGCTGATCGAGGTCATCCAGGAGACCCCCGACGAGCACGCCGACCTGCTGCTGGTCGGCCACAACCCCGGCGTGCTCGGCCTCACCCAGGTGCTGGCCGGCGACGAGGGCGACACCGAGGCGCTCAACCGGCTGCGCCTGAACGGCTTCCCGCCCGCCGCGGTGGCCGTGCTCAGCTTCGGCGGGCCGTGGAAGCTGGTCGAGCCCGGGGTGGCCCGGCTCGACTCGTACTTCATGCCGCAGGACTGAGCGGCGGCCTTCACGCCGCTGCGGGACCGAGCGGCGACGGCGCACCGACGGCGAGGGGCGGTACCCGTACGCGGGTGCCGCCCCTCGCCGTCGGTGCGCCGTCAGTCCTCGGTGGGCGTGCCGTCCAGCTCGTCGGCCGCCTCGACCTCCTCGCGGGTCACCCCGAGCAGGTACAGCACGGTGTCCAGGAACGGCACGTTCACGGCGGTGTCGGCCTGCTCGCGGACCACCGGCTTGGCGTTGAACGCGACGCCCAGCCCGGCCGCGTTCAGCATGTCCAGGTCGTTGGCGCCGTCGCCGATCGCCACCGTCTGCTCCAGCGGCACCCCGGCCCGCTCGGCGAACCGGGCCAGCCAGCGGGCCTTGCCCGCCCGGTCGACGATCTCGCCGGTCACCCGGCCGGTGAACTTCCCGTCCGCGACCTCCAGGGTGTTGGCGGCGGCGAAGTCCAGGCCCAGCCGCTCCACCAGGTGGTCGGTGACCTGGGTGAACCCGCCGGAGACGATCGCCACCTGGTAGCCGAGCCGCTTGAGGGTGCGGATCAGCGTCCGGGCGCCCGGGGTCAGCCGGACCTCGGCGCGGACCTTCTCGGTGACCGCGGCGTCCAGCCCGGCCAGCAGCGCCACCCGGGCGCGCAGCGACTCGGCGAAGTCCAGCTCGCCGCGCATCGCCTGCGCGGTCACCTCGGCGACCTGCTCCTCGCAGCCCGCGTGGGCCGCGAACAGCTCGATCACCTCGTCCTGGATCAGCGTGGAGTCCACGTCCATCACCACCAGGCGCTTGGCCCGCCGGTACAGGCCCGCCCGGACCACCGCGATGTCCACCCGCTGGGCCGCGGCCTCCGCCGCCAGCACCGCGCGCAGCTCCTCGGTGGGCACCCCCGAGATGGTCAACTCCACGGCGGTCACCGGGTACTTGGCGAGCCGGAAGACCCGGTCGATGTTGCCGCCGGTCTCCGACACCCGGGCCGACAGCGCCGCCACCGCCGCCGCCGTCAGCGGATTGCCGAGCACCGTCACGTGCGAGCGGCCCTCGCCGCGCGAACGGTTGTCGCCGGTGCCGGAGATGACCTCGGCCTGGAGCTTGTGCTCCTCCGCCCAGCGGTGCACGGTCACCCGCAGCGCGCCCTCCGCGCCCGGCGCGGCCGGGGGAGTGACCAGGGCGCACAGCGTTATCCGGCCACGGGTCACCACCTGCTCGATGTCGATCACCTCGACGCCGAAACCGGCGAGCCGGTCGAACAGGCCCGCGGTGATCCCGGGGCGGTCCTTGCCGAACACCTTGACCAGCAGCGTGCGCTCGGCGTCGGTGCTCACGGGCGGCGCGGCGGAAAGGGCCTGAGCGGCCGGATCAGTTGCGTTCATGGTGCCCCCCACGCTACCCGGACCGCCCGCGCCCCGACCGCAGGCGTCCGGTTCGTGGGACGCCCGCCGGACCCGCCGCCCGGCACCCGTCCCGGCGCTCCTCCCGCACCCGTCCCGGCGCTCCTCCCGCACCCGACCCGGGCCGTCCCGGCGGCCCGCCGGATGCCCCGGAACCGCCCCGACCTGGTTGCCGAGCGGTCACAGAAGCCCGTCCCGACTTCCGAGTACGCCCGCCGGGCTGGAATGATTCCCCCGTCAGATGCAACATCCTGGGGGACCGGAGAGCAGGGCGGGCGGAGAGTTGCCGCAACTCGTACTTGAAATCGACGGCCGGCAGCGGGTACTGGAACCCGGCCGCGCCTACACCATCGGCCGCGATCCGGCTTCGGACTTCCCGTTCGACGACGCCCGGGTCTCCTGGCGGCACGCCGCCCTGAGCTTCGACGGCGCCACCTGGCAGCTCGCCGACCACGGCTCCACCAACGGCACCTTCGTCGCCGGGGCCCGGGTCGCCCAGGCCGCGGTCCACCCCGGCACCGTCGTGCACCTCGGCAACGGCCAGAACGGACCCCGGCTCGCCTTCACCGCGCCGGTCGCCGCCCCCGGCCCGCAGGGCGGCGGCATCCACGAGGCCGCCACCAGCCGCGCCGCCGGCCCGCAGCCGGGCCGGGCCCCCTACCAGCAGCCGCAGTTCGGCCCCGGCCCGGCCGCCGTGCCGGGCCACCGGCCGCCGCCGGTCGAGCAGCCGATCCCGCAGGGCTGGGACGCCCCCACCCCGCGCCCCGGCTTCCCCCAGCAGCAGGCCCCCGCGCCCGTCCCGCCGCAGGCCCAGCCGCCGCAGCCGCCGGCCCGGCAGCCGTTCCCGGTGCAGCAGCAGTTCCCCGAGCCGCCGCCCGCGCAGCCGCACGTCCCGGCCGGGCTGCCGCAGCCGGGCGCCCCGGTCGGCGGGCTCGGCCACCCGACGATGATCCGCAGCCTGGCCGGCGGCCGCACCATCCGGATCGGCCGCGCGCTCGACAACGACATCGTGGTCTCCGACCTCCAGGTCTCCCGCCACCACGCCGAGCTGCGCCAACTCCCGGACGGCCGCTGGGAGATCGTCGACCTCGGCAGCCACAACGGGATCTTCCTCAACGGCCAGCCCACCCGCCGCCAGCTGATGGGCCCGCAGGACCGGCTCACCGTCGGCCACTCCTCCTTCGTGCTGGTCGGCGACCAGCTCCAGGAGTTCGTCGACAACGGCGCCGTCTCCTTCTCCGCCCACCACCTGACCGTCGAGGTCGACTTCAAGGGCGGCAAGAAGGTCCTGCTCGACGACGTCAGCTTCTCCGTCCCGGAGAAGTCCCTGGTCGCGGTGATCGGCCCGTCCGGCTCCGGCAAGTCCACCCTGCTGCGCGCCCTCACCGGCTACCGCCCCGCCGACCGCGGCGACGTGCTCTACGACGGCCGCAACCTGTACCGCCAGTTCGCCGAACTGCGCTCCCGGATCGGCCTCGTCCCGCAGTCCGAGATCCTGCACAAGGAACTCACCGTCCGCACCGCCCTCAAGTACGCGGCCCAGCTGCGCTTCCCCGGCGACACCGAGGCCGCCGAGCGCGCGCGCCGGGTCGACGAGGTGCTGTACGAACTGCGCCTGGACAAGCGCGCCGACAACCGGATCACCGCGCTCTCCGGCGGCCAGCAGAAGCGCGTCTCGGTCGCCCTGGAGCTGCTCACCAAGCCCTCGCTGATCTTCCTGGACGAGCCCACCTCCGGCCTCGACCCGGGCATGGACCGCGAGGTCATGCAGACCCTGCGCGGCCTGGCCGACGACGGCCGCACCGTCCTCGTCGTCACCCACTCGGTCGCCGAACTCGCGCTCTGCGACCGGCTGCTGGTGATGGCCCCCGGCGGCTCGGTGGCCTACTTCGGCCCGCCCGGCGAGGCGCTGCACTTCTTCGGCTACGAGACCTGGGCCGACGTCTTCCAGGCGTTCGAGAACTACCCCGACCACGACTGGGCCGGCCGCTACCGCAACTCCGTCCACCACCAGCAGTACTCGGCCAACGTGGACGCCGCGGTCTCCCAGGTGCAGCAGCCCAACGCGGTCAACCAGCTGCGCCCGCCCAAGCCGCAGAGCTGGGGCTCCCAGCTGTGGACGCTGATCCGCCGCTACCTGGCGGTGATCGCCTCGGACAAGGGCTTCATCGCACTGTCCCTGCTGCTGCCGCTGGTCCTCGGCGCGGTCTCCGCCGTCATCCCCGACAAGTGCGGCCTCGCCCCGTGCGGCAACGGCCGCAACGACGTCGCCCGGCTGATCCTGATGGTCGTCGCGTTCTCCGCCTGCCTGTCCGGCTCGGCGAACTCGGTCCGCGAACTCATCAAGGAACGCGCGATCTACGAGCGGGAGCGCGCCACCGGCCTGTCCCGCTCCGCCTACCTGGCCTCGAAGTTCATCGTGCTCGGCGCGATCAGCTTCCTCCAGGGCGGCATCATCTCCGCGATCGCGTTCAAGGTCCGCACCCTCCCCGCCGAGGGCCTGATCCTCAAGCACCTGCCCGCGGTCGAGATGTCCGTCGGCGTGATCCTGCTCAGCTTCACCTCCATGATGGTCGGCCTGGCGATCTCCTCGCTGGTCAAGACCGCCGAGAAGACCATGCCCCTGCTGGTCATGTTCGCCATCGTCCAGATGGTCTTCACCGGCGCGATCTTCCAGCTCTTCGACAAGCCCGGCCTGGAGCAGCTCGGCTGGCTGATGCCCGCCCGCTGGGGCGTCGCCGCCAGCGGCAACACGCTCGACCTCGCCCACATCTCCCCGGTGGTCGTGGCCAAGCCCCCGGAGACCGCCCCGCTGGACTCCCTCTGGGACCACTCGGCGGGCATCATGTTCCTCAACTGGTTCGTCCTGGTCCTGATCGCGGCGGGCCTGGGCTTCGCCATCCAGCGCTTCCAGAAGCGCCACGAACCCGAGGTCATGCAGAACGGCTGACCCCGCCGGCACCGCTCCGGCACCGTGCGCGAAGGGCCCCTCCGGGGGCCCTTCGCCGTTCCGCCGCACCCGGAGGGGGGCCCTCCGGCCTAGGCCCCGCGCCCGAGGCGGCCGGAGCGGGCCCGGCGGTAGCGTGGGCGGCATGGACAGTCCCCGGTGCGACCCGTCGTTGCAGGCGATCGAGGCGGTCAGCACGGCGGTGCTGGCGATGTCCCGGCCGCTGGAGGTCCGGGAGGTGCTGCGGCGGATCACCGCCTCCGCGCGCACCCTGCTCGGGGCCGAGTACGCGGCGCTCGGGCTGCCGGACGACCACGGCGGGTTCGCCCAGTTCGTGGTGGACGGGGTGAGCGACGAGCAGTGGCGGGCGATCGGCCCGCTGCCGCGCCAGCACGGCGTGCTGGCCTCGATGCTGCACGACCGCGAACCCACCCGGCTGGAGGACGTCCGCACCGCGCCCGCGTTCGGCGGCTGGCCGGACGCCCACCCGGACATGACCGACTTCCTCGGGATGCCGATCATGGACGAGGACGAGATCGCCGGCGCCCTGTTCCTGGCCAACAAGCCCGGCGGCTTCACCGACCACGACGAGGAACTGCTGCGCATCCTGGTCGCGCACGCCGCGCTCGCCCTCGGCAACGCCCGGCTCTACGAGCGCAGCCGCGAACTGACCCTGTCCGGCGAGCGGGCCCGGATCGCCCACGACCTGCACGACGCCGTCTCGCAGAAGCTGTTCTCGCTGCGGCTGACCGCCCGCGCCGCCGCCAAGCTGGTCGACCGGGACCCGGCCCGGGCCCGCGACCACCTGGCCGAGGTGGCCCGGCTCGCCGCCGAGGCCGCCGACGAACTGCGCGCCGTGGTCGTCGAACTGCGCCCCGCCGCGCTGGAGGAGGACGGCCTGGTGGCCACCCTCGCCTCGCAGGTCCAGGTGCTGGACCGGGCCCACAGCGCCGCCGTCGCCTTCACCGCCACCGGCGTCCGCGCACTGCCCGCCGCCCAGGAGGCGGCCGTCCTGCGGGTCGCCCAGGAGGCGCTGCACAACGCGCTGCGGCACGCCCGGGCCGGCACCGTCACGGTCACCCTCACCGGCACCCCGAACCGCGGCGTCAAGCTGACCGTCCGCGACGACGGCCGCGGCTTCGACCCCGAGTCGGTGCGCCGGGCCGGCCGGCACCTCGGGCTGGTGTCGATGCGCGACCGGGCCGCCGCGGTCGGCGGCCGGCTGTCCCTGGAGTCCGCCCCGGGCCGGGGCACCCTGGTCGAACTGGAGGTCCCCGGTGCCTGACACCGCGTCACCGATCCGCGTGCTGCTGGTGGACGACCACCAGGTGGTCCGGCGCGGCCTGCGCACCTTCCTGGAGGTGCAGGACGACATCGAGGTGGTCGGCGAGGCCGCCGACGGCGCCGAGGCCGTCGAGCGGGCCGCCGAACTCGCCCCCGACGTGGTCCTGATGGACCTCAAGATGCCCAAGGTCGACGGCATCGAGGCGCTGCGCCTGCTGCGCGAGCGCGGCAGCGCGGCCCGGGTGCTGATCGTCACCAGCTTCACCGAGCACCGCACCGTGGTCCCGGCGCTGCGCGCGGGCGCCGCGGGCTACGTGTACAAGGACGTCGACCCGGAGGCGCTGGCCGGGGCGATCCGCTCGGTGCACGCCGGACACGTCCTGCTCCAGCCCGAACTGGCCGCCGCGCTGCTCGCCGAGGACGTCCCGGCCGCGCCGCAGGGCCGCGGCGGGACCCTCACCGACCGGGAGCGCGAGGTGCTCTCGCACATCGCCGACGGCCGCTCCAACCGGGAGATCGCCCGCGCCCTGCACCTGTCGGAGAAGACGGTCAAGACGCACGTGTCGAACATCCTGATGAAGCTGGACGTCGCCGACCGCACCCAGGCCGCCCTGTGGGCCGTCCGCAACCAGGGCTGACGTCCGCAGGCGGGGTCGAGGAGTTCAGTGCCGCTCGTCCACCGCCGCGTTGTGCGCCGCGACCTGGGCCCGCCGGGCGGTGCGGTCCAGCGGGGCGAGGGTCTCCCGCCGGGCGGCCATCTCGGAGGCGGAGACCGCCGCCCCGTGCCCGCCCGCCGCGATGTGCAGCAGCGCGGACACCTGCCGGGCCGACTGCAGCACCCGCACCGCGCGCGGCGGGTAGCCGGGTGCCAGCAGCTCGCGGTGGCCCTGCCGGCGGAAGGACTCCAGGGCGCGCAGCGTCTCCGGCCCGGCCCCCGCCACGTCCAGCCGGGTCAGCGCGGCGGTCGCCTCCCGCAGCCCGTCGGCCAGTTCGCGCTCGGCCTCGTCCAGCGAGGGCACGTCGGCGGGCGGCGCGTCCTCGACCGGCAGGCACTGCCACAGCACCCGCACGCCCTGGTCGCCGGCCGGCCCGTACACCTCGACCTCCGGCACCAGCCCGTACGGGACGCCGACCGCCAGGACGGCCTCGCCGGCGCCCAGCGCCAGCGCGTTGAACGCGGGCGGGCCGGTCAGCCCGAGCGGGTGCCCGGCCACCGGGAGGGCCAGCCGCAGGCCCCGCGCGCCCAGCGAGCGCAGCCGCCCCAGCGCCCAGGTCAGGCCGTGCAGCGAGTCCGGGGCCTCGCCGGGCAGGCCGGTCACCCGGTGGGCGTCGTCCGCGCCCTGGACGGCGGCGACCGCGTCGTCGGGGGAGGAGGCGCCGGCCAGCAGCGCGTTGCCCCAGGCGGTGAGCCGCCCCGAACGGGGCTCTTGGTACGGATTGTCGGCAGGAGTGACGAGCATCGGACCAGCCTACGGACAAGCGCGCCGGGCGGGTGGCGTAGGTTTGGCCTGACACAGGTGGACCGCACCCCGAGGACCTCACGCCCAGGTCCCACGGACGGCCGGATTCTTGCATTTGGGGAAGGCGTAGGCATGAGCGACGTGCTGGAGCTGGTGGACGTTTCCGTGGTCCGGGAGGGGCGCGCGCTCGTCGATCACGTGTCCTGGTCGGTCCGGGAGGGCGAGCGCTGGGTGGTGCTCGGCCCGAACGGCGCGGGCAAGACCACGCTGCTCCAGATCGCCGGCGCCTACCTGTTCCCCAGCTCCGGCGAGGCCGTGGTGCTCGGCGAGAAGCTCGACCAGGTCGACGTGTTCGAGCAGCGGGCCCGGATCGGCCTGGCCAGCGCCGCGATGTACGAGAAGCTGCCGGTCGGCCAGACCGTGCTGGAGACGGTGCTGACCGCCGCGTACGGGCAGACCGTGCACGGCAAGGAGACCTACGAGGACTCCGACGAGCAGCGCGCCCTCCTGCTGCTCGACCGGCTCGGCATGGCCGGTTTCGTCGGCCGCAAGTTCGGCAGCCTCTCCGAGGGCGAGCGCAAGCGCACCCTGATCGCCCGCGCCCTGATGACCGACCCCGAGCTGCTGCTGCTCGACGAGCCCGCCGCCGGCCTCGACCTCGGCGGCCGGGAGGACCTGATCCGCCGCCTCGCCGCGCTCGCCGGGGACGAGTACGCGCCGTCCATGGTGATGGTCACCCACCACGTCGAGGAGATCGTCCCCGGCATGACCCACGTGCTGATGATCCGTCAGGGCAAGGTGATGACGGCCGGACCGATCGGGACCACCCTCACCGCCCGCAACCTCTCGCACTGCTTCGGCCTGCCGCTGACCCTGGAGCAGCGCGGCGACCGGTGGACCGCGCAGGGCCTGCCGCTCGGCTGAACCGCGGCGGCGGGACGCGCGGCGGCGGGCGGCGACCGGCGGGCGGCGACCGGGGACGGAGACCTGCGGACGCGAACCGGCGGACGCGAACCGATCGACGGGGACCGGTCGTACACACGGCCGGTTTCCGCTGCCCCACCTGCGGGAAGCTACGCGGGGAGAGACCCGACTTCCCTAGGATGGAGCCCGTGGACAGCTGGATCTGGTGGCTGCTGCTCGCCGTCGCCCTGGGCATTCCGCTGGTGGTCACCGCGATGCCCGAGTTGGCGATGTTCGCGGTCGGCGCCGGCGCCGCCGCGCTGACGGCCGGACTGGGCGGCGGTGTGGTCCCGCAGTTCCTGGTGTTCGTCGCGGTCTCGGCCGCGCTGCTGGTGTTCGTCCGCCCGATCGCGTACCGCCAGCTCAAGAAGGGCCCGGGCTACCGCACGGGCGTGGAGGCGCTGACCGGCGCCACCGCAGTGGTACAGGAAACAGTCGACGGGGGAGAGGGCGGACGGATCAAGCTCAACGGCGAGATCTGGTCGGCCCGCGCGCTCCACCCGGGCTCGGTGTTCGAGCCGGGGCAGCAGGTCGACGTCGTCGAAATCCAGGGCGCCACCGCCCTGGTCGTCTAGGGGAGAAGCGCTTGGAACCCGTCCTCATCGTCCTGATCGTCCTGGTCGTGGTGGCCTTCATCGCCCTGATCAAGACGATCCAGGTGATCCCGCAGGCCAGCGCGGCGATCGTGGAGCGCTTCGGCCGCTACACCCGTACCCTCAGCGCCGGCCTGAACATCGTCGTCCCGTTCATCGACACCATCCGCAACCGGATCGACCTGCGCGAGCAGGTCGTCCCGTTCCCGCCGCAGCCCGTCATCACCTCGGACAACCTGGTCGTCAACATCGACACCGTCATCTACTACCAGGTGACCGACCCGCGGGCCGCGACCTACGAGGTGGCCAGCTACATCCAGGCCATCGAGCAGCTCACCGTCACCACCCTGCGCAACATCATCGGCTCGATGGACCTGGAGTCCACCCTGACCTCCCGCGAGGTCATCAACGCCGGCCTGCGCGGCGTGCTGGACGAGGCCACCGGCCGCTGGGGCATCCGGGTCAACCGGGTCGAGCTGAAGGCGATCGAGCCGCCGACCTCCATCCAGGACTCGATGGAGAAGCAGATGCGCGCCGACCGCGACAAGCGCGCCGCGATCCTCACCGCCGAAGGCGCCCGGCAGGCCCAGATCCTGCGCGCCGAGGGCGAGAAGCAGGCCGCCGTGCTCCAGGCCGAGGGCGAGGCGCAGGCCGCCGTCCTCAAGGCCGACGGTGAGGCCGCCGCGATCCGCACCGTCTTCGAGGCCATCCACGAGGGCGACGCCGACCAGAAGCTGCTCGCCTACCAGTACCTCCAGACCCTGCCCGAGCTCGCCAAGGGCGACGCCAACAAGCTCTGGATCATCCCCAGCGAGGTCGGCGACGCGCTCAAGGGCCTCGGCGGCGCCTTCCAGGGCGTCACCGGCGGCGGCGGCGCCCCCGCGGCGGCGGCCGTCCCGCCGTCCGCCACCCGCGTCCCGGTCGACCCGGCCACCGGCCCGCGCCCGGTGGACACCGAGAACAAGACCGCCCGCCCCCGGGTCGAGCCCACCCGCGAGTACCCCAAGATCGACGAGTAACCGGCACCGCACCCCGCCCGGGCCCCGTCCGACGTCCGCGTCGGCCGGGGCCCGGGCGCGTTCCGGGCGCGTTCCGGGCGCGTTCCGGGCGCGTTCCGGATGGCGGACCGCCCTGGCCAAGCCGCGCGCCGCTCCGGCATGATCGACCGGCGCGACAGCAGCCAACGAGGGGGAAGCCGATGACGCTGTGGGAGATGACCGCCGTCCTGCTGGCCGGTGTCGCCGCCGGGACCATCAACACCATCGTCGGCTCCGGCACCCTGATCACCTTCCCCGTCCTGCTCGCCGTCGGCCTGCCCCCCGTCACCGCCAACGTCTCCAACTCCCTCGGCCTGGTGCCCGGTTCACTGGCCGGCGCGATCGGCTACCGCGCCGAACTCGCCGGCCAGCGCCACCGCCTGCTCCGCTTCGGCACCGCCTCGCTGCTCGGCGGACTCACCGGCGCCGCCCTGCTGGTCACCCTCCCCGGCAGCGCCTTCGAGGCCGTCGTCCCGGTCCTCATCCTCACCGCCCTGGTCCTGGTCGTCCTGCAACCCCGGGTGGCCCGCGCGATGGCCGCCCGCCGCGCCGCCGCCGGCACCGCCGCCACCGCCGACGGCGGCTGGCCGCTGCTGTTCTGCATCGGCCTCACCGGCGTCTACGGCGGCTACTTCGGCGCCGCCCAGGGCGTCCTGCTGCTCGCCCTGATGGGCATGCTGCTCCCCGACGACCTCCAGACCGTCAACGGCATCAAGAACGTCCTCGCCATGCTCGTCAACGGCGTCGCCGCGGTCTTCTTCCTCTTCGCCTCCAGCATCGACTGGACCGCCGCCCTGCTGGTCGCCGTCGGCGCCACCCTCGGCGGCGCGTTCGGCGCCAAAATCGGCCGCCGCCTGCCGCCGATCGCGCTGCGCACCCTGATCGTGCTGGTCGGCCTCGCCGCCGTCACCAAACTGCTCTTCTTCTGAACCTCCCCGGCCCTCCCGCCGACCTCCCCCGCCGACCCTCCCCGCCCCCGTCGCGGCCCGTCTGGCTGGGCCTTTCCCGGGCGACGTAGGCTCGGCGGTGAGTCACGGCCGCCCCCGCGGCCGCAGCCCGGACGGAGACCGCCATGAGCCGCACCCGCCTCAGCGAGGAGCAGATCGCCAACGCCCTCGCCGACCTCCCGCAGTGGACCCGCACCGGCGAGGCCATCACCCGCACCGCCGAGACCGCGAGCTTCCCCACCGCGATCAGGGTCGTCGGCGCCGTCGCCGAACAGGCCGAGGCACTCGACCACCACCCCGACATCGACATCCGCTGGCGCACCCTCACCTTCCTGCTCACCACCCACAGTGCGGACGGCCTGACCAGCCTCGACATCACACTCGCCCACCTGATCGACCGCGCCCTCGACGACGCCGCCTGACCCCGCCCGCCCCCGCCGCCCCCGTCCGGCCCCGCCCGGACCCCGTCGGCCCCCGCGGCAGCCCGGGCAAGTCCCGCCCCCGCGCCGTGAGATGCTGGCCCCTTGCCAGACCGCAGTCGGGACGGACGGAACGCATGGCTCAGGAACCATCCACGACCCCCGGGTACGACCAGCAACCGTGGTACCCCCAGCAGCAGGGCTACCCGGAACAGCAGGCGTACGGGCAGCAGCCCCACGGCGAGCAGCCGCAGCCCTACGGCCACCCGGAGCAGCAGGCGTCCTACGCCGACCCGCAGCAGCAGGGCTACGGCTACCCGGACCAGCAGACCGCCTACGGGCAGCAGCCCCACCCCGGCCAGCAGCAGGCGTACGGCTACCCGGAGCAGCCCTACCAGGACCAGCCCTACCAGGACCAGCCGCAGCACGGCTACGGCTACCCGGAGCAGCAGGCGCCCTACGCCGGGCAGCCGACCGGCTACCAGGACCCGTCCGCCCAGCAGCTCTACGCGCCCGCCGAGCCCGGCCCGAGCCCGTTCGACCCGCCGCAGGCCGCACCGTACGGGCAGCAGCCCGCCGCCGGGGCCGCCCCCGCGTCCGGCCAGGCCCCCGCCTCCGACTACCCGCAGACCAGCGCCGAGGACCCGTTCGCCCCCGGCGGCGACGGCGTCCCCGCCACCACCGGCCCGTCCGGCGCGGCGACCCCCGGCCGGGAGCGGCCCGCCGCCACCGGCCTCGCCGCCCGGGCCCGGGCCGCGGTGCTCTCCGGCGAGGGCGCGCCCACCCGCCGCGGCCTGGCGATCCGGGTCGGCGCGGGCGTCGCCGCCCTGGCCGTGCTGATCACCGCGGGCGTGCTCGCGACGTCCGACGACGACGCCGAGACGCCCGCCGCCCGGGCCGCCCAGGGCGGCTCGCAGAACATCGCCGTCGCCCACACCAAGGCCTGGACGGTGGCCGCCGCCCAGGCCGCCGCCGACACCCAGGGCGCCGACGACACCCTGGCCGGCAGCTGGCTGCTGGCCGACACCGTGGTCCGCGCCGACGGGACGGGCGTGCACGCCTACGCCCTCGCCGACGGCAAGCCCACCTGGGAGCTCAAGGCCCCCGCCGACGGCGCCGTCCCCTGCGGCCTGTCCCCGGCCGTCAACGGCTCCGGCCTCGGCGCGGTCGTCTACCGCCCCGCCGCCGACCCGAAGAGCCCGTGCAGCACCGTCGCCGCCGTCGACACCAAGTCCGGCCAGGCGGTCTGGACGAAGACGCTCTCCGACGCCAAGGACGGCTACACCACCCACGTCGCCGTCACCGACGACAAGGTGATCGCGGTCGGCGAGGACAAGGCCGCCGCCTGGGCCGCCGCCGACGGCGCCGAAGCCTGGCAGTACACCGGCCAGGGCAAGTTCTGCACGCTCTCCGGCAACGCCGGCGCCTCCGTCGTGGTGCTGCACAGCCGCTGCGCCGACTCCACGCCCGCCGACCAGGCCGTCGCGCTCAACGTCTCCGACGGCAAGGTCAGGTTCTGGCGCGGCCTGAACAACCAGCCCACCACCGTCACCGTGCTCTCCGCCGAACCCGCCGTGGTGCTCACCACCGGCGAGAAGCCCGAGGACGAGCGGGTGTTCGCCTGGGGCGCCGAGGGTGACCCGGCCGCCGAGATCCCGCTCGCCGTCGAGGGCGGCGGCCGGCTGGACGTCGGCCGCGGCGGCTTCGACCCCGTCCCCGGCGTGTACTTCCAGGGCAGCACGATGTTCGCCGCGGTCGTCCCCGAGAGCGGCGGCAACCCCACCGCGATCACCGCCTACGACCTCACCACCGGCAAGCCGCAGTGGCGCACCCCCGTCGCCGAGAAGAGCAAGGCCCGCCCGATCGGGGTCGACGCCGGCGGCCTGGTGGTCGCCGCCGACGAGCACGGCGACCAGCCCGCCCACCTCAGCCGCTTCGCGCTTTCCGGCGGCCAGGAGACCCAGGGCGGCGCCTTCCCGCAGGGCACCGGCTCGCTGCTCACGGCCGGCCGGGTGCGCACCTCCACCGGGCACCTGGTGGCCGTCCCCGAGCACGCCTCCAACTACAGCGCGGTCACCGCCTTCACCAGCAAGGGCTGACCCCGCCCCGCTCAGCTGCGGCCCACCTCGCTCAGCCGCGGCCCGCAGCACGACGACGGGCCCGACCTGTCCCCTGATCAGGTCGGGCCCGTCGGTCTCTCACGCGCTCGCCGTCACCGGCACGGTCACCGCCGGTACGGCCACCGGTACGGCCACCGGTGCGACCGCCGGTACGGTCGCCGCTGCGGTCACCGCTGAGCTCCGGCCCCCCGGCAGCCAGGCGGCCAGCTCCCCCAGCTCACCCGCCCGCAACCCGAGCGCGAGCATCAACGTCGCCTCCGGCGTCGGCTCGAACGGCCGCCGCAGCAGCCGCATCCCCGCTTGCTCCGGCGTCCGGTCCGCCTTGCGCTGGTTGCACTCCCCGCAGGCCGCCACGGTGTTCAGCCAACTGTCCGCCCCACCGCGCGACTTGGGCGCCAGGTGATCCACCGTGCTGCCCCGCCGCCCGCAGTACGCGCACAGGAACTGGTCCCGCGCCAGCACCCCCCGCCGCGACCACGGAGCCCGTTGTCGGAACGGCACCCGCACGTACCTGGTCAGCCTGATCACCCGCGGCACCGGCAGCTGCACCCCCGAACCGCGCACCACCCGCAGCGGATGCGCCTGCTCGACCACCGCCTTGTCCTGTAGGACCAGCACCACGGCACGGCGCAGCGGCACCGTGCTCAACGGTTCGTAGCTCGCGTTCAGGACAAGGGTGTTGCGCATAACGGGCCACCTCCAGTGCTCGCCCCCGCCGCACGGCGGTGGCACCACTGTGAACGCCCGCCTCCCCCCGAACAACGGAATTTCCGCCCCCGCCCACCGACCTGCGCCGAAACCCCCGGACCCCGAGCGCGTAGGCTCTACCCCGCTGGAACCGTCCAGGCGCGCCGCCCACCGGGCCCACCGCGCCGGGCACCCGACCGAAGGAGACGCGGGACCGTGACCGACATCGTCGACGAGCTGCAGTGGCGCGGGCTGATCGCCCTGTCCACTGACGAGGACGCACTGCGCAAGGCGTTCGCGGACGGCCCGGTCACGTTCTATTGCGGCTTCGACCCGACCGCCCCCAGCCTGCACCTCGGCAACCTGGTCCAGATCCTCACCATGCGCCGCATCCAGCAGGCCGGGAACCTCCCGCTCGGCCTGGTCGGCGGCGCGACCGGCCTGATCGGCGACCCCAAGCCCACCGCCGAGCGCGTCCTCAACGACCCCGAGACGGTGGCCGGCTGGGTCGAGCGCCTGCGCGGTCAGGTGGCCCGCTTCCTCGACTTCGAGGGCGAGTACGCCGCCCGCATGGTCAACAACCTGGACTGGACGTCCGGCATGTCGGCCATCTCGCTGCTGCGCGACGTCGGCAAGTACTTCCGCGTCAACAACATGATCGCCAAGGAGGCGGTGGCCCGCCGCCTCAACTCCGACGCGGGCATCAGCTACACCGAGTTCAGCTACCAGATCCTCCAGGGCATGGACTTCCTGGAACTGAACCGCCGCTACGACTGCACCCTGCAGACCGGCGGCAGCGACCAGTGGGGCAACCTCACCGCCGGCAGCGACCTGATCCGCAAGGCCGAGGGCCGCTCCGTGCACGCCCTCGCCACCCCGCTGATCACCAAGGCCGACGGCACCAAGTTCGGCAAGACCGAGTCCGGCACCGTCTGGCTCGACCCCGAACTCACCACCCCCTACGCCTTCTACCAGTTCTGGCTGAACGCCGACGACCGCGACATCCCCAAGTTCCTGCGGATCTTCTCCTTCCGTAGCCACGAGGAGATCGAGCAGCTCGAACGCGACACCGCCGAACGCCCCGCCGCCCGCCTCGCCCAGCGCGCCCTCGCCGAGGAACTCACCACCCTCGTCCACGGAGCCGAGCAGTACGAGCGCGCCGTCGCCGCCTCCAAGGCCCTCTTCGGCCAGGGCGACCTCGCCGACCTCGAACCCGCCACCCTCGCCGCGGCCCTCGCCGAGGTCCCGAAGGCGACGGTCACCGAACTCGGCCAGCTCGTCGACCTACTGGTCGAATCCGGCCTGGCCCCCAGCCGTTCCGGCGCCCGCCGCACCATCAAGGAGGGCGGCGCCTACCTCAACAACGCCAAGGTCACCGACGAGGAAGCCGTCGCCACCACCGACGACCTCCTGCACGGCCGCTGGCTCGTCCTGCGCCGCGGCAAGCGCAACCTCGCCGCCGTCGAACTCGCCGGCGCGTGAGTCGTCCGCTCGCCAGTCGTCCGCTCGTCAGCTGTCGGCAGACGGCTTGAACCAGACCGCAGTTGACCTGCGGAGACCGCGAACAGGGGTCGGATCCAGCCAGATCCGGCCCCGTCGTGTTTGACTCGCCCGTCCTGGTGACCTAACGTAGTCCGAGTCGCCTGAACCGGCTGGGACCGGGAGGCGGAACCCCCCAAACCCCGATGAGCGATTCGTCGCGCGTCCATTCGAATTCCGGATGGAAAAGCGGACCGAATAACTCTGGTAGAGTTCGGGAGCGCCGAAAGGCGAAAGCGAATCGGATCGAATGAAACTCCGGAAAACGGAGCGGAAAACGTCTGATAAGCTGGGAACACGAAAGAACGAAGCGCCCGGAGGGTCCGCAGGAATGCGGCTCGAAGGAAGCGTCCGTTCCTTGAGAACTCAACAGCG